>NZ_CP043727.1:2826092-3140102 GCF_009831415.1 Yersinia canariae | reverse complement strand
CGTGCCGGTGAATTGTTGCTTGGCGTCGGTATTCCCGTCGAACAACACTATGGTTTGATGAGTGAAATCGCTCCTGGTTGGAAGTTACGTGTATTGTTAGCCCAGGCTCTGTTCTCAAATCCAGAAATTCTGCTACTTGACGAACCAACCAACAACTTGGATATCGACACTATCCGTTGGTTAGAACAGGTTCTGAATGAACGTAGCAGTACCATGATTATTATTTCCCATGACCGTCATTTCCTCAACATGGTGTGTACCCACATGGCGGACTTGGATTACGGTGAATTGCGTGTTTATCCGGGTAACTATGACGAATACATGACAGCGGCGACCCAAGCTCGCGATCGTCTGTTATCTGATAACGCGAAGAAGAAAGCTCAGATCTCTGAACTCCAATCTTTCGTTAGCCGCTTTAGTGCCAATGCTTCTAAGTCTAAACAGGCCACTTCACGTGCTCGCCAGATTGATAAAATCCAGCTTGATGAAGTTAAAGCTTCTAGCCGTCAGAACCCGTTTATCCGCTTTGACCAGGATAAAAAGTTGTTCCGTAATGCGCTTGAAGTAGAAATGCTGACCAAAGGTTTTGATAACGGCCCACTGTTTAAGAACCTGGATCTGCGCCTGGAGGTTGGTGAAAAAGTCGCTATTCTTGGGCCTAATGGTATTGGTAAATCGACTTTACTGAAGACATTGGTCGGAGACTATGAGGCAGATACAGGCGCGGTAAAATGGTCTGAAAACAGTAAGATAGGTTACTACGCGCAGGATCATGCCCAAGACTTTGAAATCGACTTGACAGTATTTGACTGGATGAGCCAGTGGAAACAAGAAAAAGACGACGAGCAAGCTGTGCGCAGCGTGTTGGGCCGTTTACTGTTTAGCCAAGATGATATCAAGAAGAAAGTTAAGGTTCTGTCGGGTGGTGAGAAAGGGCGGATGTTATTTGGTAAGCTGATGATGCAGCGGCCGAACATTCTGGTAATGGATGAGCCAACTAACCACTTAGATATGGAATCGATCGAATCTCTCAACATGGCATTGGAAATGTACGAAGGCACATTAATTTTCGTATCCCATGACCGCGAGTTCGTCAGTTCATTGGCGACCCGAGTGATTGAAATGACGCCGAAGAAATTGATCGACTTTACAGGTAACTATGAAGATTACCTGCGTAGTCAGGGGATTCAGTCCTAATTTTCGGATGATGTATTCATAAAAAAGCTGATGTATTTATGATATCAGCTTCGCAGTCTAAAGGCAGGGTTCCCCCTGCCTTTATCTATTATGTGCTCGCGTACTTAGCAGGCCCCTTTATCTTCCCAAACTTTACTCCAACCGGTGCCATTACCGCTAGTGTCGGTAACTGTACTATCACCTGGTACGCTTTCAGCAGAAACCCACCATTTGTTGGTATAAACACGGCCATCTTTACTGACTGTCGTCGGGTCGCCATAGACTCTCTGTTGCCAGGATGGTGCACTGCACTGCTGTATTGTGACCGGTTTTGACGGGATCACCGTTTGCAGTTCTTCTTTAGCCGTGGTGTCACATAAACCCTTATCTTCCCAAGCCTTACCCCAGCCAGTGCTGTTACCGGTAGTATCGGTTACCGCAGCATCACCGGGGACAGTTGTAGTGGATACCCACCATTTGTTGGTGTAAACACGGCCATCTTTACTGATGGTGGTTGGATTGCTATAGACTTTTTCCTGCCAGGATGGCACATCACACTGCACTATTCTTTCTACCGGTTTGGTTTCAGCGGTTTGCTCAATAACATCACCATTGAGATATTGGCTGCCATCATAACTCTCCAAGTATTCCCAATATTTATTACTGGTTTGATTACTTGGGAAATACCAATATGAGCTGGTTTTCAAACGGAAATAATCACGGGTGCTAGTGTAATGGTTTTCGTATAAATAGAGTGAACCTGGCACACCTTTATGTGATACACCATCCCAGTGATTAAAGTCTCCCTCTATTTGGTAGCGCTGCTTGACCGATTCATTATAAGCTTCACGTGCTGATATATTTTCACCTGTGGTTTTCAATTGAGTCGAGCTGGCCAGTATCATTGTCAGATTATTACTGTCTTTTATAGTTACTGGAATTGATAGCATGGCATTTTGTAATATATTACGTGGTGCTCGTAGAGTTATTTCCTTACCATTATCTGCAATAACTTCAATACCCTTTGGAATACCCCATTGGTAAGTTAATGTTGATGCATCACGGTTTTTCACCTCTACGAATACGGTAAATACTTCTCCTGCATTGACGGTGTCAGGTACACGTACATCGCCGGTAATATTTTGTTGGGTTAGCGGATAATTGTGAGCAATATTGTCGTCTCTATTTTGCCAAATTGCCTGGTTTAAGTATGGCAGATTCATTGCTTTTAATTGAGCGCTGGTTTCTTTAGTTGGGTTTATTCCCCATTGATGGAAAAACGGCATCAGATTAATGCCAGATACCCGGCTTGTTTCCAGCAAAAATCGTTGTTTTTTCTCATCGTTATTTTTGGGCTGTTCTGTTGCAGTCAGTGTGCGGTAACGATCGCCAAGACGTTGGTAAAAATCTTGGCCAAATGCCAAATCCAACTGCCAAAACATGCCTAAACGAACAAATACATCGCCATCTTCATATTTTTTACCTTTGTTTTCCAAAAAGGCCGTAACTTCATCCCAGCGTGATTCTGCTTCCATGCGCGAAGTGTCACCGAAAGCTCGCTGAATATACAAAGAAGTCAAGTTTACTGTGGTTTCACCATCACCATCACCATCAAACGTCCATGCCGGCATTTGGTAATGATGGCCCAACTCATGCCATGGCCCCCAACCTTCATTCTGTAATTTGTCGGCATTAATCACTTTCGGAATCCCTGAAGCATTAGTGCCCAACCAGTAATTAGATGCTGACATATAGCCACCTGTATTATCTGGTTTGCTGACAAACTGATATTGGAAAGGTGTTGCGCGATGGGGGAAGGCTTTCTCCGCGCTGAGTCCAAATTGTTCTTCTGCCAGGTCAACAATACGGTCCCACAATACCAAAACAGCCTCGGGATTGGTTGCTTGTTTACGCATGTTTTCAATCGGCATGGTGAGGATCATGCGCTTACCGACTAACTCGGCGAAAGGTGAGCTACCAAATTTTTCCAACTGCGCCTGCCAGTTTTCAACGGTATTTTCACCCAGAATAAAGCGAGGCATAGGTTTACCGCCCTCTAGCAAATTGACCGTAATCTCACTGCTACCTTGTTGGTTAGCCGCCACAAAATAAATAGGGCCAGCATTATCAACCTCAATCTCGTTAATCCCCTGTTGTAACTTAATTACCTGCCGCTCAAACTTCTCTTCATTATCTATCTTGATTGGAACAATCCATAATTCAGGCAATACATCAATATCCTCTCCCTGATGCTGGTACTCAATGCGCAGATTGTCACCTTTATTTGCCCAGAAACCGCTGGACTGGGTCGGATGGGTAAAAAAGTGCCGCTTTTGTTGTTCATTCCAATATAAAGGCGATCCATGCTGATCCAAGCGAATTTGCCGCGATGCTTCAGCAACATCATTACTATTTGCAACTTCTGTTCGCTGAACTGACATATTGGTTGGAATATTTGAAACAGCAGCGGATAACGTAGAAGAGAAACCCAAGGACAATAATAGACTGAGGGCAATAGGTGTGGCGCGTAAAACAGGATGCAACATAAAGTTATCTCCGGATAGCATTCAACTCCACTAATATGAAAATTGAATTGAGTTAAGAAAGAATTTACGAGGAGTGTATTTTAGTACATCGATTCTTAACTCAACTATGCGGCTAAGACGGAGTTCAAAAAAGTCCAAGAAGGTCATAGAAATTAATGATAAATAAGGTAACAAACTCCCTTATTTATCATTAATAAGAAACAAATTACCACCATTAAGAATGGAATTTAAATAA
Organism: Yersinia canariae; assembly: GCF_009831415.1. Taxonomy (NCBI): domain Bacteria; kingdom Pseudomonadati; phylum Pseudomonadota; class Gammaproteobacteria; order Enterobacterales; family Yersiniaceae; genus Yersinia; species Yersinia canariae. Next base: position 3,136,145 of record NZ_CP043727.1, on the reverse strand, counting down.
ATAAGAGAAGTGTCAGGCTGCAGTAATTATTTAACAAAATTGATAATTAGATAATAGGAGGCGAAAAGGGGGAGCAGCCACCAGAATCTACATTAGCGCATTGCCGCTATTAAACAGGTTTGTCAGCAATATCAGTTAATACAGTATTGCTACAAATTTCGCACTGAGGATCTTTTGCCAACTTCAAGCTGCGAAATTCTGCTGTCATAGCATCATACATAAGTATGCGGCCTGATATTAATTGACCATAATCCGTCAATAATTTTATGGCTTCCATCGCCTGCAAATTACCAATAATACCCACTAATGGAGCCATGACTCCAGCCTCAACACAGGTCAGGGCATTATCGCCAAATAATCTGCTAAGGCAGCGATAGCAGGGCTGGCCCTCTTGATATGTAAATACGCTAACTTGCCCTTCCATCCGAATTGCTGCGCCCGAAATCAGTGGTTTGTGTTGTGCATGACACAGGCGGTTAAGCTGCTCACGGCTGGCGACATTATCAGTACAATCCAACACCAATTGGTGCTCAGCTATGGTAATAGCCAGTTGCTCATCATCTAATTGAGTATCAATGGTTTTTAGTGTCAGGTCGGGATTCATCTCTGACAAAGTCATTGCTGCGGAGGCCACCTTTGACATGCCAATACGTGTATCACGATGCAGAACTTGTCGTTGCAAGTTGGACAGAGAAACCGTGTCAAAATCCAGCAGTGTAAGATGCCCCACACCTGCCACTGCCAGATATTGTGCTGCCGCACACCCGAGGCCACCTAACCCAACAATTAATGCTTTGGCTGCGTTGAGTTTTTCCTGTCCGTCAAAATCAAATCCCCGCAAGACGATTTGCCGGTTATAACGCAAGATTTGTGCATCGGAAAGTTCGGGCAACATATTAGCCTCCCAGCAATTTATTGTTCCAATAATTCATTAATTAAATAGGCTATTAAATAACTCTATTTCAACTGTTTCACCGACATCTACTGAACCCCGCTCCCGTTCGAGCACGATAAAACAGTTGGCCTGGCTGAATGAGCTGAAGATATGTGAACCTTGATGGCCAGTCGTGCTGACTTCCAATTCGCCATGAGAATTGGTTGAGAATACGCCACGTTGGAAATCCAAGCGGCCCGGCGTTTTTTTCAACTTAGTTATCGTTTTTGCTTTCAAACGTAATGGTGGATGCCACTCTGAGTGACCGGAAAGTTTAGCAATAAGGGGTTGTACTAATTGATAAAATGTCAGTGCTGCGGAGACTGGGTTACCCGGAAGGCCGCAGAACCAAGCGCGGCCCAATTTGCCAAAAGCAAAAGGTTTACCGGGTTTTATCGCCAATTTCCAAAAACCAATATCACCCAGTTCTTCCAGCATCTGTTTGGTGTAATCCGCTTCGCCGACTGAAACTCCTCCACTGCTGATGACCAAATCAGCAGCAATATCAGCTTGTTCAAATGCCTTGCGCAAGGCTTGTTGATCATCACGGATGACACCCAAATCAATGATTTGGCAACCTAACTGTTGCAGCATCAAACGAACAGCAAAGCGATTTGTATCGTAAATTTCCCCGTCATCCAAGGGTTGTCCGACTGGCTTTAGTTCATCTCCAGTAGAGAAAATGGCGACTTTCAGCGCGCGGAAAACGGTAATCTCGGCAATACCCAACGATGCTAATAGTGGTAGTTGAGCCGCGCCCAATTTGACACCTGCGGGGAAAACAGCCGCTCCTTGCTGGATATCTTCACCAGCCAGCCGGATATTTTGGCCTACACGTACATTGTCACTAAATGTAACACCTTGCTCACTCACAACGGCTTGTTCTTGCATGATGACAGCATCGGCCCCTCCGGGAATAGGGGCACCGGTCATGATCCGAATACAACTATTTGCTGGCCATTCATCTTTAAAGGGCGCACCTGCGAAAGCTTTACCCGCCACCGGTAAAGGCATTGTGCTGCTAAGCTCATTACAGCGAACAGCATAACCATCCATGGCGGAATTAGCGAAAGGTGGCACGGCAATCGGTGATGTAATTGCACAAGCTGTGATGCGTCCCGCAGCATCAGTGAGAGCGACAGTTTCTGTGGCCTGTAATGGCGTGACCTGTGACAGCATTTTAGTCAGTGCTTGTTCCAGAGAGAGTAAATCCGAGGTATTACAGTGATCCATGCTGAACTCCGTGCTCTGAGCCACCGTCGCCAGAAGCTATAACTGGTGCAGGGCAATAATCAAATAAGAGCGCCATTATGGCAGAGTTTGCCATGCGGGTGAATTGATGGGAGGCAAAGAGGTCGCAGTCTGATAGTGTCTTGAGTTCTGGCACTCTTTTTTATTGGTTTTTGCCTTTGTCAGGCGAAATTAGGGGGAAACATGGACTATCAAAAAATTCTGAAATTCTGGTTTAGTGAGATGGACCCAGAGTTATGGTTCAAAAAGGATGAAGATTTTGATGCCCATCTACGTCAGCATTTTGGGGCCTATTGGCAGGCGGCTTCAAAGGGAGAACTGGCACATTGGCGGCAGAATATTGAGGGGCGTCTGGCTGAAATATTAATATTGGATCAGTTTAGCCGAAATCTATTTCGTGATTTACCCACCTCTTTTTCCTGTGATGGAATGGCATTGGTGCTGGCACAGGAAGCGGTAAGCAGTGGCCAAGCTGATCAGCTATCAGACACACAACGTGGCTTTCTCTATTTACCCTTTATGCATTCGGAATCCCCATTAATTCATCAGCAAGCACTAAAGTTATATACCGAATTAGGTAATGAGGTTCAGTTGGATTACGAATTACGCCATAAAGCGATTATTGATACCTTTAAATGTCGTTTAAAATCATATATTTATCTTTTAAAGCAATGGGTTACTTCGTATCTTTTAGTATCTTTTAGTATCACTTAATATATCCAATCGCCATTTTATCGCCATCGCTACTATCGGCTAGAGGGTTAAAACGTATTGCATCATCAAGGTGGTCTGGTGAAAAGTGCGCATATCGCATAGTCATTTTGATATCTGTATGTCCGAGTATTCTTTGTAGTACTAAAATATTCCCTCCTTTCATCATAAAGTGGGAGGCAAAGGTATGCCTGAGAACATGTGTTAACTGACCTTTGGGTAACTCAATTTTGCAGCGTTTTAATGCGGTTCCAAATTGTGTATAACAATCAGTAAAAAGGCGGCCACTATTTTCTGGAAAACTATCATGTAGTTCTTTCGAAATGGGAACAGTGCGGTTTTTCTTGCCCTTAGTTCTAATAAAGGTGATACGGCCCGGGCTTAACTGAGAACGTGTAAGTCCCTCAGCCTCAGACCATCTTGCGCCAGTCGATAAACAGATTTTCACAACCATTACTAGATTATCCCCGTCAACTTTTTGGCACTGGTCTAATAGCGTGCTGATTTCCTCGCGTGTTAAAAAGGCCATTTCACTTTCATCAGTACGAAAAGGTCTGATATTTTTTAAGGGATTTTCCCCTTTCCACTCACCAAGACGGGACATTTCGTTAAATACAGCGCGAAAGTAAGTAAGCTCAAGATTGAGAGTGCGATGTTTGACCTTTGTAACCCTTGATGTTCTGGCGAACTCACCATTTAGTCGTTTCTCACGATAACGTGAGAAAAGTTGAGCGGAAAATTCGTTTGCTAGAGGCTTGTTCATGCATTCATATGCATGGTGCATAGCACCTTGTCGTCTCAGTCCATCACTAAGTGTTGAACCGTGAGCGCTATACCAAGAGTCAATCAGGCTTTTCAAAGTTCTGCGGTCTTCTTTTTCACCAAGCCATGGTTTGTCGTCAACTTCATCCATAGTAAAACGTTCAAAGGCGAGAGCTTCGCCTTTTGTGGCAAACTGTTTTCTGATCCGTTTGCCACTTGCCCCGTTTGGATAGCATTCACATAACCATTTGCCTGCTGGTAACTTTCGTACTGTCATTTTATCTCACTGTAGATGCCTACAACTTGCCCTAATCCATTAATGTCACTCACGTCACATTCAAAAGGTACTTTGCTACCTGTTACGTGAACTCGCTTGGCCGGGATAAGTGCTAAGTCGCGAATGCTGACATTTCCCTCAATATCAACCAGCCATTTTCCATCAGATAAATCGGTAACGGCCATCTCTATAAGATAAATATTGTGGTCATCAATCACGGCTTGAAGTTGTTTCGCGGGTCTGGATATGAATGACTGGTCTAGGGTTAGAACCCCATCTGATGCGAGCTTGCCATTCACTATTTTAAGCTTTTCGATTGTTCGAGTTGTATCGGATTCAACTTCCTTTCCGTAAATGTCACCTTCGCCAGTCACAAGCCAAGCCAAATCAGCACCAGTTTCCGCCATGCATTGCACAACGAAGTCAGAGGGGAATGAGTCCCTTTTATAGCGGTTAGAAAGGCTACTGCCAGCAATATCAAAATGCTGTGCTAGCTGAATTTTGGATGAGAATCCATATGCAGTAGCTATGCGATCAAGAACCTGAGCGCCGCCACTTGAAAAGTCTATAATCACTTTATCCAAGTTTTCACCGTTGACTACTCCCAAAAAGAAAGGTAGTCTCCTTTAAAATTCACATTAAGAAATGCCAAGAGATGCTAGCTGATACTAGCAGGTACTAAAAGATGCTAACCGGAGATGTTGCACTATGACCGAACTCATTACAATCAAGATCCCTCGCGAAACTGTCACTGTTAAAGAATTTGCAGCCTTTGAGGGAATGTCAGTTCATACCGTTTATAAATGGACTGCCGATGGGCGACTTGATATCGCTCCAAAAGTTATTAACAAAGATAAAAAACGGCCCGGCGGAAAAACTAAAATTTTGTACGCAATGTACAAAGCAAAGCAGGCGGCCATGTCTCTCGGTCATTCACGTTTTCAAATCGTCATTAGTGCGTGATTCATATTAAGTGAATTTCGAGGGGGGAACATGTTTGATTTTTCTGTTTCTAAACATCCGCACTTTGACAATGCATGCCGCCAGTTTTCAACGCGCCACAATCTGACGCAGTTGGCGAAACAGTTGGATATGAATGCGCAAACGTTGCGGAACAAGCTCAACCCGGAACAGCCTCACCATCTTACTGTCACTGAATTATTGGCTATTACCGATGCAACAGAAGACGCCAGCTTGATTGATGCCATGTTGGCCCAAATCAATTGCATGCCATCGGTGCCAGTCAATGAAGCCTGTGCCGATAACATTTCTACCTATGCACTTAAAGCAACTGCCGCCGTGGGCTTGATTGCCGCCGCTGCCGTTCAAGGCGACCATAAGACTGCTTCTCGCAAATCCTCTCTGCTGGATACGGTCAATACAGCTATTCGCCACCTGTCACTGATTGGTCTGACAGTGCAGTGTCGCATTCAGTCAACCCCTGCGCTTGCTTCAACCGTTGATGTTATTAGCGGCTTGAGTGCTGTCGCCGGTTTGAGTTGAGGTGTCTTTATGATTATTTCTATTGCCCCATTGTTAAAGCAGCAAAGCCCGGTAAACCTGCGCCATTTCGGCCACGGTATGCTGGAGTTGAAGAACGGCCAGCGCTGGACGCCGGGAAGTAATCAAAAGGCGCTTTTACAAGAATTGTCCTCTGTAAAGAAGACGCCAATATTACGCCGTCTATTCGGGTGTTGATTGGGGGATATATGCTGCAATTAACGGAAGCTGAAAAATTGAGAATGACGGGTATTGCCCGAATTACTGAATTTAAAGAAAAGTATTTACACCATAGAAAAAATGTTGCTCAAGAGGCTTTTGATAAATCGCCCGCACATTTGCGTAAAACAATTTGTTTTCATGCTGGCTTAAAAAGTCGTCACGTGAATATGCAGTTTTCAGAATTAAGTCCGGCAGAAAGAGAGTCTGTTGTTGAAGCGTTAAATTACTTGATTGAGTTCACTCGTTCGTTACCACCATTTATCAGTAACGATGACTGCACTCTGAATATTATTAATTAACCAAAGTCGCAATATATGGCGTTTTACTCGCCGGGTTTTGTATTACCTAAAAACAGGAATTATCTATGCAGAATACAACACAAAATATATGGGTGGGTGTAGACCTCGCCAAGCCGGGCAGTGAGCGCACAGTAACAGTGATGACAGTTGAATCAATGGAGTTAATGCTAAATGAAGCGCGCAGGGATGAAAGAAAAAATCAGGCTGCGGTGGTTTCATTTCGTCTGGATGAGATTGCTAATCAAATTCTAAACCGAGAGTTGAACGGCATAGAAGCGGCGGAGCTGCTTAACCAAGTAGCTGAGGGGATTCTCAACCAAGCGCAGGCACAGCACTGATGGTTGGTGAAATTGTCATTGATGCTCGTTACGCAATTACTTTGTGTGAGCCAACCAAATTTTTAAATCGTATTCCAAACCTCGTTCTTAACGAGATTAAATTCACCAAAGAAAATGAAAGGGTGTTGGCGGTAATTGCTCACTATCCAACAAGGGTTAGCTTAGTGAATGATTTAATTCATCATCGTATTTATCGCTCAGGTATTAATTCTATTTCGGCACTGGTCGAGGAAACTAAGCGTCTTGCTGAGTTATGTGAAAAAGGATTTAAAGATTTTCATTCCCCTAACCTATTACCAAAGTAAGGAATTTATTTTGCATATTAAAATCGGTGAAAAACACGTTGTTACTTCTGACAGCCTGCAATTTATTCTTAATGAAGTAAAGGTTAGTCAGAAAGGTAAAAGCGAGGGGCAAGAGCGTCTAGAGCCAATTGCTTATTATCCAACTATTACTCAACTGGTTGAGGGATTAATAAAACGCAATATAGGTGAAGCGCAGATTAATAGCTTTACCTCGTTGGCGGCTGAAATTAACCGTATAGGGAAGCTATGTCAGGCTGCGTTTTCAGTCACTAGTGGCAACAAGGTAAAACCATGAAATTAAGTTTCTGGATTTTCTTGCACGTCATGTTGCCAGCTATTTGCGGGGCTGGCTTGGTGATGCTGTGTCTCACCTTAAAAGTTTATGGGCTGTAATTATGTCTACTGAATGCTTTGTATATAAAAACTTTAATGATGAACGCGCGTTAATGATTAATACCATTGACGATATTGTGACGGAATATCAAGGGCAGGGGTATCGATTAACTACTCGTCAGGTTTATTACCAACTTGTGGCGCGTGGAATGATTGAGAACACCCTACAGAGCTATAAACGTATTGCTTCGCTGATTAATGACGCGAAGCTCGCGGGCTTGATTGATTGGTCTGGTCTTGAGGATAGGACGCGTGATTTTATTACCCGGAGTCACTGGAGGAGTCCTAGCGAGATTATTCGTGCCAGTGCTGAGCAGTACCATGAGGATTTATGGAGTAATCAATCCCAGCGGCTTTTTGTGATTATCGAAAAAGAGGCATTGGTCGGCGTCCTTGAGTCGCTTTGTAATCGGTATGATGTGCCTTTACTTGCTGCGCGTGGTTATCCGTCAGGTTCTGTTTTGTATGATTTTGCTCAAAGTCATTTAATTCCTGCAACCAATATGCGGCAGCGCTGCCATATTTTGCACCTTGGCGACCATGATCCAAGTGGCATTGATATGACGCGGGATTTGGTAGGCCGATTGGATATGTTTACTTATACCTCCGCTCTAGTTTCCCTTGAGCGAATCGCGCTAAATATGGAACAGGTTGAAGAAATCAACCCGCCCGAAAATCCAGCCAAAACAACAGACTCTCGTTTCGCTCAATATATCAAAAGATATGGCCGCTCAAGTTGGGAGCTTGATGCTTTGCAGCCTCGCTATCTAAATCAACTTGTTGAGGAAAAGATATCCAGTCGAATTGATTGGGATGAGTGGGAGCAAAAAAAATCTGAGATTGAAGTCAGCCGTACTGCGCTTGAAGATGTTGCTAATAGGTTTGAACTTGATGCGGGTGACGAGTGAGCACCTCTATTCATGGCCGCATTACCTCAGCTCCGCCGTTGCCTTATTCGGGCAGCGGCGCTGCTGTTCCCGCCTATACCTACCCCGGCAGCAAGCCGCGCGAAACCTTGCCCGGCATTCAAAGACCGCTTACCCGTGAACAACTGATTCAGGGGCAAGCTGTTTTAGACCGTATCGACACACTCCCTCATTTCCTGCGTAGCCAGTTTGTTTCTCGCTATGAATACCTGCTAGCCAATAAAGGGCTAAATGACGCTAACAAGTGGCTGGTGTTTGTTTTTGACCAGCGAATCTGGCCGCGTATTCAGGTGGTTAATAATAAGAATGTTATGCGCCTCAGTGCCTCACAGAGCTTTTCCATTGATGCGCCAACCTATGCCAGCCTAGCAGGTATGCACGATAAAGAGCTGCGCCGCTTTGCTCGTAAAATCGGTGATGAGTTAATGGTGGCGTACAATCATCATTGTGATGAATGCATCAAGGCTAATGAGGGTGATAGAGCTGTTTTGTTGCAGACAGATGCACAGGTGCGCATATACGGCGACCTTGCCAGAATGGCGCGCGCTTTTAATATCACGCCGATGCACTGGCGCAAATACCTGAAAGGCCGGTTAGATATCACGTCTGCTATCGCCAGTCTGTCGCGGCTGGTTAATCCCGAATGGTGGGAGCGCAAACTTAAAGCCCAACGGATGTGCTGGCGGGAAGCGTTATTGATTGCTGTCGGTAATGTTAGCCGGGATGCTTTGGCGTCTTCTTATGCCAGTAAGCAGGCTATCCGGGAAGTGTTCGCCCGTCGCCAGTCTAATTTGGAATATCTCAAAAGCTGCCAGTTAGAAAATATTGAAACCGGTGAGCGTATTGACCTGATTGATAAGGTCATGGCAAGTATCTCTAATCCAGAAATTCGCCGCATGGAGTTAATGAACACCATCGCTTTCACTGAAAAATATGCTGCCGGGCAAAAGCACGTCGGCATGTTCCTGACCGTCACCACCCCGTCAAAATATCACCCGACCCGCGTTGTTGGGAAAGGCGATAACGAGAAAGTCCAGCTTAACCATAAGTGGGACGATGAAGCCTATTCCCCCAAAGACGGCCAGCGCTATCTCTGCAATATTTGGAGCAAAATGCGCACTGCCTTTAAAGACAATAAATTAAGCGTCTACGGAATGCGGGTGGTTGAGCCGCACCACGACGGCACCCCGCACTGGCACATGATGCTGTTTTGTGAGCGTCGCCAGCGCCAACAGATTATCGACGTCATGCGCCGCTATGCGTTGAAAGAAGACAGTGACGAGCGCGGAGCCGCTAAATACCGCTTTGAGTGCAAGCACATGAACAAAGGCGGGGCCGCTGGCTATATCGCTAAATACATCGCCAAGAATATCGACGGCTACGCGCTTGAGGGTGAGCGTGACCATGAAACCGGCGAGCTGTTAACTGACTCCGCTGCGGCGGTGACGGCGTGGGCGGCAACATGGCGCATCCCTCAATTTCGCCCGATTGGTCTGCCCTCCATGGGCGTCTATCGCGAGTGCCGCCGTATTCGCTCTATTAGTCTGGCTGAGACTTTCGACGAAACCGTGGAAGCCGTGCGCCATGCTGCTGACGAGGGTGATTTTGCTGCCTACATTATGGCGCAAGGTGGAACCAATTGCGGCAATCAGACCGTCCGGTTAGCCAAGCGCGTTGCCGATGAACTCAACGCCTACGATGAAGAAGTACAGAAAGTCGTCGGTATCTATGCGCCGCATTTGGGCGCTGACCTCGTTCATGAAACCCGCACAACTCAATGGCGCATCGTTGCTGGTGCCGTTGACGTTGAGCTTTTGACTTTGAAAAGCGCCTCTGGCGCGCCTCGGAGTCCTGTCAATAACTGTGGGTTAGGTGGAAACACCCAAGCGCCAAATGACCCCAACGGGCAGGCTAAAACGCCTGTGATAGCGATGGAATACCCACCGGACGCCGTTATTGACTGGTCGGACACTGCCGCCGTGAGGGCGATTGTGGCCCGCGTTAAAGAGAAACAGCCAACGATAAGCAAGATGCAACGCAGTTATGACCCCACCAAGGGCCGACTTATTGCGCCATCCGCCCGTTTAACCCGCGAAGAACGCCAGCGCATCCCCCAAATTCGCAATGATTTACTGTTGAAAGATATCAGCATCGAGCGCTGGGAGCTGGAGTCGTTAGCGCGTGGGGCTTCAATGACGTTAGACGGCACAGTTATTCAATATCCAGCCCTGTCCGACTGGCCGGAATTCGATGATTAATCTACCTGAGAGAGAAACCATGACTAAAACCGCTGCAACTACCCGTAAACAGGCACAGCGCCAGCGTGATAAATCTGCCGGTATCAATGAGATCCGTGCCCGGCTTGAGCCGGAAGAATATGCCATGTTGACCGAGGGCATGGCGGCCCGGCGTTTATTCCGGCCTGCCTATGATTTACCGGAATATATCGCGCTGCTGATTCGCCAAGATAACCAGCGACTAAAAGAGCAACTGGCTGAACTGGGTAAACAGCGTTGTGGCCGATGTGGCGACACATTACCGGGCGATCCGAATGGGTGCTGTTTGCGGGGTGAGGCGGCATGTTGGCAGACCCAAGGCGTGAATAGCTTATTAATTAGCGCAATTAAACCATTGTGACGCGTCACAATGATAATTAAATAAGCAATGTGACGCGATGTGTTCACTGATTTGAGGCATAAAGGGCTTGTTGTTCAACAGGCTACTATTTAAGCCAAGATTTTTTACTTAAGTAAAACCATATATTTATATAGAAACTTTCTTAAAAAGTGCATATCATACTGTATATAAACACAGTATGCATAGGTGCTGGGAGATTACTAGGTGATGGATTTAGATGGGCTAGTTTTGCTGGAACGTATAGACCTCATAGCGAGAATGTCAGCCGGTGACGAGATGAAAAATAGAGATCGTGAAGTGGCGCTGGCGTGGATTGCTGAATTAGCCATGGAAGCTAAAAATAGCTATTTAGACGGGGCAGGGGAGTCCGGTTTACATTCTTTACGCTGACTTTTAGCGTTGCATGCATATAGTGCATGATTTTGCATGATGAACCTGAATCAGAAACTCCCCCTTAGCCCCAGTCCCGGCGCGGTTTTCGATACCTCATGCAAGTGCATGAAAAGCGACCTGCAAAGCGCGCAGGCGTGGCGGGGATAGCATTGCGCGCAAAGGGTTTTGATACCCTTATTTATCGATCTTGGGCGGGCCGTGGTGCTGCGTTCGGTTGGGTTGGGAATCAATGCGTGTTCGTGGGGTGCGAGGGCGTGGCGGGCGTCTGGTGGCGTATGGCGCGAGGTGTTGAAATGGCTACTTTTCGGGCATGAAAAAGCCGCCCGGTTCGGCGGCTGTGGTGTGGTGCTTCAATCATCCGACGGTGCTGCAACTATGAGGCTGATATCCACCTAGACCCATTCGCTGGCGGTAGCAACCTGAACACACACATTTCTTTGGTGGTTGAGGCGGTGGCGCGGGCCTCTTCACTGTGTCACCGGGTTTGTATGGCGGTGGTGTCGGCGCTTTACGTCCCATGTTAATCCTCGCTTATCAGTTCATAAGGCTTGAACCGGATCACCTCTTCCCCTATCCAGTCATTCACCTCTTTCAATCGTTCTTGCAACGGCGTTAACTCGTTACGGACAAACACTTGTGAGGCTTTTGCCACGTCACCAAAACCGCCGGTATTGCTGGGGATAATCCCCATCATCTGCGGCGGCACCCGGTGAACACTGAGCAGGTCGTCACGGGTGGCGTTCTTGATATTAAAAAAATCATCTTTGGTGGCGACCTCGCTCAACGGTAAAATCTGGATACCGTCTTTTTTGCCATTAGGTGCGTACATAAACAGGTTGCGGAAGTTGCCTAACCCTTTGGTGTCACGCATGGCTTTGCGCATCGCCTCAATATCGCTGCTGCTTTGGGCGGCATCTGTCATATACAGGATGTATCCCGCGTGAGCGCCGTTCTGATAATACTTGCGTCGGAACAGTGTGGCGGCTTCATTGAGCCAAGCCGAATTTAAGCCGCTGAGATATTCCGGCAAACCGTAAAGCTCCTGATTAATATCCGGTTCTATCAGGTGGAAAACACTCCCGGCGGCGAACAGGTGTTCATCTTTCCAGTTCTGCACAAACCAATAGCAATCTTTTTCTAATCCACGGCGGGTGTACTTGGCCGGGCTGGGGTCGAGGCGCAGTGGTGCGCCCAGTTGGTTACGGCGTACCTCTAAAAAAGCATTACCGAACACCAGATAATCCAGTGCATAACGGCTAAAAGCCTGTTGGCTAAGCATCGGATGAGGAATAAAGGTACTTGCCAGTATGTTGCGTTTCACATACAGCGGTGAGCTGTGATGCACCGCCGCCCGAAAGCTGCGCGCCAGCCCGTCAAAGCTGATAGGCGGGTCATACCATTTTCCATTTCCGGTGCATTCGATGTAATCCAGTATTTCCCGCTTATCGAGCACGGCGGAGGGTTCGCCAAAGGTGAATGCCTCCACCGGCTGCTGTTGGCTGGCGGTGTGATGGGTTGTCGGTCGGTTTAATGCCTTGCGGCCTTTGCGCTTACTCATCCGTAAAACTCCAAGAAATTAGGGCTGTTGCCGCCATATGTCGCGGTGAGGGGTTCATTTAACAAGGCATGCATAATCGCCCACGCCACATCGGCATGGCTGGCTTCTTCGCTGCGGCTGGCGACATAAGTCGAACTCTTACCGCTGGCGGTCATGGTTTTGCGAATGGCCATAAAGGACTGGGTTATATCGGTGTGGCCGGTGTCATATTCCAGACGTCCGTTATTGATGGTGTGTTTGGCTTTCAGCACCATGGCGGTCTTGATTTCAGGGGTGTATTTGATTTCCCTTGCGGCTGGGAAGAACTGGCGCACCAACTGGAAGACACCTTGGCCGACAGTCGTCGCATCGATACCGATGTATTCCACGCAATATTTCTGCGTTAATTCTTCGATATGCTTAGCCTGCGCTTCAAAATCCATCCCTTTCCACTGGTGGCGCTCCAATACGCGGAACTTGCCGCCCGGCACCATCGGCGGCGCAATCACCGCACACCCTGCACTGTCGCCGCCATTGGCCTCTGACGGGTCGTAACCAATCCACACCGGGCGATAACCAAACGGCCGCAATGAATACGGGTTGTAGTCTTCCCACTCTTCCAGACTGTCGACCATGCAAGCCTGCAGCTCCTTGAACGGGAAGACTGACGCCTGGTCGTCCACAAATTCGCACATCAACAGGTTTTGGTAGTCGGCCGGGCTGTATTCCAGTGAGAGCTGGTTGAGGTCAAACAGGTTGCAACCGCCTGACAGTGCATCTTCCACCGTCACAATCTGCCGCCACTGACCATCATCACACAGTGCACCACGGGCCAAATGGCTGTGGCTTAAATCCAGTTGGATGTGGTCGGATTTATTGCGCCGGCCTTTATTGAACAGCTCGCCAGACCAGAACGGATAGGCGCTGTGGGCCAGACTCGACGGCGTTGAGAAATAGGTGGTACGCCATTTTTTGTGTAATGACATGCCGCTGGCGACTTTGCGCAGTTCCTGAAACTTGGGTATCCAGAAATATTCGTCCAGATACAGATTGCCGGTGTAGCTCTGCGCGGTGCGCACATTCGTGCCGAGGAAGAACAGGCGCGCGCCATTGGGTAACACCATCGGGTCGCCTTTCAGGTCAACGTCAACCATCCGGGCAAAGTCGATAATGTAGCTTTTGAACACATGCGCCTGTGCCTTACTGGCGGACAGGAATATCTGATTACGGCCCGTAGTGATGGCATCCAACAGCGCTTCACGGGCAAAGAAGAACGTTGCGCCAATCTGGCGCGATTTCAGAATATTACGGATACGATGTTGTAACCCAGCCTCAAACCAGTTGCGCTGATAATCAAAGATATTTTTGTGAAAAATAGACTCCAACTTTTCAATGGCGGATTCGCCAAACAGGTTTTTATCCGGGGTCTTGCGCTCCCCTTTGTTGCGGTTCGCCACGTTCGGGTTTAAGTCGGCTTCGCTGCCGGTCTGGCTGTAGCGGTTCACCCGCGCCAGTCGTTCAATCTGGCGGCCTAACAGGTCAATCTCTTTAAAGTCCCGCCCCTCTTTGGCGTCTTTCATGATGAGCTGAATCAACCGCGCTTCCATGCTGGTTTCCACGCGGGAAATGGGCGCAATGGCGTCCCACCCGTCGCGCTTCTTCCAGCTCTGCACAGTCGGCGATTTCAGGCTTAGCGTGTCCGCAATCTGGCGCACAGAAAAGCCCTGCCAGTAAAGCAAGGCCGCCTGTCGCCGTGGGTCGCTGATGATGGTGCTCGGTGTCGTGTTCATGCCATTAGGCTACGCGACCAGCCCGACCCTCTGCGCGTCCTCGCTGTTGTGCCAGCCCCGTCACAACGGGCTTTCGTTGTTGCCGCCCCCCTCAGTCTGGAAACTAAGCCCCGTACCAAACAACCCACATTAAATGGAGCCGCTCATGGCTAAGAAAGTATCAAAATGGTTTCGTATCGGCGTTGAGGGTGACACCTGCGACGGGCGAGTGATTGACGTCAACGATATCAACCAAATGGCCGAATCCTTTGACCCGCGTGTCTACGGTTGCCGCATTAATCTGGAACATCTGAAAAGCTATTCCCCTGACAGCACTTTCCGCCGTTATGGCGATGTATCAGCCCTTAAAGCGGAAACCATTGAAGACGATTCCATTCTCAATGGTAAGCGTGCGTTGTTCGCCCAAATCAGCCCAACCGACGATTTGGTGCAGATGACCAAAGCCCTACAAAAAATCTACACCTCGATGGAAATTAGCCCGAATTTTGCCAATACCGGCAAAGCCTATTTGGTCGGGCTGGCCGTGACCGATGACCCTGCCAGCCTCGGCACTGAAATGTTGGAATTCAGCGCCAAAGCTAAACAGAACCCACTGGCCGCCCGTAAATTTAACCCGGAAAACTTGTTCTCGGCAGCGGTTGAAGTGCATCTGGAGTTTGAAGACGTGGCCGAGCCGGTTGCTACGTTGCTGAGCCGAGTGAAGTCTGTATTCAGCCGCAAACAGGCAAATGACGACGCTCGCTTTAATGATGTGCATGAGGCAGTTAACGCGGTAGCGGAACATGTGCAGGGGCATAGCGAAACCATTGAAGCCCGCTTTACGGCCATTGAGAAAAAGCTCTCTGACCACGTGGTGGAGTTGAAACAAGACATCGACCAAAGCAAACAAGGGGTTGTCGCCCTGAAAACGCAACTGTCTACCACTGAAAACTTTAGCCAGACCAAACGGCCGGAGTCCACTGGCGTTAATGGTAAAGCCGAGGTGCTGACCGACTGCTAACCGGGATTACTGGCCGCCGGTTGTGCGGCCAAATTGCTATTTCATTAACACGTTATTTAACTGAATCAGGATTATTATGCGCCCAGCAACCCGTTTTAAATTTAATGCCTATCTGACCCGTCAAGCCGAGCTGAACGGGGTGGAAACCGGCGACCTGAATAAAAAATTCAGCGTTGAACCCTCCGTCACGCAAACCATCATGACCCGCGTCCAAGAGTCCTCAGAGTTTCTGAGCCGCATCAATATTGTGCCAGTATCGGAACTGACCGCTGAAAAAGTGGGCCTGAGTGTGACCGGGTCGATTGCCAGTAACACTGACACTGACGGCGGTGATGAGCGCGAAACTGCCGAGTTTGCCGGGCTGGACAGTGAGAAGTATTTCTGTGAGCAGGTGAACTACGATTTCCACATTCGCTATAACACCCTTGACCTGTGGGCGCGTTATCAGGATTTCCAGACCCGTTTGCGTGACGCCATTATCAAGCGGCAGGCACTTGACCGCATCATGGCGGGCTTCAACGGCACCCATCGCGCCAAGACGTCTAACCGCGCACTCAACCCGCTGTTGCAGGATATCGCGCCGGGCTGGTTGCAAAAATACCGCACCAATGCGCCAACCCGCGTAATGAGTAACATCATCGGTGAAGATGGTGCGGTAGTGTCGGAAAAAATCCGTGTCGGTCATGGCGGTGATTACGTCAATCTGGACGCGCTGGTCATGGATGCCACCAATAACATGATTGCTGAATGGCATCAAGAAGACCCTGAACTGGTGGTTATCACGGGTCGCCAGTTGATGCAGGATAAATATTTCCCCATCGTCAACAAAGAGCAGGAAAACAGCGAAACCCTCGCCGCTGACCTGATTATCAGCCAGAAACGTATCGGTAACTTACCGGCTATCCGTGTGCCGTTCTTCCCGGCAAACGCGTTTCTTATTACCCGCCTCGATAACCTGTCTATTTACTGGCTGGAAGACTCGCACCGCCGCCATATCGATGAGAACGCCAAGCGTGACCGCATCGAAAACTACGAATCCATTAAACAAGATTATGTGGTGGAAGATTATGCCTGTGGCTGTCTGGTGGAGAATATCGAAATTTTACCGGCAAAAAGTGGCGGTGAAAAAGTCATGGGTGCAAGCGCGCTGATGGTATCTGATGCCCCGAACTATGACGGTCTGGCCGCTGCGATTATGGCTGCGGTGAAAGTCGCGTCTACCCCGGAGGATGTCGCACCGGAAACCGCCACTGAAACACTCCCGGAAACCACCGGCGAAGCACCGGCCGCCAAAGGGAGCAAATAAGTTATGACCAGTCCTGCGCGTCGCCACTTTATCCAACAGTCGGCTATTGCCGCCTCACAGCTACGGGATAACCCGTTGCGTCATGCCACTGGCTACGAGCTGATGTTGCTCAAGCTCAATGAAGATAAACGCAAGCTAAAACAGGTGCGTTCACAAGAGCGTAAAGCCGAGCTGAAACGCCAGCTATTGCCGGATTACCTGCCGTGGGTGTCGGGTGTGTTGAGTGAGGGGAAAGGCGCGCAGGACGCCATTTTAATGACGGTCATGATTTGGCGTCTGGATGCCGGGGACATCCCCGGCGCACTGGATATCGCCCGCTATGCCCTGCGTTATCAGTTAGTGCCAACCGACAGATTTACTCGCTCGACAGCTTACCTGATTGCCGAGGAAGTGGCCGAGTCGGCCGGGCGCGCCTATGCCACCGGTAAGCCGGTTGATGTTGACCATCTGCTACAAACCATTGAGCTGATGGAAGACGAGGACATGCCCGACCAAGTGCGCGCCAAACTGCACAAAATGACCGGTTATGTGTTGCGTGACAGTGGCCGGGGCGAACTGGCCCTGTCCCATCTTCACCGCGCACTCCAACTGCACACCGGTTGTGGCGTCAAGAAAGACATTGAGCGGCTGGCCGTGAAGTTAAAGAACGCCGCCAGCCGCTAACCCGAACGCTCCCCGAGCCGGGCGGCACGATGGCCGCAACAGAATTCATCTTGTTAACGCCGTCGTCCACCGCCCACCCATTCTGATATTGAGGTTGCCATGACCACTGTTGTTATCCCCGCGCCAAAGCCCGACAAAACGGCTGAACCGGTGATTGAAAATACCTTTTTCTGGCCTGCGGTTGACCCGATAAAACTGCGCGAGCTGTTGCGCCTTGAGGGAACCGTCACCGCTGAGCGACTGCGTTTTACCATCAAAGGCGCAATCGCCGAGGTTAACGCCGAGCTGTTCGAGTACCGCCGTGACCAGATGGTGGCAGGTTTTAAAACACTGGCCGAGGTGCAGGCCGAACAACTGGACGGCGAAAGCATCCTGCTAGCCGAGTACCAGCGGGCGGTCTGCGCCATTACGGCCGCGCTGCTGGCCGAGCGCTATCGCGGTTATGACGCCAGCGCGCGCGGTGATAAACGCGCGGAGGCCATTGAAAGCACGGTTGATGAGTTGTGGCGTGATGCGCGGATTAGCATTCGCAACATTGCCGGTCAGCCTCACAGCATTATTGGCCTTATCTGATGCGGGTTTACGCGTTGCAAGGCGACACGCTCGACGCATTGTGCTGGCGGCATTATGGCCGCACCCAAGATGTGCTGGAGCAAGTCTATGACGCAAATCCGGGGCTGTCGGAACTGGGGGCCATTCTGCCCCACGGTTATCCGGTGGAATTGCCCGACATGGCCCCGGCGGCCCAACGTGAAACCGTTCAATTATGGGATTGAAAATGGAGAAAATCAGCTCTGCGGTAGCTTATGTCTTGGCGCTGATACTGGCGTTTATTGGCGCACTGAGTCCGCAAGATATTGCGTTTTATGTGGCGGCGGTGGCTGCTGCGGCGACCTGTCTTATTAACTGGTACTACCGGCGCAAGAGTTATTTCTTGCTGAAAGAGTTGGGTATCAGGCGGGAGGTGTTCGATGAACTCAATCGTTAAGCGCTGTCTGGTCGGGGTCATTTTGGCGCTGGCCGCCACCTTGCCAAACTACCAAGCGTTAAAAACATCGGCCGCCGGGCTAAAACTGATTGCTGATTATGAGGGCTGCCAGCTCAACGCCTACCAGTGCAGCGCCAACGTCTGGACAAACGGCATCGGCCACACGGCCGGAGTCAAGCCGGGCAGCGTTATCAGTGAGCGACAGGTGGCGGTCAATCTGGTGGCGGATGTGCAGCGGGTCGAGCAGGCAATCGCGGTGTGTATGCCGGTTGCCATGCCACAACCGGTGTATGACGCGGTAGTGAGTTTCGCCTTTAACGTCGGCACAGGTGCGGCCTGTCGCTCGACGCTGGCCTTTTTTGTCAACAAGGGCGACTGGCGCAACGCCTGCAATCAGTTACCGCGCTGGGTGTACGTCAATGGCGTAAAAACCAAAGGGCTAGAGCGTCGCCGCACCACCGAACAAACACACTGCCTGAGCGGGGTCTGATATGCGCACATTAATTCTGTTATTGATATGGGTTTTGATGATGGCAGTGCTGGCATGGCATGCCCATAGTCTGAAAAAAGACTTAGACAGCGCCACGCTGGTGATTGGCACTTTATCCGCTGGGATTGAAAGCCGGGACAACGCGATCACCCGCCTGCAAGATGAGGCCCGGCAACAGGCAGAAAATGAGCAGGCACTACGGCAATCACTGAGCCATGCCAGCACCTTGTCATTATCCCGTGAACAAAAAATACAAAGGTTACTCAATGAAAATAAAGCCCTGCGTGATTGGTTCGCTACTGCTTTGCCTGCTGATGTTATCCGGCTGCACCAGCGCCCCGCGTTCGCCAGCCCCAACGATTATTTACGTTGGCTGTCCGACGGTGAACAGTTGCCCGCTGCCGGGCAGCAGTCCGGCGGTTAACGGGGATTTAAGTGCCGACATCCGCCAGTTAGAAACCGCACTGGTGGCCTGCGGGCTGCAAGTGGAAGCCGTTAAACAGTGTCAGGAACAGCATCATGTTAAAACCCAAACTGCTACGCCAAGCCTTAACCGACAGTCTGGATCTATTTCAGACTAACCCGGAACGGCTAAAAATGTTTGTTGATGGCGGGCGCATTGTCTCAACACTGGCCCCGTCGCTCTCTTTCGAAAATCAATATACGCTGACGCTGTTTATTGAGGACTTCGCCAGCGATGTTGATTATCTCTTTGTGCCGATACTGGCATGGCTGCGCGAGCATCAACCGGACATCATGGCAACAGAAGAAAAGCGCCGCACCGGTTTTATTCATAAGGTTGATGTGATTAGCGATGTGTTGAGTGATATCCGTATCGACTTGCAATTGACTGAGCGGGCCATTGTGAAAGAGGTCGACGGCGCACTGCATGTTAACCATGCGCTGGAGCCGACTTGGCCGGGGACACCAACGCGGCCAACAGCCATTTACTTTAACGGGGAAACGGTCAAATGAATGAGCTGAAACCCTTTGATGATGCATTGGCCGGGCTGATTGCCAACTTAACCCCCAAGGCGCGCAAAGCGCTGGCGGTCACTGTTGCTAAACGGCTGCGGGCCAGTCAACAACAGCGTATTAAACGCCAGCAAGCGCCCGACGGCACCCCGTATGCTGTCCGTAAATCTCAACTGTTGCGTAAACCCAAGGGGCGGATTAAGCGGGAAATGTTCGCCAAGTTGCGCACCGCGCGCTACATGAAAGCCAACAGTAGCCCTGACGCGGCAGTGGTCGAGTTTGCCGGGCGCGTGGAACGGATGGCGGCCGTGCATCATTTTGGCCTGCGTGACCGTCCGAATGTGCACAGTAAAGATGTGCAGTATGACGAGCGGCCGTTGCTCGGTTTTAGTCAGCAAGATATTGCCATTGTCGAGCATGCCGTGATGGTAAGCCTGTCAAAGTAGAGTGCCTGTTGTCCTGTCGATGAACAAACCCGCACAAATTGCCGCCTGACCCGTTGGGCGGCATCCTTTCTATATGAACACTCAAACCCAACTCACTGAAATTCTGCGCCTGCTGCGCAACCTTGTCCGTATTGGTACGGTGGCCGAGGTCGATCTCGACCAAGCCCTGTGCCGTGTGGCGACAGGGGACAATACCACCGGCTGGTTAAACTGGCTGACGCTGCGCGCCGGTCAATCGCGATCATGGTGGGCACCGTCCGAGGGTGAGCAAGTATTGATATTGTCCCTCGGCGGCGAACTGGACACTGCCTTTGTGCTGCCGGGCGTTTTCTCTGATGACTTCCCGCCACCGTCGGCCTCGGCGAATGGCCTGTATATCGCCTTTCCTGACGGTGCCACGTTGCACTATGAACCGGACAGCGGCGAGTTGCTGGCTGACGGCATCAAAACAGCGGTAATCAATGCCAGTGAATCGGTGAATGCTACCGCCCCCAACATCACCTGTACCGCCTTGGTCAAAATTCTGCTCGATACGCCGGAAGTGGAATGCACCAATAACCTGACTACCGCCACGTTGAACGTGAAGAAAGGCGGCACCATGAGCGGCAATATCACGCATACCGGCGGCCAGTTTTCATCTAATGGCGTGGTGGTTGATGACCATGACCACGGCCAAGTGCAGCGCGGTGGCGATTATACGGTGGGGATTAAATGACAACAGCCAAATACCTCGGCATGAGCCGCAACGCCGGGCAGACCATTACCGATGCTGACCATATCAGCCAGTCCATCGCCGACATTCTAATTACGCCCGTCGGTTCGCGGGTGATGCGCCGCGCTTATGGTTCGCTGCTCTCGGAGCTGATTGACCAGCCACAAAATCCGGCCTTGAGACTGCAAATCATGGCCGCCAGTTACAGCGCCATTTTGCGCTGGGAACCGAGGGTCAGGCTGACCGGCATCACCTTTGATACCACCTTTGACGGAAAAATGGTGGTCGATATCACTGGCACCCGCACCGATAGCGCGGCCCCCCTTTCTTTAACCATCCCTGTGAGCTGACCCTATGGCAACCATTGACCTGAGCCTGTTACCCCCGCCTTTTGTGGTGGAAGAGCTGGATTATGAAATCCTGTTGGCCGAGCGTAAAGCCACGCTGGTTTCTCTTTACCCGGAGGAACAGCGCGCCGCCGTGGCCCGTACCCTGTCGCTGGAATCTGAGCCGCTGGTCAAGCTGTTACAGGAAAACGCTTATCGCGAGGTGATATTGCGCCAACGCGTCAATGATGCGGCCCGCGCGGTGATGGTGGCCTATGCCGTCGGCAGCGATTTAGACCAGCTCGGCGCAAATAACAACGTTGAGCGGCTGGTGATTATCCCGGCTGACCCCACCGCTATTCCACCGATTGACGCGGTGATGGAATCTGACAGTGATTTCCGGGTGCGTATCCCGCAAGCCTTTGAGGGCTTGAGCGTCGCCGGGCCAACGGGCGCATATGAATATCATGCTAAAACGGCTGACGGCCGGGTGGCTGATGCCTCGGCAATCAGCCCGACCCCGGCCTGTGTCACGGTCACGGTGTTATCGCGTGAGGGCAACGGCGAAGCCTCAAGCGAGCTGCTGGCCGTGGTGGAAGCCGCGCTCAATGATGAGAACACGCGGCCGGTGGCTGACCGGGTGACGGTGCAATCTGCCCGCATTGAAGACTATGCCATTGACGCGGTGCTCTATTTGCATCCGGGGCCAGAAGCCGAACCCATCCGCGTGGCGGCTGAGAAGAAACTGACCGCCTTTGTCACCGCGCAACGTCGCCTTGGTCGTGACATTCGCCTGTCGGCACTGTATGCCGCGCTTCATGTTGAGGGTGTACAGCGGGCGGTGATTAATGCCCCACTGGCTGACGTGGTGCTGGATAAAACCCAAGCCGCATGGTGCACCGGCAGCACCATTACTGTTGGGGGTACGGATGACTGACCGTTTATTGCCTGTTGGTTCTTCTGTGCTGGAAGTGGCCGCCGCGCGCGCCTGCGCCGAACTGGAAAATACACCTGTCCCCATTCGCCAGCTCTGGAACGCCGACACTTGCCCGCTGCCATTATTGCCCTATCTGGCGTGGGCGTATTCAGTTGACCGTTGGGATGAAAAATGGCCGGAAGCCACCAAGCGCGCGGTGGTGAAGTCCTCGCAGTACGTCCACAAACACAAAGGCACGATTGGCGCAATCCGCCGGGTGGTGGAACCGCTGGGCTATCTCATCAAGGTGATTGAGTGGTGGAAGACTAACGAGACACCCGGCACCTTTCGCCTTGATGTTGGGGTACTGGAAACCGGCATTACCGAAGAGATGTATCAGGAGCTTGAGCGGCTGATAGACGACGCCAAGCCATGCAGCCGCCATTTAGTCGGCCTGTCTATCAATCTTGACAGCAGCGGCCCGCTGTATGTCGCCGCTGCCAGTTACAGCGGTGATGAGCTGACAATTTACCCCTATTTACCTGAAACCATAACCGTGACCGGCGAGGATTACGCCAGCGCCGCCGTCCATATCATTGATGACCTGAGAGTGAACCCATGACAGCGAGATTTTTTGCTTTACTGACCAACATCGGCGCAGCCAAGCTGGCGAACGCTACCGCCCTCGGCACCCGCTTAGAGATTACCCACATGGCAGTCGGTGATGGCGGCGGAACCCTACCCACCCCTAACCCGGCACAAACCCAACTGGTGAATGAACAGCGCCGCGCTGCTCTGAATATGCTGACCGTTGACCCGGTAAACACCAGCCAGATTATTGCGGAACAGGTGATTCCTGAGACTGAGGGCGGGTGGTGGATTAGGGAAATTGGTTTACTGGATAAAGACGGTGACTTGATTGCCATTGCCAACTGCGCCGAAACCTATAAACCGCAACTGCAAGAGGGCAGCGGCCGCACCCAAACCATTCGGGTCATTTTGATTGTCAGCAGTACCGCCGCTGTCACACTGAAAATCGACCCGTCAGTGGTACTGGCAACGCGTAAATATGTGGATGATATAGCCATTGAGGTGAAAGGCTACGCGGATAATCTGTTAGCGGAACATGAGAAATCACGCAATCACCCGGATGCATCGTTAACCGCCAAAGGTTTTGCAAAATATAGCAGTGCCATTGACAGCAATAGCGAAGCACTGGCAGCTACGTCGAAAGCGGTCAAAACAGTAAGTGATGCTGCTCTAAAAACTGCCAACAACCTTTCTGAGATTGCCGCCGCTGGCGCAACAGCGGTTGCCGCTACTCTTGCCAACCTTGGTTTAAGTGATTTTGCGAATATGGCGGATGTTCGCAAGTTGATTGACGCGGCTTTCCCTATCGGCGTGCCGATGCCATACCCTCTTGCCGCCATTCCTGAAACATTAATGGGGATTGTATTCTTTAAATTAAATGGTGGCACTTTTAGCACCACCACTTACCCCAAATTGGCCCTTAAATATCCCACCGGGGTATTACCTGATATGCGTGGTGAGTTTATGCGCGGTTGGGACGATGGACGAGGAGTAGACAGCGGGCGAGTCATACTAAGCGCACAGGCATCAACATGGATACAGCCCAACCTCGAAACCAGTCCGCTAGCAACAAATATTGGTATAGCTAATACTGACGGTGAGTTTAATACTGGCGCAATAGGCGGAGTATCAAATATAGGTGGCGGTTCAGGTTCTGGCCCGCGCACACGTTACTTCATTCGCCCCCGTAACCTGGCATTTAACTACATTGTGAGGGCAGCATAATGACGATCCAATTTGATAAAGATGGATATGCAACAAGCACCGAAACCGTCATTGTGCATAATGCCATGCCGGATACCCGTGAATATATGGGTTCAAGTGATGAGCTTATAAACGTAGGGCAAGGCTTGCCAGCCCGCTCTTATTTAGACTCACCACCTAAACCCAAAAAGGGATTTGTTATTTGCCGCACGTCCGACCAATCAGCATGGGAATATGTGGCAGATCACCGGGGAGAGGTTCGCTATAGCACGGTAACGGGGGTTTCATTTGCCGTAGGCCAAATTGGCAATTACCCGGACGATTCGACTGACAAGGCACCCGTGACCCCATTTGACAAATGGGACGGCAAGCAGTGGGCTACAGATGCCGACGCAGTAGCATGTACGGCCAGAAGCTACCGTGATGCCTTAATCATGGTGACAGACTCTTTGATGCTCAGTGACTATTGCATTGATGATGCCCCGCTAACAGCAGAGCAGCGCACCGAGCTAACAGAAACCCGCGCCGCCTATCGCGCATGGCCGACGCAGGAAAGCTGGCCGTTGATTGAGTTACCCGAACTGCCGCAATGGCTTTTGATTGAAGCGGTGAATCAGGGTTATCGTGTTCCTGTCTGGCCTCCGCTGTCAGCCTGATACTTTATATTAGCCCCATTTGTGGGGCTTTTTCGTTGTACCAGCCACCACACATCCCCTATCAGATGCCGCCCGCACAGTAAGTCGTCACCATACTCTCACCCTCAACCAACAGAGAGTTAATCCATGAGTGATTATCATCACGGCGTCCGTGTCCTCGAAATCAACGACGGCACCCGCGTCATTTCCACTGTGTCCACTGCCATTGTCGGCATGGTCTGCACCAGCGATGATGCTGACGCGGCAACATTCCCCCTCAATACACCGGTACTGATTACCAACGTACTGGCCGCCGCCGGTAAAGCCGGTAAAAAAGGCACACTGGCCGCGTCGTTACTGGCGATTGCGGAGCAGGCCCGTCCGGTGACGATTGTTGTTCGCGTCGCTACCGGTAAAGATGAGGATGAAACCACGTCTAATATCATCGGCGGCGCTGACGAGAACGGCCGCTACACCGGCATGAAAGCGTTGCTAGATGCGCAGTCTGTCACCGGTGTACGTCCGCGTATTCTCGGTGTGCCGGGGCTGGATAATCTGGCGGTATCGACGGCGCTGGCGGATATTTGTCAGAAGCTGCGCGCCTTTGGTTATATCAGTGCCTACGGCTGCAAAACCCTTTCCGAAGCGATGTTGTACCGCGACAATTTCAGCCAGCGTGAGCTGATGCTGATTTGGCCGGATTTTCTGAGCTGGAACACCACCGCCAACAGCACTGATATTGCTTACGCCACCGCTCGCGCACTCGGCCTGCGCGCCAAGATTGACCAAGATACCGGCTGGCATAAAACCTTGTCTAACGTTGGGGTCAATGGCGTGACCGGTATTTCTGCCAGCGTCTACTGGGATTTGCAGACCGTCGGCACTGACGCCGATTTGCTTAATAAAGCCTGCGTCACCACGCTCATCCGCAAAGACGGCTTCAAGTTTTGGGGGTCGCGCACCTGCTCTGATGACCCGCTATTTGCTTTCGAGAACTACACCCGCACCGCACAAATTTTGGCTGACACCATGGCCGAGGCGCAGTTGTGGGCGATTGACCGCCCGATGCACCCGACGCTGGTTAAAGACATGATTGGCAGCATCAACGCCAAATTCCGCGAAATGAAATCCGCCGGGCTGATTATTGACGGCGCTTGTTGGTATGACGACAGCGCCAACGATAAAGACACCCTGAAAGCGGGCAAGCTGTTTATCGATTACGACTACACCCCAGTGCCACCACTGGAAGATTTAACCCTGCGCCAGCGCATCACCGATAAATATTTGGTGAACTTTGCCGCTGCCGTTAACAGCTAAGGAAACCTGACTTATGGCACTGCCACGTAAGCTGAAATTGATGAACCTGTTTAACGATGGCCGGGATTACATGGGGATCGTGTCCGCCATCACCCTGCCAAAACTCACCCGCAAGCTGGAGAACTACCGGGGCGGCGGGATGAATGGTGTTGCGCCGATTGATTTGGGGCTGGATGACGATGCGTTATCCATGGAGTGGTCGATGGGCGGCCTTGACGAGTTTGTGTTGCAGCAATGGGGCGCGCCGAAAGTTGATGCGGTTCCGCTGCGTTTTTCCGGTGCTTATCAGCGTGACGATACCGGGGAAGTGATGGCGGTTGATGTCGAGGTGCGTGGCCGCCATAAAGAAATCGATGGCGGCGAATCCAAGCAAGGGGAAGACACGGAAACCAAGGTGTCCACCCAGTGCACCTATTACAAGCTGACCATTGACGGCAAAGAAGTGATCGAGATTGACGTGGTTAACCTGATTGAACGGGTTAACGGTGTTGACCTGCTGGAAGCCCAACGCAAGGCGATTGGCCGCTAAACCCTGACGGCCAGTGTTAACCCGCTGGCCCTCCCTGACTGAATTGGAAAAAACCATGAAAAAAGCGACTGCTAAAACTGAATCTATCGCCGAGGTTAACGAGAATCTGGTGGTACTGGATACGCCGGTTAAGCGTGGCGACACCCTGATTACTGAGATTGAAGTGATCCGCCCCAATGCCGGAACATTGCGCGGGGTGCGACTGGCCGATGTGGCTAACTCCGATGTGGATGCACTGATTATTGTGCTGCCCCGCATCACTTACCCCTCACTCACCACCGCTGAATGTGGCCGTTTAGAACTGCCAGACCTTGTGGCACTGGCGGGCAAGGTGATTGGTTTTTTGTCGCCGAAACAGGGGGCGTAACGCTCGACCCGAAACTGGAAGTTGACGACCTGATGGCGGATATTGCCGCCATTTTTCACTGGCCGCCCTCGGAGTGTTGGGGGATGAGCCTCACCGAGCTGGTGCGCTGGCGTCATAAAGCCCTACTACGAAGTGGAGCCGTAAATAATGAGTAAGAGCTTACAGCTACAGGTATTACTCAAAGCCGTAGACCAAGCCACCCGCCCGTTTAAAGCTATTCAGACCGCCAGTAAATCCCTTACCGGTGATATTCGCAACACGCAAAGCAGTATCAAATCCCTTGATATGCAGGCGGCGAAGATTGACGGTTTCCGCAAAGCCAGCGGCCAACTGGCCGTTACCGGGCAGGCGCTGAAAAAAGCCAAAGAAGACGCGGCAGCGCTGGCGATTGCGTTTAAAAACACCGAGAAACCCACCGCCCAACAAGCCCGGTTGATGGAGGGAGCCAGGCGCGCCGCCACTGAGCTGCAAACCAAATACAACGGACTGCGCCAGTCAGTGCAGCGCCAGCGTGATGCCCTCAATGCTGATGGTATCGCGACCAAAAACCTGAGCAGTGAACAGCGCCGGTTACGCAGCAGCGCCGCCGAAGCCACTACCGCCCTGAGCCGCCAGCGCCAAGAGCTGCAACGCCTGAGCCAGAAACAGGAACAACTCAACCGTATCAGCCAGCGTTATCAAAAAGGCAAGGCCGCCACCGCCACGGTGCGCAATGTGGGCGCGGCCAGTCTTGGTGTGGCAACCGCCGGGCTGTACGGTGCGGCGAAACTGATTGCACCGGGGATGGAGTTTGACAGCCAGATGTCCGGTACGCAGGCGATTTTAGGGCTGGATAAAAATGACGCCAAGCTGGCGGCCATTCGTCAACAGGCGCGGGATATCGGCGGCTCCACCGCCTTTTCCCCGACAGATGTGGCGCGAACCCAAGACACGCTGGCCCGTTCGGGCTATGACGCTGACGCCATTCTGGCCGCCACTGAGCCGACGGTTAACCTGTCGCTGGCGTCCGGTGTCGATATCGCCGAGGCGGCCGATATTGTCACCAACATGCAGTCGGCGTTTAACCTGCCGTTAGACCAGATTAAGCGCGTATCGGATGTGATGGCGAAAGGCTTTACCAGCTCAAACACCAACCTGTTAGAGCTGGGCGAGGCCATGAAATACGTGGCCCCGATTGCCGAGGCCGCCGGGGCCAGCATTGAAGACACCACCGCACTGCTCGGTGTGCTGGCCGATAACGGTATTAAAGGCAGTATGGCAGGCACCAGTACCAGTGCGGTGTTTAGCCGGTTACAGGCTCCTGTCGGTAAAGCCCCGGAAGCCTTGCGCGAGCTGGGAATCACGACCCGCGACGGCAAAGGCAATATGTTGCCGGTGGAGAAAATCCTCAAAGATATTGACCGCTCGTTTAAAAAGAACAAGTTAGGCACCGCGCAGCAAGCTGAATACCTGAAAGTGATATTCGGTGAAGAGGCCATGAAAGGGGCGGTGAAACTGGTGGCCGCTGCCGGTAACGGCAAGCTGGCGGAGAAACAAAGTAAGCTGAAAAATGCCGATGGCACCGCACAATCTATCGCCACAGTGAGGATGGATAACCTTGACGGCGACCTGAAAAACCTGAGTTCGGCATGGGAAGACTTAGAAATTGAAGTCTTTGAAAAGCAAGACTCCGCATTGCGCAGGCTGACCGTGACCGCAACGGACTGGCTGGTCAATGTTGCTGTGTGGGCCAAGAAAAACCCCGAACTGGTCAGCACCATTACCACGGTAACTGGTGCGGCGCTGGCACTGGTTGCCGGGTTAGGTGCATTGGGATTGATTGCATGGCCGGTCATGGCCGGGTTTAACCTGTTGTTGGCCGGGGCGGGTCTGCTGAGTACTGGGTTTTCCCTGATGGCCGGAACCATTGCCGCCGCACTCACCGCGCTGACATGGCCGATAGTCGCCGTGGTGGCGGCCATTGTGGCCGGTGGTCTGCTTATCCGTAAATACTGGGAGCCTATCAGCGCCTTTATTGCGGGTGTGGCTGAGGGTTTTACTGCTGCCATGGGGCCAATCAGTGCCGCGTTTGAGCCGCTTAAACCGGTGTTTGCATGGTTTAGTGACAAGGTGAAGCAGCTTTCAAACTGGTTCGCTGACCTGATTAAACCGGTGAAAGCCACACAGGAAACCTTGGACACTGCGACCAACGCAGGCAAGTTATTTGGCGAGGGACTGGCGGCAGCGCTCAGTCTGCCGATGGATGCGCTAAACACCCTGCGCAGTGGCATTGACTGGGTGCTGGAAAAACTCGGCGTTATTGATAGCAAATCTACCGGACTGGCCGATAACATCCCGAAAGATAACCCCTACGCGGGCGGATACTCACCCAGTGGCGGCGTGTTATACGGCGGCTATCAGCCGGTCACCGCCCATACCGGCACCACTATCGTTGATAGCAGCGTGACCACCAACGATATCAAGATAACCATCCCGCCGGGCATGAGCCGACAAGATGCTGAGCGCATGATGACCGATGCGCTGGCTAAGAACGAACGGGATAAGCGCGTCCGTCAGCGCGGCCAGATGGAGAATTAATCATGATGTTATCACTGGGTTTATTTGTGTTTATGCGCCAGACCACGCCTTATCAAACCATGGGGCGCAATATTGATTACCGTTGGCCGACTAACAGCCGGGTGGGCTTGCGCCCGGCTGCACAGTTTCTTGGCGTTGATAGCGAAAAAATCACTCTGTCCGGGGTGTTGCTGCCGGAGCTGACCGGCGGCCGCCTGTCATTGCTGGCCCTCGAAGTGATGGCCGACCAAGGCAAGGCGTGGCCGCTGGTTGAGGGCAGTGGCATGATTTACGGCATGTTTGTCATCGAGAGTTTGAGCCATACCGGTACGCTATTTTTTGAAGACGGCAGCGCCCGGCGCATTGAGTTCACCCTCAACCTGTTACGGGTGGATGAGTCATTAACCGCCATGTTTGGCGACCTGCAACAACAGGCTGACGAGTTACTGGGTAAGGCGACAGAAATGACAAGTAAGGCGCAGGCCGCTATCGGGGGATTATTGTCATGATGACCGGCATGGCTCTACCGGCTGGGGCGGATATGGCCCCGGACTTTATGCTGAACATTAACCAGAAAGATATTACGCAGAATATCCGTGACCGGCTGCTGTCCCTGAGCCTGACCGATAACCGGGGCTTTGAGGCTGACCAGCTTGATATTGAACTGGATGACGCCGACGGCCAGCTTGCCATGCCGGAACGGGGCGCGGTGCTGTCGGTGTTCTTGGGCTGGAAAGGCTCGGCGCTGATTGGTAAGGGGGATTTTACCGTGGATGAGGTCGAGCACCATGGCGCGCCGGATACGCTAACCATTCGCGCGCGCAGTGCGGATTTTCGCGGTTCGCTCAATACCCGGAGGGAGGTGTCTTACCATGAAACCACACTGGGGAAAGTCGTGGCACAGGTGGCCGAGCGCAATAACCTGAAAGCCATGCTGGCTGACGGACTGGCGGATATCACTATTTCGCATATCGACCAGACCCAAGAGACTGACGCCAAGTTTATCACCCGGTTAGCCTCGCTTAATGGCGCGGTGGCCGCCGTCAAAGCCGGGCGATTGTTATTTATTAAGCCGGGCAGCGGTGTCACGGCCAGCGGTAAACCTATCCCGCAAATGACGATCACCCGGCAAGATGGCGACCAGCACAGCTTTAGTATTGCTGACCGGGGCGCGTATACCGGGGTGAGTGCCAGTTGGTTGCACACCAAAGACCCCAAACCGGCCAAGCCGAAAAAGGTGAAATTACAGCGCAAGCCCAAGTTTAAGCAGCTCCGCGCACTGGAACACCCCAAAGCCAAACCGATCCGCACCAAGGCGGCGACAGTGAAAAAGCCGGTGGAAGAAAAACAAGGGGATTATCTGGTGGGGTCTGAGGATAACGTTTTTACTATTACCACGGTTTACGCCACACAAAAAGCCGCGATGCGTGCCGCACAGTCTAAATGGGAGAAGTTGCAGCGCGGTGTGGCCGAGTTCTCTATCACCTTAGCCATGGGGCGCGCTGATTTATTCCCTGAAACACCGATAGCGGTCAGCGGCTTTAAATCAGTGATAGACCAACAGAGCTGGATAATCAGCAAGGTAGCGCACAGCCTGAGCAACAGCGGCTATACCACACAATTATCTCTCGAAGTGTTGCTGTCGGATGTGACCTATGAGGCTGAATAAAATTCATAATATGTGATTTTATCGATATAAAAATCACATAAAGCTAATTATTGAGCGTTTGTGATGCTATCATATTGACATAAGCAGAGAGAGGAGGGGACACAGATATGATGCATTGCCCGCTTTGTAGAACCGCTGCACATGCTCGGTCTAGCCGTTACCTGAGTGAAAAAACGAAAGAACGTTATCACCAGTGCCAGAATATAAATTGTAGTTGTACTTTTGCCACGCACGAAACAGTAGATAGAATAATTGTCAAACCGGGGGAGACAAAACCAGCGCCACCTCATCCGAGTCGCGATAATCAATCTGTATTCTGGTATTAAAAGAAGCCTGCGAAAGCAGGTTTTTTTTCGCCGCGATTAATCGAATATTAAAACTTACATCGCCATTTAATCGCCATTGTTATTTTATGGAATAAAAATCACAACTAACATATCAATGTAACGTTATGATTTTTATGTGTAATTATAGTTTCTGTATTTTCCTTTAAAGTGAATTTAAACGATTATTGACCGCTTTGGCCGATATCCACATCGTAACCTTATTCTCGGCCGTGTATCCAGTGCTGAAGAACAAGCTTTTCTACTCCAACCGGGATCGGTGTTTTAGTCCAAAAGAGTAGAGCGATAGTCGCCAGAGATATATCTGCACTGGCGGCTATTGCTGCTTTGGTTATTACCAAGTTTGCTACCATGTTCACAAAAAAAGTACTTACCTAAAAGTCGAGTCGACATTTTTATCCATTTGACATCACAGGATAACTTGAGGTTTTTCCTAAACTACCGCCTCCTCTATAGTGGTCATTGAAACAATATTGTTACCAATATATAACAATCTGCAATATATGAATGGGAGCTCAGCATCTGAGATTTTTCAGTGGTGAGTTTATGTTGGCATGGAAGTTTAACAATATGGTAGATGTATCAATATGGCTGAAACAACATCATTAGAAACGAGTGAGTCTTCACAATCAGCACGTTTGACAGAGCAAGCAGATACACGACAGAGAATCCGTGCCATTGTTGGAGCATCCTCCGGTAATTTGGTTGAATGGTTCGACTTTTATATTTATTCATTCTGCGCCCTCTACTTTGCACCGCTTTTTTTCCCTAGTGATAATCCTACGACACAGTTAGTACAAACAGCGGGTGTGTTTGCTGCGGGTTTTTTGATGCGGCCAATTGGTGGCTGGCTATTTGGATATATTGCCGATAAACATGGACGTAAACTCTCCATGCTTATTTCCGTTTATATGATGTGCGCAGGCTCATTAATGATTGTTTGCTTGCCCACTTATGCCTCAATCGGTAGCCTGGCCCCTATTTTGTTATTAGTTGCTCGCCTATTTCAAGGGTTATCCGTCGGCGGGGAATATGGTACCAGTGCGACATATATGAGTGAAGTCGCGGTGAAAGGGCGCAAAGGCTTTTATGCTTCTTTCCAATACGTTACATTGATAGGTGGGCAATTACTTGCATTATTGGTCTTGGTTTTATTACAACAAACTCTATCATCAGAGGTATTGCACAGCTGGGGCTGGCGTATTCCTTTTGTGCTCGGAGCATTGCTGGCCGTGGTAGCACTTTATTTGCGCCGTTCATTGAATGAAACTTCAGATGAAAAAACACGTAACAAGAAAGATGCCGGCAGCTTGAAAGGGCTATGGAAGAACCGCCGAGCCTTTATTATGGTATTGGGCTTTACTGCTGGCGGTTCACTTTCTTTTTATACTTACACCACTTATATGCAAAAGTATTTAGTCAATACAGCAGGGATGAATGTAAAAACCGCTAGCCTAGTTATGACGGCGGCTTTATTTATTTTCATGATAATCCAGCCATTATTTGGTGCATTATCCGACCGTATTAGTCGGCGTACATCTATGCTGACTTTCGGTTTGTTATCTGCGTTATTAACAGTGCCCATTCTCCATGCGCTAAAAGGTGTCACCAGTCCTTATATAGCTTTTATGCTGATTGTCACTGCACTGATTATAATTAGTTTCTATACTTCCATTGGTGGGTTACTGAAAGCAGAAATGTTCCCGCCAGAAGTTAGAGCACTAGGTGTTGGCTTGTCTTATGCTGTTGCCAATGCCATGTTTGGTGGCAGTGCTGAATATGTTGCACTATCTCTTAAGTCTTTTGATATGGAAAATAGTTTCTTTTGGTATGTATCAGCAATGTGTTTCTTAACCTTCCTAGTTTCTTTGCGCTTACACCGCAAAGGCCAAGAGGTAGAGTTGTAACACGAAACTGCCGTTAATAGCTGAAGTCACACGCAAATGTGGCTTCAGTTACTGTTGGCTAAATGATACTGAATGGCCGCCAGCAATTTCCCTGTTCCACAGCATGCATCATTATATCCTACGGTATGTCTGCGATTAATAACCCGGTCATGAGGGCAACCTCCGTGACAAATAGAAAACCATTCGCAATGGCGCATTTTTTCAGTTGCTGCTTTTTCCTCTTTTATGGCTTGTTGATTATGAGATGAATGGGCTAGCAGGTCGGCCAAGTCAGTATCTAATAAAGAGCCATATATACTGTCTTTATCACCTACATATTTATCACAGGGAGAAATGTTTCCATTGGGTTCCAAGGTGATAATTTCTTGTGAGCAATTGCCAGACCAATAGCACGCCGATGGTTTGTTTTTTGGATCTTTTAATACGTTAATAAAATCATCAAAAATAGGAATGCGTATTCTCTCTTGATAACCATTTATCCAAATATTAAATAGAGCAGATAGGAAGTGGATAAACTCTGCATAACTAATAAAGGCATTGCCCGCGTACTCTCCTTTAATTAACCGATTATCTGGCACTATATTGAGGAATTCAATATTGGTTAATTCTATTGAGATAAAATAGTCTAGCATCTCTCTCACATTGGTTTGGCAGACATCTCTATCAACAACAATAAGCGCACCGTATAAAATATCATGTTTTCGAAGTTTTTCTATACCTTTAGCAATACGATCTGATGTACCTCTTCCTCTATAGTCCACTCGCCGTTTATCATTTACGGTAGGTATACCATCAAGACTAATTCCAATATTCATACCAATACCTTTAATAAACATTAACCAATCATCAGAAATATTAACTAAGTTTGATTGCATTGTGTTGGTAATATATTGCTCTGGGCGTTTAAAATTTTGTTGTAGCCAAATAAGTTTTTTAAAAAACTCTGGCTTCAATAGTGTAATTTCACCACCATGCCAGACAAACTCAAATCTATTTACATTAGGAATAGCAAGGATTTGTCGTACCGTTCGGACTAGTGTATGAAATGAAACTGTCTGATTAGGGCCCTCGGCCCATGAGTGACAGTATGTACAACGAAGATTACATAAACGAGTAGCTTTCAATACAACGACTAGTTTTTTTGCTTTAATAGCTTTTGCTGATATTTTTCTATTTATCTCGCGGTTTAATATCTCCAATTCATCAGCATCAAATAAATTCTCAGCAGGTATCTTACCAATAAAATAAGCTGATAATATTTTATACTCACAAGTATTAAGTTTCTCTAGATATTTCATGTGATCGTCATTTATGCAATCAATATTTTGTATCGGTATTAAATTTCCCAAGATATATTCCTAGTCAGTTATGTGAGTTTACCATCTTTCATTTTTATTATTCTGTTGCCATATATAGAGGCTTCATCTGAATGTGTAACCATAATAATAGTTGTACCTTTTTTATTTATATTTTTTAATTGTTGAAGTACAGCATGGGCATTTTTACTATCCAAATTTCCGGTAGGTTCATCAGCTAAGAGAAATTCAGGGTTGGATACCATAGCTCTGGCGATTGCTACTCGTTGTTGCTGACCTCCTGATAGTTGCGCTGGTGTATGGTTTTTTCTGTTATCAATGCTGAAAAGATTTAAAATATTATTTACTCGTTCAATACGTTCTTTTTTGGCAACACCACGATATTTGAGGGGTAAGGCAATGTTATCAAAGATAGATAAATGAGTAATAAGATTAAATGATTGAAATATGTAGCTTATTAATAATCTTCTTAGAATTATTTTTTGTGAATGGCTCATGCCAACAGTCTCTTTTCCCGCTAGGGTACATGAACCACTGTCGAGGCTATCAAACATACCAATGATATTAAGTAGTGTTGATTTACCCGATCCTGACGGCCCCATAATTGAAACAAAGTCACCTTTTGCTACAGTAAAATTAAGATGACTAAAAACCTTAGTTTTAACTGTTTTAGTGATATAGCATTTTTCGGCATTATGCATATTTAACATATTATTTAAATCCAATGATATCGTGTTCATTACGGTTTCCTTCCGGAGGAATAACGATAACTTGACCAGGTTTTGCTCCTGTTATTATTTCAGTATTTGTAGAGCCCCGACGTTTAATCTCGACTTTAGATTTAACCGCATGATTATTATCTGATTGATAAATATAGATAAAATAATTTCCATTATTGTCTGAAATGATACTGTCAGTAGGTACTAATAGCACATGATTATTCTCTTCTTGTAATGGGATTTTTATTTCAATGGATTGTCCTCTTTTAAATTGAGTAGCGCTTTCTTTTAGTGGAATTAGCTTTGCTTTGAATTTACCATTTTCTACGATAGTTGATACTGACTCAATCAGTAATGGCATGTTTTGGCCGTTTACTGCTGAAGTAATGTGGCTTTGTGGTTTTATTTTATCAAAATAGTACTCACTGAAATAAACATTAAAATAATATGATTGCAAATTGTCTATTATCGCAATTTTTTCCCCAGGCTTTATTTGCTGACCTAATTCAATATCAAGGACAGATAAAGTTCCATCAATTGGGGCAGCTATGACTAATTGTTCCATGCCACGTTTAATTACCTCCGTCATTTGCTCCAGTAATAGAATAGAGTTATCTATGTTTTTAAATTGCGAAGGGAATAACCTTTTGTTTTTATTATCATGCTCTCTCAGAATTCTACTTTTAATTTTCCAGTTGCTTAACATACTGACTTTATATTCCAGCTCGGATTTTGCAATCATCGATTTTCTATCGAGTATTTTATATCTGGCTAAATCTTTTGAAATAATAGCTATTTGATATTTAGCCTCTTGTAAGTTAAGTTTTGTATCTCGATTATCTTGTTCTAACTGTATTCGCATATTGCGAAGGTTATTTATTTGCTCAGTAATACTCGCCATTCTAGATGTTGCTTCCAGCATAAAATCATAGTTAGATAAACGAGCAATGACATCACCTTTTACAACAGTATCGAAAGCCTGCTTTACGACCTCCGTGACTTTACCTCCTCGTTCAGTCGATACAATTATGCTTTCTCTTGGCACTGCAATGGCACGAGTAATTAGTGAGTCTTGATACATTTCCAACTGAATAGTATGAAAAACAGCTTCCTCTCGTGACATGAGCAAAGTGTGCTGCATTGTAGATAAATAATAAATATAGTAAATGCAAGAAGTTATAATAAACAATATAAATAAAATGATTAATTTAACCATTTTACTTGTATTGATTTTATTTTCTATTTTTATATCCATATGTTATTTATATTTCCTGGTGTTTACTATGTGACTATTTAAAATAAACGTTATTACCATCACGATAATTATACTTAAAGTGGAAATGATTAATGAACCTGTGGCATAGGCATAAGATAATTGCTTTGCCAAACTGTATTGTGCCAGCCATTTATGCAATAATAAAAAACTTGCTGGGAGTGATATTATTGTTGCAATGAGTATTGGTACGATATTTTGTTGTATAAAAAATACTATATGTGTATAGGTTGAGCCGCCAATAGAGTCCATTATTTTTAATGTTTTTTCTAGACGTTTTGTTTCAGTGCTTCCAATTATTATTGTGCTTATTAATATTAATATCACCGAAAAAAATGTCGCAGCATTGATCGTTTTGTGCAGTAGTACGTTACTGTTGAAATATTCTTTATGCAAGTTGTTGGCTGATATTATTTGTTCACTGTTGACATGATATCGGCTTAGTGTTTTCTCTAGTTTTTCCATGTCATTAATATTTCTAAGTTTGATAGCTCCATAGCGTTGAGGGCCGCTTTTTTGAATTAAAATAAGCAAAGGGCGTGGTGGGTTCTCCCTGTCTGAAAGATAAAAGTCATCTATTACTTTTAGAACTCTAACTGATGTTTGTGAATCATCTTCATTAATATAAAATAGAGTGCTCAGCATATCCTCATAGGATTTAAGCCCCATTAGTACCATAAAAGATTTTGTAACGATAGCATGAAGGATTTTATTATTATCACTGGGTAACAATGGATTTTTACTACCAGCCAGTGTTTTTATTCCCCAAGTGTTAATGAAATTCTTGTCTACTTTAAGTATGTTGACTGTAACTAATTTATCGTTTTCTTGCTGATTGTTATGGAATATGGAAATATTACTACGCGACATGTCAAATGGCCGCCAACTGCTTATAGCTATATTATTAACACCAATTTTGTTTCTTAACTCATCCTGTAAATTATTTATTGCAACACTTGAGTTTAACTCATCACTTAATGAAAATGTTATTACATTTTCTTTGTCATAACCAAAACTGTGATTTTTAATGAAATTAATTTGTGTTATTACTCCAGCCCATAAATATATAATAATGCTGGCAATGATAATTTGTATGCAAAAAATAATACGACTCATATAGTGTGAGTGAGAAGATTGCGCAGCTATGCTACTATAGATATTTTTTGGCAAAGTAAGAGTAAACAAAAAAAGGTAATGGGCGAGTAAAATAGCTGCATAAGTTAGCGATGTTGTCATAGATAATGCAGTTAAAAAATCACTTCTTCCATGAGATAATATAAGCTCTCTGGCGTCATCAGAACATTGGACGAGTGACATCAAAATAAAAGTGGCGAGTAAGAGTACGCATGCAGTTTGTAGTGTAGCGACAAAGAAGGATTCTATAATTAGTTGACGATGGGATGCACCGACTGCTTTTTTTATATAAAAGCTATTCTTTTTCTTCGCATTTATTACATTGTTAATATTAAAGAAATTCATCGACGTAGCAAAAAAAACAAACAATCCTGAGGTGTATAAAATGTTCAAATAGGCAGATGAAACTACTGTGGTTATATCATCTGGTAATGCAGTATCGTAATGAATATCAGCAATATTACGGGCAGATAACTGAATAAACTCCTCGGGGCTAAAAGGGGCGCCGGTGAGTTGGGGGGAAAATTGAGTAACAAATTTATTCAGTTGCTCTGGTGTAGGTTTTATCCCTGATTTCATAGTAATAAAAGTATATGCATGTGTATCATACCAATCATGTCGTTTATCATGGTAGCCATCCAGTATTTCAGGTGTGAATGCTATAACGGCGGTAGTTTTAAAACGGCTAGAGTGGTTAAGTTCAATAACATCTTTAATAATAAATTGGCCTTTATCTCCTAATGTAATAATTTTACCCTTGGGACTATCTAGATGGAGATATTTCCGGTTAAATTCAGGCGTGATAATAATTTCATTCTGTGCCAGCGATGAGACATTTTCTTGAAAGGGATTCAATGTGTTTAAAAAATCATTGCTGACGGCATAGATATCAACATTTAAATGCGTCTTATCGTTGATTTGTAATCGGGTAAAAATACGGACTATAAAATCAATATGCTTAATACTGCTATCATTTTTTAATGCTGAAATAAGTGGCAAGGGAGTCTGCGCTGATTTTACCTTATCCCCGTTTGGCAGATTAAATAATGTCTCTACTCGATAAATATCTTTATGGTTCTCATGATGTTTTTCAATCTGTGAGTCTGTTAAATAAATGAGTAACATAAAAAATAATGATACTAAGCCGATTGCTGTTATTACTATTGCTAACAGGCTTGATATAGGACTTAGTTTCAGATCATTGATAAACTCACTGGTTAACATGGATATTTCACCGTTTATAATAAAAT
Organism: Yersinia canariae; assembly: GCF_009831415.1. Classification (NCBI taxonomy): domain Bacteria; kingdom Pseudomonadati; phylum Pseudomonadota; class Gammaproteobacteria; order Enterobacterales; family Yersiniaceae; genus Yersinia; species Yersinia canariae. Next base: position 3,097,238 of record NZ_CP043727.1, on the reverse strand, counting down.
AGAGTAATGGTTTGATTTATAATTAATAGTAATGTCTTTTACTTTTAAATTAATTTCACAATGTATTAAGTTATGGTAATTCCCAGAATTAAGATGCTAATAAAAGCACCTTAATTCTGTTGTTATAAAACATCATTAGTTAACTTACTATTGTGTAAAGCTTTTTGACCAATTCCATGCAGTTATTTTATTATCGGTATTAGTATTTATTAGGTTTTCAATTTCATCGTCACTTATAGCGAGTGTGTTGTTTTTAAAAGATTTTTCCAACGATGCTAACTTGGTTTTCAATGCCATTAAATGGGTATTTTTTGTTTTTCTGTCTGGCTGATGTGAAATGTCCATATAATTCTCCATTTAAATGATTTCCTTTTTGATGCTACTTAGTATTGAACAGTACTAAGCCATTTACTTGTAATTCTTTTATCCTGTTTTATCAATGTTTTTTTTCATCATATTATTTATAAGATCTAATTTATTAATTATTAAACTAACTGTTTATGGGTTATTTGTGTAACAGGTCCAAAGCCCTATGTTCGCTATGAAATAAAAAGCCCCCGGAGGGGCTTAAGGTTATTATTAATGAAAACTTTAGCTATACCTGTTACGGGTGTAAATATTCCGCGTGGAAGCGCAAGTGATCTTCAATAAATGTCGCTATGGTGAAATAGCTATGATCATAACCCGGCTGAATACGAAGAGTCAGTGGCCAGTCGCGCTGGCGTGCCAGCTCGGCTAATTTTGCCGGTTGTAATTGGTCGGCAAGGAATTGATCCCCATCCCCTTGATCCACCAACATGGGTAGTTGAGTTCGCGCATGTGTCAGTAAATGGCAGCTATCATATTGAAGCCATTGACTTTCATCCTCGCCCAAATATGCGCTAAAGGCTTTGCGGCCCCACGGCACCTGACATGGATTGACTATGGGTGCAAAAGCCGAAGCGGATTGATATTGCTGCGGATTTCGTAAAGCCAACATCAACGCACCATGGCCCCCCATTGAGTGACCACAGATTGATTGCAGGGCATTGACACTAAAGTGCTGGCGGATAAGCGCTGGCAATTCCTGGCTGATGTAATCGTACATATGAAAATGTTCAGACCAGGGGGCCTGTGTTGCATTCAGGTAGAATCCCGCCCCTTGGCCTAAATCATAACCGTCATCATTAGGAACCTCAGCACCACGTGGGCTGGTATCGGGCATCACCAGAACCAACCCTAGCTCAGCAGCAACCCGCTGCGCGCCCGCTTTCAATGTGAAATTTTCATCATTACAGGTCAGGCCCGATAGCCAATAAAGCACCGGCGGCGGGTTATCATCCCGTGGGGGGGGCAGATAGATGCTGAAGGTCATATTGCAATTCAGGCTGCTGCTGGCGTGGCGATAGCGCTGCTGCCATCCACCAAACATCCGGTGCTCTTCGAGAAGTTCAAGTGACGTATTCATGTTTTGTCTGCCTCCTTGCTTTACTTATTGGGGGAAGAATGGTTTTGTGACGGATTATCAAAATGAATCACGGTACGGATAGACTTGCCTTCATGCATCAAATCAAAGGCTTCATTGATTTGGTCCAACCCCATGGTATGAGTAATGAAATCATTCAAGGCAAATTTTCCATCCAGATATTGCTGCACAATGCCCGGTAATTCTGAGCGGCCTTTTACACCACCAAATGCAGAACCACGCCAGACTCGGCCAGTTACCAGTTGGAATGGTCGTGTTGAGATCTCTTCACCGGCGCCGGCGACACCAATAATCACGGATTCGCCCCAACCTTTATGGCAGCACTCTAAAGCTGACCGCATAACATTGACGTTACCAATACATTCAAATGAGAAATCTACGCCGCCGTCGGTCAACTCAACAATCACATCCTGAATAGGTTTATCATAATCTTTCGGGTTGATCAGGTCGGTCGCGCCGAGTTTGCGGGCCAGCTCGAATTTGCTGGTATTCAGATCGATCCCGATAATCCGGCTCGCACCCGCCATTTGTGCCCCGATGACCGCAGACAAGCCAATGCCACCCAATCCGAAGATAGCTACGGTGTCACCTGGTTTTACCTTAGCCGTATTGATAACCGCCCCCATGCCGGTGGTGACGCCACAACCAAGTAAGCAAACTTCTTCTAATGGCGCTTCTTTATTGATTTTTGCCAATGATATTTCGGGTACGACAGTCAGCTCAGAGAAGGTTGAAGTGCCCATGTAATGGAAAATAGGCTGGCCATTTTTAGAAAAGCGAGTCGTGCCATCGGGCATCAAGCCTTTACCTTGTGTGCTGCGAATTGCCTGACACAGATTGGTCTTCCCAGAGCGGCAGAATTTACATTCGCCACATTCTGGTGTGTACAGGGGAATCACATGGTCGCCCACAGCAACACTGGTAACGCCTTCACCAATAGCCTCTACAATCCCACCGCCTTCGTGACCCAGAATCGCCGGGAAAACCCCTTCAGGATCTTTGCCCGATAGCGTGTAGGCGTCAGTGTGGCATACCCCGCTGGCGACAATGCGCACCAGCACTTCGCCTTTTTGTGGTGGCATTAAATCAACTTCTTCAACGGATAGCGGCTGATTCGGGCCCCATGCGACTGCGGCGCGGGTTTTAATCATCTCCATGGTGTTGCTCCTATAGCTTCTGCGTGATGAGTGTTATATAAATATATTGTTTATGTATCATATATGTTGCATGCAATCTTTTATGCTGACGATAGGCCGTTATTGTATGAATTATGACCGTAAACAGCGGTTCTGCCCGCCCAATTACTGAGTTTCAATCTGTTCAATGATCAGTTCTTTGAGCGCGCGAACATTAGGGCTAAAGGCATCTTTACGCCAAATGAGCCAGGTTGCAGTCTCGGCAATATCTGGTGGCAGGTGATGGACTTGTACCCGCTCGTGACCGGGCAACAGAGCCAATACCGAATGCGGGATAAGCGCCAAGCCAGCACCACTAGCGACACAAGCTAGCATGGCGTGGTAGGACTGGATTTCCATGACTTGCCCGGGCAAGCAGCCCGCCTGGCGGAACCAATTTTCAAGCCGCAGTCGGTATGAACAACTGGGGCGAAAGGCAAACAGAGTTTCATCCACAGCATCACGGGCTTGCACAATAGCCGGGTGATCCAAACAGGAAATGATCACGAGCTGTTCTTCGAACGAGAGGCAGCCGTGCAGTTCATCATGTTGTACCGGGCCATCGACCAGTGCGGTTGCCAGTGTCCCGGCACGCACTTGCTCAATAATTTCACCAGATGTCCCTGTGTTCAGTGATAAAGAGACTTTGGGATAGCGCTGGTGGAAGGCCGCAAGCAGGTTGGGCAGACGAGTCGCCGCCGTGCTTTCCATCGAACCGAGTGGAAAATTGCCTGCGGGCTCACCTGCATGAGTAATGCTCATCGCCTCTTCGCTCAGCGCCAGAATGCGGTTGGCATAGCAGAGGAAATTGTGGCCCATGGGTGACAGGCGTAAGCGCTGTTTTTCACGAATAAACAGGTCTGCGCCTAACTCAATTTCAAGCTGGCGTAGGCGTGTTGTCAAATTTGACGGAACGCGGTGCATCTGCTCCGCTGCTCGGGCGACAGAGCCAGTTTCTGCGACGCAACAAAACATGCGCAGTTGAGTCAGATCCATACTGTTCTCTTTTCGTGATGAACTTGGTGATTATTATTCATTTTTCGTGATTCTAATGCTCTGGCATGATATTCGCAACTTTCTTTTAACAGACTGACAGCAATAAACGGGCAGGGTAGATGGCATTAAGAATTGCATTGAGTGGTTTTCTGGCATTAGTGGTGGCGATGGGGATTGGCCGCTTTGCTTTCACCCCCCAAGTGCCCCTTATGATTGCAGAGCATCAATTCACTTTGACCGGGGCTGGGCTCGTTGCGGCGTTTAATTATCTGGGATATCTGTTTGGCGCGTTTGATGCTATGCGGGCCAGCCGCCATGTAGAACGCCGTTTATGGTTGGGAGTCTGGGGGGCTGTAGCGCTAACATTGCTATCTGCTGTCGTTGATGGGCCGTGGTGGCATGGCGTGGTACGTTTTGCTATCGGCTGGGCCAGTGGTTGGTCGATGGTGTTGGTTGCGGCCTGGACGAATGAGCGGCTGGCTCATTTTGGCCGCCCCGCGCTGAGTGCGGCTGTTTTTGCCGGGCCGGGAGCCGGTATATTCATCAGCGGTATGTTAGCAGTTCTCATCCATAGCTATGGGTTATCGGCTAGTGAGGCCTGGCTGGTATATGGCACATTGGCGTTGATTATTATTGCCTCCATTAGTATTAATTTACCGCGCAGTGGCGAGTTGCATCGCCCACATATTGTCGCGATGCCACTGACCTTAACACCGGCACTGAAACGGCTAGTGTGGAGCTACAGCTTAGCGGGATTTGGTTATATTTTACCTGCGACTTTCTTATCGCAGATGGCAACCGCTCGCTTCCCGGATAGCTTGTTCGCCCAGTTTGTCTGGCCCGTTTTCGGTGGTGCGGCGGTGATAGGTATTACCCTCGGTATTTTGACGCGTCATTGTCTGACGTCACAAACGCGGCTGGCATTAACGCTATGGGTTCAGGCCCTGGGAGTGCTGTGTGCCGAACTGGTGCCAGGGGTGACGGGGTTGGCATTAGGCGCGTTATTGACGGGCGGCGGGTTCCTCAGTGTTGTCCAGCTTTCTTTGCAACATGGCCGCGAGTTGGCACCTGAACATACCCGCTATATGGCTGGCTTGCTGACCACCGGCTATGCTATTGGTCAGTTGGTTGGGCCAATATTATCCGCGATTTCTACTGCATTGACCCACCGGCTGGAACCCGCGCTCTATGTCGCCGTGGTGGCGCTGATTATTGCCGGTGCTTTAGTGATTAAAACGCCCGCCAGAGCACGCGAAATTGCCGCCAATCCAGAGGCCACTATTTCATCATGATAAAAAGAACAACAGCAGATGAATAACAATCATCGGATATAAAGAACAATCACTGGATAATCATTTTGCTCTCAACTAAAGTGGGGAGCAAAATCTGAACGTGATCTGCATCATGTTTATTCCGCTCAGATACGTACGCCTGTTGGAGAAAAGAATGTCATCGCTGAGTAAAGAAGCTGAGCTGGTTCATGAAGCACTGCTGGCCCGTGGCCTTGAAACCCCATTGCGCAAACAAGAATTTGATGCTGAAACCCGCAAAACCCGGATTCAGGAGCATATGACGCAAGTCATGCAATTGTTGAATCTTGATTTATCTGACGACAGCCTGGCCGATACACCAAGACGTATTGCCAAGATGTATGTTGATGAGATTTTCTCCGGACTGGATTACGAAAATTTCCCCAAAATTACACTGATCGAAAATAAAATGAAGGTTGATGAAATGGTTACGGTGCGAGATATCACCCTAACCAGCACTTGCGAGCATCATTTTGTGACGATTGATGGCAAAGCGATAGTGGCGTATATTCCGAAAGATAGCGTGATTGGTTTATCCAAAATCAACCGTATCGTGCAGTTTTTCGCTCAGCGCCCACAAGTTCAAGAGCGCCTGACGCAGCAAATTTTGCTGGCGTTGCAGACCTTATTAGGAACAAATAATGTCGCTGTTTCTATCGACGCAGTGCATTATTGTGTCAAAGCTCGCGGTATCCGCGATGCGACCAGTGCGACCACCACCACATCATTGGGCGGGTTATTCAAATCCAGCCAGAATACTCGCCAGGAATTCCTGCGTGCTGTTCGTCATAATAGCTAACGTCACAACGGCGAATTAGCCTTTTGCCAGTGGGCACCAATGGGTGCCCCTAATACAGGATGTCGGGTATGCGTCAACGCATCGCAACGTTAGACAGCGCGCGAGGTCTGGCCATTCTTGGCATTCTTCTGCTCAATATTAGTGCTTTTGGTCTACCAAAGGCTGCTTATCTTAATCCCGCTTATCTTGGTCTTCCCTCTGTGTCTGATAGCTGGACATGGGCCATTCTGGATATTATCGCGCAAGCAAAGTTCCTCTCTATTTTTGCCATTTTATTTGGTGCGGGCCTTGAGCTACTCCTAAAACGCGGTAAAAGTTGGATACGAGCACGGCTTTCTCTCTTACTGTTATTGGGATTGATTCACGGCATTTTTTTCTGGGATGGCGATATTCTCCTGGCCTATGGTTTGATTGGGTTGGTGTGCTGGAGAATGATTCGTGATGCTAAAAATGCCGCCAGCTTATTGCGCACTGGGGCGGTACTCTATTTACTCGGCGTGGCGGTATTATTGCTGCTGGGTTTTATCACCAGCGGAGAACCGGGCCGCTTCTGGCAACCGGGGCCGGCAGATCTACAATATGAGCAATTCTGGAAATTGCAGGGCGGGGTGGAGGCTTGGAAAAATCGGCTTGATCTGCTGTCATCCAATTTGATTGCTATAGGCGCACAATATGGCTGGGAATTGGCAGGTTCGATGCTATTTGGTGCCGGATTGATGCGCTGTGGTTGGCTGCGGGGCGAATTCAGCTTGCGCCATTACCGCCTATTAGCGGCTTTTTTGATACCGCTTTCATTGGTTATCCAAATACCGGGAGTGGCATTGCAATGGATGGTCGGATGGGATTTCCGGTGGAGCGGTTTTTTACTGCAAGTTCCCCGTGAGTTAGGTGCGCCGTTACAGGCTATCGGGTATTTAGCATTATTGTATGGTTTCTGGCCGACATTATCGGGTTGGCGAGTCAGCCATTGGCTTTCTCAAGTCGGCCGCATGGCACTCAGCAATTATTTATTACAGACATTGATATGCACTTTTATCTTCTATCACCTCGGCCTATATCAACAACTGGATCGCTTGCAATTATTAGCCGTCGTTCCATTTGTTTGGCTATGTTGTATCCTTTTCTCTTTGTTATGGCTGCATTATTTTCCCCAAGGGCCAGCCGAATGGCTCTGGCGCAAGTTGACTGCCTATGCTTGCGGCCAATCGTTACAACCACGCAACACTAAGTCTTGAATACGTCAATAACCGGAGAAGGATTGAGCGGTTGCAAATTTGTATGTAAACGTTTTCTTTCTTGTGACGTATTTCACGTGGCAATTTCAACAAACTGGTTAGGATAGGCCACCTGCCATGACAGGTTGAACTCAACGTATGCATGGCGACTTATTGATAAAATAAGATTCACAGGATGAAGTCATGGCCGCTGTGCACTTAGTTGGAAACAGTATTACTATTCGCGATGTGGCCTCACGGGCAGGTGTTTCGCTGGCTACGGTATCCCGAGTCCTTAATAACAGTGCTTCTATCCGCCCTGAAACACGGGCCGCCGTGCTGAAAGCGGTATCTGAATTAGGCTACCGGCCAAATGCCAATGCGCAGGCGCTGGCAACCCAAAGCAGTGATACGGTCGGTGTGGTCGTGATGGATGTGTCAGATCCCTTTTTTGGTGCATTGGTGAAAGCGGTAGACACTGTTGCCCAGCGGCATCAAAAATATCTGTTAATTGGCAATAGTTATCATCAGGCGGATAAGGAGCGGCATGCCATTGAGGTGTTACTTCGCCAACGATGTAATGCGTTAGTTGTTCATGCTAAGGCATTGAGTGACAGTGAATTAATCTCCTTTTTAGAACAAGTCCCCGGTATGGTTTTGATTAATAGGATAATTCCCAAGTTTGAGCACCGTTGTGTAGGATTAGACAATGTTAGCGGTGCGCAAATGGCGTGTCGCTTGCTGCTCAAACAAGGTCACCAGCGCATCGGTTTTCTCGGTTCCAATCACCCTATTGATGATGTTATGCAGCGCCAAACTGGCTACCTCAACGCGCTTGAAGGGGCCGGTATTACTGTCCCTGATACATGGCGCGCCTATGGTACCCCGGACCTAGCCGGAGGTGAGCGGGCGATGATTGACTTGCTGGGGCGTAATTTACAGCTCAGTGCAGTGTTTGCCTATAACGACTCAATGGCTGCCGGAGCGCTGGCGGTATTAAAAGAAAACGGTATCAGTGTTCCAGAACAATTTTCGCTGGTGGGCTTTGATGACATCCCGATTGCACGCTATACCAGTCCTAAATTGACCACAGTTCGCTATCCTATTGTTTCTATGGCAACTTTAGCCACGGAGCTGGCTCTTGAAGGTGCTAGCCGTGCGCCAGACCCTCATGCCTCTTATTGTTTTAATCCCACACTAGTGCCACGGCATTCTGTCGCAATTTGTGGTGTCGCTCACTAGTTACGTATTTATTCTTGTGTAACCGTTTTCAATCTGTGAGAAAATTCACAGATTCTTAACAACGGCCCGTCTATGCTCTAGTTGTTTTCTACCTGAATGTATCAATATGTCATCAGTTACCGGATAAAAAAACACACGGTAGCGGGTTTTAGAATAGCGATTTACAAACACGAGTTCCGCAAACGAGAAGTTTGTAAATGACATGGTTTTTGACGACTCAGGCAGCTTTTCGGAGTGGAGTGCGCTCAAGGACGAAAGATATTCAGTGTCAGCTGCTTTGAACGATGGGTCTTTCTCACGTTAAGGCGATGGTGTTATCACCCTGTACTACCCTACATAAACCCGGAGATATAAATGAATAAGAAGGTTTTCACATTAGCGACTCTGGTTGCCAGCATGATGTTCGGCGCGGCGGCTCAAGCTGATACCCGTATTGGTGTCACTATTTATAAATATGATGACAACTTTATGTCCGTGGTCCGTAAAGCTATCGAGAAAGATGCAAAATCATCTCCTGACGTTACCTTACTGATGAATGATTCTCAGAATGACCAATCCAAGCAAAACGATCAAATTGACGTGTTGCTGGCTAAAGGCGTAAAAGCATTGGCAATCAACTTGGTTGACCCTGCTGCAGCGCCAGTGGTTATTGATAAAGCCCGCGCAAATGATGTTCCAATTGTGTTCTATAACAAAGAACCTTCACGCAAAGCGCTTGATAGCTATGACAAAGCTTATTATGTCGGTACTGACTCCAAAGAATCTGGTGTTATCCAGGGTGAGTTGATTGCTAAACATTGGAAAGCCAATCCAAATTGGGATCTGAACAAAGATGGCAAAATTCAATTTGTGCTGTTGAAAGGCGAGCCGGGCCACCCAGATGCAGAAGCCCGTACCACTTATGTCATCAAGACCCTTAACGAGAAAGGCATTCCAACTCAGCAATTGCAGTTAGATACCGCAATGTGGGATACCGCACAGGCTAAAGATAAGATGGATGCCTGGTTATCCGGCCCTAACGCCAACAAAATTGAAGTGGTTATCGCTAACAACGATGCGATGGCCATGGGCGCAGTAGAAGCATTGAAAGCGCATAACAAAACCAGCATTCCAGTCTTTGGTGTTGATGCCTTACCTGAAGCATTAGCTCTGGTGAAATCTGGCCAAATGGCCGGTACTGTGCTGAATGATGCGAATAATCAGGCAAAAGCGACCTTCGATCTGGCGAAAAACCTGGCCGATGGCAAACCTGCCGCTGAAGGGACTAAATGGAAAATCGACAACAAAATCGTCCGTATTCCGTATGTAGGTGTTGATAAAGATAACCTGGCTGAATTTACTAAATAATAGCCAGTAGTCGTGATGGGTTATACCCACAGTAGCTTTAATTACTTTGGGTAAAGACGTTATTATTAACCTTCTGGCCCCGTTATTGGGTCGCCAGCGCCGGGGCGGAAGGTTTTTTGCATTGATCCTTATTTTGAATATGCGCTGAACGGCTGGTGCGGTTGCGATATATATCCAGTAGATCAGTAGCGATTCTTAGCCAGGTACAACTATGGCCGATATTAATACAGCACAACCCCGCGAGTGGTTGCTGGAAATGAGTAATATTAATAAATCATTTCCGGGTGTAAAGGCGTTAGATAACGTAAATCTTAAAGTGCGGCCAAATTCTATCCATGCCTTAATGGGAGAAAATGGAGCAGGTAAGTCAACGCTATTAAAATGTCTGTTTGGTATCTATAAAAAAGACTCCGGGAGTATTATCTTCCAGGGGCAAGAAATAGAATTTAAAAGCTCTAAAGAAGCATTAGAGCATGGTGTCTCTATGGTGCATCAGGAATTAAACCTAGTATTGCAACGCACCGTAATGGATAACATGTGGTTGGGGCGTTACCCGACTAAAGGTTTCTTTGTCGATCAAGATAAAATGTACAAAGACACCAAAGCAATCTTCGATGAATTGGATATTGATATTGATCCACGAGATAAAGTTGCCACTTTATCGGTATCCCAAATGCAAATGATCGAGATTGCCAAAGCGTTCTCTTACAATGCCAAAATTGTGATTATGGATGAACCCACTTCTTCATTAACTGAAAAAGAAGTTAATCATCTATTTACGATTATCCGCAAATTGAAAGAGCGGGGCTGCGGAATTGTTTATATCTCTCATAAGATGGAAGAGATATTCCAACTGTGTGATGAAATCACTATTTTGCGTGATGGTCAGTGGATTACAACCCAACCACTGGAAGGGCTGACCATGGATCAGATAATCTCCATGATGGTCGGGCGCTCTTTAAGTCAACGATTCCCTGACCGCCTCAATAAGCCGGGTGAAGTTATTCTGGAAGTGAAGAATCTGACCTCACTGCGCCAACCTTCAATCCGTGATATCTCCTTTGATCTGCATAAAGGTGAGATTCTAGGAATTGCCGGATTAGTCGGGGCCAAACGAACTGATATTGTTGAAACGTTATTTGGTATCCGCGAAAAAGTGGCTGGCACGATTAAGTTGCATGGCAAGAGTATTAATAACCATAGCGCCAATGAAGCTATTAACCACGGCTTTGCATTAGTCACTGAAGAGCGCCGCTCAACCGGGATTTATGCTTATCTCGATGTGGGTTTTAATTCCCTGATTTCTAATATTCGTAACTATAAAAACAAATTTGGGCTGCTGGATAATACGCGTATGAAGAGTGATACCCAATGGGTTATCGACGCCATGCGGGTAAAAACTCCCGGACATCGCACCAGTATTGGCTCATTGTCAGGTGGTAATCAGCAGAAAGTCATTATTGGCCGTTGGCTATTAACTCAGCCAGAAATATTAATGTTGGATGAACCGACTCGGGGGATTGATGTCGGTGCTAAGTTTGAAATCTATCAGTTAATGACTGAACTAGCGAAGAAAGACAAAGGAATTATTATTATTTCCTCTGAAATGCCTGAGCTATTAGGGATCACTGACAGAATTTTAGTAATGAGTAATGGTCAGGTTGCGGGAATTGTTGAAACCAAACAAACCACGCAAAATGAAATATTACGCCTTGCATCCTTGCATCTCTAATCTAGTCGAAGGTTCTTATTATGAATGCGTTAAATAAGAAAAGTATGCTCACTTACCTTAAAGAGAGCGGGATTTACGTCGTATTATTCGTATTGCTGGCAATAATTATTGTTAAGGACCCGACATTTTTAAGCTTGATGAACTTAAGTAACATTCTGACCCAATCTTCGGTGCGTATTATTATCGCGCTCGGTGTGGCGGGGCTGATTGTGACTCAAGGGACTGACTTGTCAGCTGGCCGCCAGGTGGGGTTAGCTGCGGTGGTTGCGGCAACAATGCTGCAAGCTATGGATAACGTTAATAAAGTTTTCCCAGATTTGCATACTGTACCTATCCCAATTGTTATCTTAACCGTGTGCTTAATTGGTGCGATTATTGGTTTAGTCAACGGTATTATTATTGCTTATCTAAATGTGACGCCATTTATTACCACATTGGGTACGATGATTATTGTTTACGGGATTAACTCTCTGTATTACGACTTTGTCGGCGCATCACCGATTGCTGGTTTTGACCCCGCATTCTCAACTTTTGCACAAGGGTTCTTGCGGTTTGGTGATTTCAAACTGTCCTATATTACATTCTACGCCTTGATTGCTATTGGTTTTGTTTGGGTACTGTGGAATAAAACACGCTTTGGTAAGAATATCTTCGCCATCGGGGGTAACCCAGAAGCCGCAAAAGTTTCTGGTGTGAATGTGCCGCTAAACTTAATCATGATTTATGCCCTATCTGGTGTGTTCTATGCATTCGGTGGGATGTTAGAAGCTGGCCGTATCGGTAGCGCGACTAATAACTTGGGCTTCATGTATGAGTTAGATGCGATTGCCGCCTGCGTGGTCGGGGGCGTGTCCTTCAGTGGTGGTGTTGGTACCGTTATCGGTGTTGTGACCGGTGTCATTATCTTTACCGTGATTAACTACGGGCTAACTTATATCGGTGTGAACCCGTACTGGCAGTACATTATTAAAGGCGCGATCATTATCTTTGCGGTAGCACTGGATTCATTGAAATACGCTAAGAAAAAATAATCGGTTAATAGCTTTAAAAGAAGGCCAGCCAGAGTGAAACTCGGCTGGCTTTTTTAATTGTCATTTTTTTCGTCAAAATTGTCGAGAGACATCATAATTTCCGACGCAATAGACTCAATGAGCCGGATTACGTAGATAAATAATCCAATAAGTCAGCCCTACCAATAATCCGCCACCAATAATATTACCGATTGTAACAGGGATTAGATTATCGATAATAAAATTGGACATCGTCAGCGAAGTAAATTGTTCTGGAGTAGCATTAATAGCGTGCCAGAATTCGGGTGAGGCAAAATCACGAATTACAATAGCTAAGGGGATCAAAAACATATTAGCAATACTGTGCTCAAAACCACTGGCAACAAACATACCGATAGGGAGTAGCATGACTACAATTTTATCCGTTAAGGTATGGCCGGAATAACTCATCCATACTGCCAGGCACACCATCAAGTTAGCCAGAATCCCCAAACACACCGCCTCTACAAAGGTATGATGCAATTTGTGCTCGGCTGTTTGCAGTACATTCAGGCCCCATAAACCATTTGCCGCAGTATGCTGACCGGCAAACCAAATCAGGGCAACAAAGAATAATGCCCCAATCAAATTACCAAAATAAACATTGATCCAGTTGGCAATTAATTGTTTCCAACTGATCTTGCCACTGGCTTTGGCTACCACAATCAATACCGTGGAGGTGAACAAATCAGCGCCGCAAATAATGACCAGAATCAATCCGAGGGAGAAACATAAACCGCCGACTAATTTCGCCAGACCGTATGCCACACCTGCGGTGCCAGTAGTTGCGGTTATATAGAAGACAAATGCAATGGAGATAAACACACCGGCGGTCATCGCTAAATAAAAAGTTGTGGCCGGATTTTTAGTGGCTTTATATATACCAACTTGTTCTGCAAGCTTTGCCATATCAACCGGAAGTCGCAGATCAAAGGGATTTTCAATGCTCATTGATAACTCCTTGTTGCTTATTTTTATGTTAAGGAAAAGGGTAAGATAAAAATTAAATATTTATTTTAGTGACAAGGATTTTATGCATTTTTCATACCATGAAATCGGTGGTATCTTGACGGTGTGCTAGTGGAGTAATGAGCTAGATTAGGTATTTTATTCACAATTTTCAGTGAATATATAATTATGTCGCTATATATATATTTATACATCGATGCACTAATAGTGAACATCAAATAAAAGATGTGGCGATATGTAACTCTATGTTTTATTGTTATTTTTAATGTAAATGAGACGTGATTTCAATAATAAGTCTTCACAGGTGAATGTGGCAAAATAGTTTGTTAATCCAGATCAAGCTTATCGCGGGTTAATATATATTTTTTCATTTCAATACCTTAAAGTAGTTATCATCCATTTTTGGGCTTAATTACTTTGGGTATATATGGATAGCGCAAAAAAACTACCCCGTCCCACATTGGCTCAAGTCTGGCAAGACACATTGTTCACGGCATCGAAAAAGTTATTATTACTACGGGATATAACCGATTTAGTTAATGAACTCAGGAAGCTTTCCTTTTCTGTAGTCCGCTTTCAACGGGTCAATTTATTATTGCTTAATCCCTTGTATAACCAAATGACCCTCTATAGCCATGATGATGTGTCAGACTCAGTCGTGGGAGCGCAAAATATCTTATTTGCCGAGGGGCCTGGCGGGCTGGCATGGCAGCAACAGACGCCTTTGCAAACTGATAATTTCCGTATGCAAAGGGAGTTTTCTGCGGTTTGCGATTTGCCGCCTTATCAGGCGTTACACTCCGGCTGCCATTTTCCGCTTGGCCATGATAATCACTGGTCGGGTTGTGTTGAGTTTATTAAAACAGATAATAGCGAGTTTGATGAACAAGCTATTACCTTTCTAGGATTATTGGCAGAAATTGTGGCCATCGCGGTAGACAATATTACTGAAATAAATCGGGCATTTTCCGAGCGCGAGCGGTTGCGTTTTGAACGAGATCATTTCCGTATATTAGTTGATGTCACCAATACAGTTATTTCTAAACTAGAGTTAGATGTATTGGCGGCGGAGGTCTCCAAAGAGATACACCGTTTTTTCAATATTGATTACATTAGTTTAGCAATATGTGGCACCCACAATGACAAAAACAAACTGAATGTTTTTTCTACTCGCTATCAGTCTGGTAAAGCAGTGCAATATCAGCAAGCTTGGGTCGATATGACTGGCACATTAGCCGGGCAAGTTTTACACAGCCGGGAATTATTGCTAGTTAATCTGGCGGATATTGCTCTTTTGGCACCAGATGATAAGCAACTGGCAAATATGCTGGATGCTGGTTTACAGGTGGTTTGCCTATTGCCACTATTTTTCGGCCATAAGATGCTGGGCGTATTAAAATTAGCACAATGTCAGAGTGATATTTTCACTGACAGCAACCTTAAACTGTTACGGCAGATAGCTGCTCGTATCGCCATCGCCGTCGACAATGCTCTTGCTTATAATGAAATTACTCGCTTGAAAGATTCGTTGGTCAATGAAAATCTCTATTTAACTGACCAGATTATTCATAATGAAGAGTTTGGCGAAATTATCGGCCACAGTGCAGCTATCCAAGCGGTGTTGGAGCAGGTTGAAATGGTGGCCTCCAGTGATTGTACGGTATTGATCCTCGGAGAAACTGGCACAGGTAAAGAATTAATTGCTCGCGCTATTCATAATTTAAGTACCCGCAAGAATAAACGCATGGTGAAAATGAACTGTGCAGCCATTCCTTCCGGTCTAATGGAAAGTGATCTATTTGGTCATGAAAAGGGGGCATATACCGGCGCGGCGTCACAACGTATTGGCCGATTTGAAATGGCGGATGGTGGCACGTTATTTCTCGATGAGGTCGGTGATATTCCTCTCGAGCTACAACCGAAACTCCTACGGGTATTACAAGAGCGCGAAATAGAGCGATTGGGGGGCAGTAAAATTATTCCGGTTGATGTCCGGTTGATTGCCGCAACTAACCGTGATTTAAAGTTAATGATGGTGAATCGGGAATATCGTAGTGATCTGTATTATCGGCTTAATGTATTCCCTATTGTAATCCCGCCTTTGCGTGAACGCCCGGAAGATATCCCTTTATTGGTGAAATTCTTTACTCAGAAAATAGCCAAACGCATGAACCGCACTATTGATACCATTCCGGGGGAGACATTGCGTTTGCTCAGCCGTTTACCCTGGCCGGGTAATATTCGTGAGTTGGAAAATGTGATTGAACGTGCGGTGATACTCAGTCGTGGCACTACGCTGAATTTACAGTTACAAGAACTGGAATATCATTTATCACCACTAGAGATGGCTAAACCGGCGTCGGAAAGGGTTGTTCACAAACCTTTATTACCTGAGAGTGACGAGCCGGAGTTTTCAGAATCAGAACGTGCGCAGATTATTCGAGTATTACGAGAAACCAATGGTGTGGTCGCCGGGCCGAAAGGGGCTGCCATTAAGTTAGGGCTAAAACGCACGACGTTGTTATCTCGTATGCAACGGTTAGGAATATCAGTAAAAAGCATCGAAGATGAGATGAACTAACGCATTTATTTGTTCTGAATAAGATGAATATTCTATTTTGCGGGTCGCTGAGTCGAACACCAAATGTGACAAACTTTTCTACTCGAACGAGGCGTTGCGAGCAAAGCCATTCTGGGCATGCCCAGAATGGCAAAGTGCAATAGCCGTTAATCTATCAAATTACTTCAGCTTCTCTGCGTAAGCGCGCCTTCAATTGGCTGTACTCTTGCTGAACATAATTTTCCGCCCATGTTTGGTCCGTTATGGCCTCCAGTTTCACCGCGCAATATTTATACTCCGGTGTTTTAGAAATAGGGTCCAGATGGTCAAGTGTTAATTCGTTACAAGCACCAATCCACCACTGATATGTCATATATACCGCGCCGACATTAATTCGTTCGCTGACGGACACGCGAGTAATTACCTTACCGCGCCGCGATTCAACCCAGACTAATTGCTGATCCTGCAAGCGCATTTTATCTGCGTCCTGCGGGCTGATTTGGACATAACCCGGCTCATCGGCCAGTGTTTGTAATGCTGAACAATTCCCGGTCATTGAGCGGCAGGAATAGTGGCCGACTTCACGGACGGTACACAGCACCAGAGGATATTCCTCATCCACTTGTTCCATTGGCGCACGCCATTCGCTGGCAAACAGCAACCCTTTACCTCCCGGGCGATCGAACTTATTACCGGCATATAGCCATGGCGTCCCTGGGCTGTCTTCAGTCGTACATGGCCACGGGATATAACCTAAACCGGCCATTTTCTCGTAGGTTGCGCCGTAATACAGCGGGCATAATTCGCGCAACTCATCCCAAATTTCTTTGGTATTGTTGTATTTCATTGGGTAGCCGAGGGCGGTTGCCATCAGACTGATAATCTCCCAATCTGGTTTGACATCGCCTTGTGGATCAACCGCTTTTTCAAAACGCTGGAAACCACGGTCGGCGGCTGAATAGACCCCCTCATGTTCGCCCCATGAGGTTGCAGGGAAGATAACATCCGCCTCAGCCGCTGTTTTGGTCATAAAGATATCTTGGACAATCAGCAATTCCAACTCGCTGAAAGCTTCGCGCATCATCGACAGATCCGGCTCTGTTTGCAGCGGATCTTCGCCCATCACATAGTTGGCTTTGATTTTGCCTTCTTTCACCTTATGTGGGACATCAGTCAGTGAATAACCAATTTTGCCGGACAGGGAAGGGACACCCCAGGCTTTGGCAAACTTCTCAAGTGTGGCCGGGTCAGTCACGGCTTGATAGCCGGGATACATATTAGGCAAAGCTCCCATATCACAGGCACCTTGCACGTTATTTTGCCCACGCACTGGGCCAACACCGACATTCGGGCGACCGAGGTTACCCGTCAGTAATGCCAATCCCGATAATCCTTTAACGACATCAACCCCTTGGCCCCATTGTGTTACCCCCATGCCCCACAAAATGGTAGCAGAAGGTGCTGCGGCATAGATGCGCATAGCCTCACGGATAGTTTGTGCTGGCAAGCCGGTAATGCCTTCGACATATTCTGGTGTGTATTTGGCGACAATTTCGCGATATTCATCAAAACCTTCGGTATAGCGCGAAACATAGTCTTTATCATATAACTCTTCGGTAATGAGCACATTGGCAAATGCATTCACCAGCGCCATATTGGAGCCGTTTTTCAAGGGTAACCAGAGATCGGCAATCCGTGCGGTTTCGATATGACGAGGATCGCAAACAATGACTTTAGCGCCTTTCTCTTTGGCTTTTAGAATGCGCCGGGCCACGATGGGGTGGGAATCCGCTGCATTATAGCCAAAGACCAAAATGCATTTGGTGTCTTCAATCTCGCAGATGGAGTTACTCATCGCGCCGTTACCCAGTGTCACTTGCAAACCCGCCACTGATGGGCCGTGACATACGCGAGCACAGCAGTCGATATTATTGCTGCCGGTGACGGCGCGGGCAAATTTTTGCATCACATAGTTGGTTTCATTGCCCGGCCCACGAGAAGAACCCGTGTGCATAATAGCTTCAGGGCCATATTTTTCTTTAATTTCTCGCAGTTTACTACTGGCGAACTCGATAGCTTCATCCCAGGAAACCGCTTCCAGTTTTCCGCCTTTTTGGCGACGAATCATTGGTTTTTTTAAACGCGGCGTGAGTAGCTTGGTGTCATTGAGAAAATCCCAGCCGTAGTAGCCTTTCAGACACAGCTCGCCCTGATTGGTGACGCCATTAGCGCCTTCAGCACCAACGACTTTGCCATTTTCGACCAGTAAATTGATTTTGCAGCCAGAGCCGCAATAAGGACAGACAGTGAGTGCTTTGTGCATGTTAATTATCCTTTATTCTTGAAGCTGAGCGGTGTCAGCAGCTCTTGTTTACCCGAATCACTGATTTGATGTTGTGGCAGTATCGGCTTAGAAATTCATCTCGTTGGCTTCATCCAGTGCCGCGCGCATTTGTTTCTTGCGTAGCATGGCCTGCATGGTGTCACGGCCGATTAAATGCAGTGCCTGAGTGGGGCAAACTGAGATGCAGGCTGGCCCGGCGGCACGCCCTTCGCACAAATCACATTTTTGTGCTTCAGCTTTTAGGCAAAAGCCTTGCGACAGGCCGTTAAACATGACTTCGACCTGTTTGGTCACCACATTCATGGCGCCGTAGGGGCAGGCAACAACGCAGGTTTTGCAGCCAATGCATTTTTCCTGCAATACCTGAATGCTGTCTGCCGCACGCACAATCGCGCCGTTAGGGCAAACATTGGCACAAGGCGCATCTTCGCAGTGGCGACACATAATGGTGGTGCTGACATTCAATCCTTTGACCACTTTCAACCGTGGGGCGAAATTGGCCTTTGTCATGGTGTCGAGCTTGCCTCCGTTGTGTGCCAGCACGCAGGCAACCTCACAGGTGCGGCAGCCAATACACTTTTTTGGATCTGCAATTATGAACCGGTTCATTGCTTTCTCTCCTTGCCCTTGATCTTTCAGGTCGCAGGTGTGTTGGCTGCACCGTGAAATTTATCGGGTATCAATTAAGGGGTCTGGCAGATTTGCGTTTAGGTGCGCGAATCTGGCTCATTACCTTACATACTGCATGGTTTATGCCAACTTGAAGTAGTGGGAAAGAAGATGACTAATCTGGTTGTTTTAAAAGGATTTATGGGTTTTCATGAGAGGGAGTAACAGAAGAAAAACTGTCGGCGGCGGTGACGTCGGCAAATTTGACGACGCCACACCGTCACATCATTACAAGTGACTAAAACCGCCGTCACCCTGCCAATGGGGCAATTTTTGGTACACAATCTCAACCGCGTGTTTGACAATATCGGTCATCGGGAAGTAGAACGCCACTAATGTGGGTTGGATCCCGACGAAGATAACGTCTGGAATATCTTCTTTGAGCTGATCGATGAGAAAATTGAGCGGTAAGTTATGGGTGCTCATGATGAACATCTCGGCAATTCGCTCTGGGTCAATAATACGAATTTCCCCAGGGGGCAGCTCCATATCAGCGGCATCAACAATAATCAGGCGGCTGGGCTGCAAAGCACGGACGCGATGCACCACATTTTCTGGGGCCGAGCCGCCGTCGATAACTTGCCAGTCAGCTACCGGTTGCTGTGTCATGCGCTCGGCCAGTAATGGCCCTGCGCCGTCATCGCCCATCATGCTATTGCCGACGGTTAAAACAACATTCGTCACTGTATTTAGAGGGTTCATGGGCGGCGTTTCACCATCAAATAAATAGCCGGTTCCTGTTCAATATCATACAGGGTTTGTAGTAATTGTTGGCTCCAGAGCTGGTGCAATGAATTCGAATCCTGCGCCAATGGCGCAAAGGCTTGGGCCAGTAATTGGGTGTGAGTGCTGTCGATGGTGATTTCGCCAAACTTTAGTAAGCCCGCCATTTTGCGGCGAGCTTCTCCTTCGGGTAACTGACTGAACCACGGCTCATACTCAGCCAGCGGGCATTCCATAATGGCTTTTAAGCAATCAATGACGCCGACATGGTGGCCGATAGCCAGGGAGTAATACATCACTTGCTGCGCTTGCTCGGGCATGTCCTCATCACTGTCGAGGAATTTCTGGTTCAGGGCATAAAAAATCACTTTAGGCATCAACATGCCCTCCTGCCAGTTGCATCAGGGCTATCTGTTGCAAGCTGGCAAATATCTCATTTAAACGCGGATCATCCTGCTGCTGGAGATAACTCTGGCAGCGCTGTTCCAGCCCTTGCAACGGTTGGTTAACCAGCAGGGACAAGAAGCTGTCGGTGATTTCCCGCCCGTGACGGTAACCCGCCATACGGCGAGCCTCGCGCTCTAACAACACCCGCAGAGTCAGCGGCGCATCCGGGTGAATCAGCGCGACGCGTTCGTCGACAGCTTCCTGATGATCCTCTCCTTTGAGTTTCTGCTCCAGCAAGCCCAGCGCCACCGCAAAGCCATAAATCGTGGCCGCCGGGGTAGGGGGGCAGCCGGGGATATAAACATCAATGGGCACAATAGTGTCGCTACCGCCCCAGACACAATACAGGTCGTGGAAGATACCGCCGCCGCAGCCACAAGCGCCGTAAGAGACACAAATTTTGGGGTCAGGGGCCGACTCATAGGCGCGTAAGGCCGGTGAGCGCATTGCTCGAGTTACCGCGCCGGTGAACAGTAAGATGTCGGCATGCCGTGGTGAGGCGACCACTTTGATACCAAACCGTTCGGTGTCAAACAGTGGCGTAATCGAGGAGAAAATCTCAATTTCACAACCATTGCAACCGCCACAGTCCACCCGATAGACATAAGCTGAGCGTTTGATATCTTTCAGTAATTTGCTTTTTAACTGGGCGATGGAAGGGTCAAGTGCGACCGGTTGACTCACGTGGTGCCCCCAGCCCGGTTTTAATGAATGTGGCTGACTCATAGAGGGTTCCCCCCGTCGCGGTGGTGATTCGGTATGATGCTGTTATTCATGGAAATATTTTCATTTCCACCCACATTCTGTTTGCGTTTACACTCAGGGCAAGTTTCAAAATGAGGCCGTTGTTGCTCGACATCCTCAGCGCTCATCCCGGAGTGAATCAGCAGCGCCATGACGTAATCCACTTCTTTTTTGGGGGCGAAAGGTTTTTGGCACTGTTGGCAATGGGCGAGGGTAAAGCTGGCGCGTTGATATAAATCGGCTTTATTGAACACCGCCAGTTCAAACTCTTGTGACAACACAATCGCGCGGGTCGGGCAGACCTCCTCGCAGCGACCACAAAAAATGCAGCGTCCAAGGAACAGTTGCCATTGGCGAGTTCCTTGGGTGATGTCGGTTTCCATGGTCAGCGCATTGGCAGGGCAGGCCATAGTACAGGCACCACAGGCAATGCACTGTTCGGCATCATATTGTGGTTTGCCACGAAACCCGTGGCTAACCTCGAGCGGCTTAAACGGATATTTTACCGTGGTATCGCCGACTTTCAGGATGGTTTTAAACAGTTTTAACATTCTTCATCCCTCTATTTGAGCGGCGAATGGGTGCGCTCAATGCCATAGCGTTCGATCTCTTTGTAAGGCACGGTGACGGATTTTTGCTTGCGCACATCCACCAAGGTCACCCGGTCGGTACAGGAGTAACAGGGGTCTAGGCTGCCGATAATCAATGGCGCGTCTGAAACCGTATTGCCGCGCAGCATATAGCGCAGTACCGGCCAGTTGGCGTAAGTGGCGGCGCGGCAGCGCCAGCGGAACAGTTTCTGATTGTCGCCGGTCATACTCCAATGGACATCTTCACCGCGCGGGGCTTCCGAAAAACCGAGCGCAAATTTATACGGCTGATAGTGGACTTTCTCCTCCAGCAATGGGCCGCCGGGCATATGGTTTAGCCCATATTCAATCATGACCAGTGAGTCGAAGAATTCCCGCACCCGCACCAGCAGACGTGAGTTCACATCGCAACCATCAAGGCTAAACAGCTCTTTAGGCACATTGGCGTAGTTGGCATAAGGGTGGTCATGGCGCATATCGCGCGCATATCCACTGGCGCGGATCATCGGGCCAACCGGGCTAAAATCGCGCGCAATTTTGCGGTCAAGCAAGCCAACACCCACCGTGCGCTGCTCGATATTGGCGGTGCTCATCAACATGTCCACCAACTCGCTAATATCGGCGCGCATCTCTGCCACCAATTGCAGGGTTTTGATGCGGTCAGCTTTCAGAATGTCGCGGCGTACCCCGCCAATCAGATTCAGGCCGTAGGTTTTGCGCGCGCCGGTGAGCATCTCGGCGATAGTCATGGCTTTTTCGCGTACTCGGAAGAATTGCATAAAGCCGGTATCAAACCCGACAAAATGGCAGGACAAACCGATATTGAGCAGATGGCTATGTAGCCGCTCGACTTCCAGCAAAATGGTGCGGATCATCTGCGCCCGTGGTGGCACGATGATGCCGAGGGCATTCTCAATGGAAGAGGTGTAGGCCACGCTGTGGGTGAAGCCGCAAATGCCACAGATACGATCTGACAGGAAAGTCACGTCATTGTAGCCCATGCGGGTTTCAGCCAGTTTTTCCATGCCGCGATGGACATAAAACAGGCGGTAATCTGCGTCGATAATATCTTCACCATCCACGAATAGCCGGAAATGGCCCGGTTCATCGGAGGTAATATGCATCGGGCCGATGGGCACCACCCGGCTACTGCTGCCCGCTTCATTTTCAAACTGATAAGTTTCCGTATTGCTGGTCGGCGTCGGCCGCTGGCGGTAATCCATGGTATCTTTGCGCAGCGGATAAAGGTCATCCGGCCAATCATCGGGCAGGACTAAACGGCGCTCATCAGGCAGGCCAACGGGTTGTAAACCATACATATCGCGCACTTCGCGCTCACCCCAGACCGCTGCTGGCACCCGCGGGGTCACAGATGGGAATTCAGGGCGTTCGGGGCTAATCAGCGCTTTGACAATCACCCAGCATTTGTCGCCATATTGCTTGCCAGTATCAATACCGTATTGCTCGCGGCCCTCCATTGACAACACATAGTAAATAGCAAAATAGCCATTCAAACTGCGCTCATCATTGCCAAACAACACTGACAACCAGCCGCCTTGTTGATAATAAAGATACTCGACCACATCCGGCAGGCTATTCAGCTTGATGGTAATGGTCAGTTGATCAGCGGTTTGCCACTCTTCATCGAGGACAACTGTCGGAAATTGTTCGCGCAGGCGAGCGACATAGGCGGCTCCCAGTTTTTCACCGCCGTGTGGATGGCCTGAAGCTGAAGTCGCTGAAATAGGCGTTTCGTGAGTCACGTTACATCTCCTGACGTGTCGGGGTGAATGGCAGAGCGGCATGCGTATCTGCGACGGAAGGGGTGGGTTGAGCTGGAGAGATAACATCCCACGGCAGCATAAAATGTTGTTGAACAGGTGTTTGCTCATCGCTATTGAGGACAATCTGCGCAGCATCTGTCAGCAAACGAGTGACCGGTGCGGGAATGTGAACCCCGAGTAGTAGCATTAACAGCAACAAAATGGCCATCGGCGCGGTGGTCAGAATACCCAATTCACCTTTGCTAACCGCCGGTGGTGGCGTACCCAGCACTGTGCTGGCTATCATGCGCACCAGCCCCGCCAGCACCAGTGTTAACAGCAATAACAGCACAATCACCAGAGTGATGTGGCCGGCTTTAACGGCGGCGGCAACCACCATAAATTCACTGATAAACACATTAAAAGGCGGCATCCCAGCCAGTGCCAATGCCCCACCAGCCAGCATCACTGCGGTGAGCGGAGCCACTCGGATAATACCTTTGATTGCGCCCATATCCCGTGTGCCGTATTTCAACAACACATTACCGGACCCGCAGAACAATAAGGTTTTTGCCAGACTGTGATTGAGGGTGTGGAACAGGGCTGCCAGCACGCCTAGCGGGCCACCAATACCTAACGCCACGGCGATAAGACCCATGTTTTCCACACTGGAGTAAGCTAGCAAGCGCTTCATATCGCGCTGCGCCAAAATAAAGAATGCGGAGACGGCAACTGACATCATGCCGAACACCAACAGCAACATTTGTGGGAAATGTGGGCCGATAGCGGCACTGATGATGATGTAATAGCGGATGATAACCAGCAGCGCACAGTTGAGTAACACGGCAGACAGCAAGGCGCTAGTCGGGCTGGGGGCTTCACTGTGGGCATCGGGTAGCCAGGAGTGCATTGGAAACAGGCCGGTTTTGGTGCCAAAGCCAATCAGGATAAACACAAATGCCAAGTGCATCAGGCTAGGATCCAGCTCTTTGGCATGTTCGGCGACCACCGTCCAGAAAATAGCACTGCCCGGATCCGCCAACACATTGGCGGCATTGGCATACACCAGCACTGTGCCATACAACCCAAACGCGACCCCGACAGTACAAATAATAATGTACTTCCAGGCGGCTTCCAGTGATGAGCGCTGACCATATAACCCCACCAAAAAGGCGGAGCTGAGGGTCGTGGCTTCAATCCCCACCCACATCAGAATCAGGTTATTACTGGTGACCACCAGCAGCATGGTGAATAAGAATAGATGGAAAAATCCGTAGTAATTGCACAGTGTTGCGACGGTGATTTCGCCATTATTGACTTCATGGCGCATATAGCCAAGGGAGTAGAGGCCAGTGATAAAGCCGATAATGCCCAAAATAGCGAGGAATAGCGCGCTGAGGCTATCGATATGCAGCCAGTTGTGAACGACCAGAATTTCTCCATCCACGGCCACTCGGCACACGACGGTCAATGCCACTATCAGCAACAGGGTGATACCGATAAAATGCACCCAAGTGGAAGCCATTCGTGCCGCACTGCCCAATGCCCGGCAAGCAAATGCCAGCAGCGAGGCTATCAGAGGTATCGCCAGCAGTAACAACAGCAGGTCAGTATTACTCATTTCATTACCCCTTTAGCGCCGTCAGTTGTTTAACATCCAGCGTGTGCAACGTGCGGTAAATCTTGCGCGCCATTAGCGTCATCACCACCACGGCGAAAATGGCGTCGGTGGCAATGCCAATCTCGACCAGTTCCGGTGCGCGGAAAGCCAACAGCGCCAACATCAGGTGAGCACCATTTTCCATCAAGCAGTAGCCGAAGATGTTTTTTAGAATATTGCGTTGGCTGACAATGCACAGCAGGCCAATCAGGAAGTGCCCCAGCGAGACGGCCAGTGCGGGTTTCAGGGCGGTGACCATGGGCAACTGCACCGGCTCGACCACAAAGTAGCTCAGTAAAATGATGATGGCGGCGATAAAAATTAGACTGGCAGTGCCTATCACGCCGCCATTGGCTTTGGGATCGTCCATCTGGCGAAACGCGCGATACATAATCCATGGCACCAACACCACCTTGGTGATAAAGGCTGTTAATGACCACATATAGAGCTCGTGGGCGTGCAGTGTTTCAGCTAATACCAGGAAAATCAGTACCAACACCAGTGATTGCAAGGCATAAAACAGTGCCGAGGTCGCGGGCTTCTTCACGATAATTACCAGCAGCGAGGTAATTATCAGCAGCCCTGCAAGATTGTTAACGAGTAATGTTCCGGTCATTTTTTACTCCCTTATCCGAG
Organism: Yersinia canariae; assembly: GCF_009831415.1. Taxonomy (NCBI): domain Bacteria; kingdom Pseudomonadati; phylum Pseudomonadota; class Gammaproteobacteria; order Enterobacterales; family Yersiniaceae; genus Yersinia; species Yersinia canariae. The sequence continues at coordinate 3,071,804 of NZ_CP043727.1, read as the reverse complement.
CCAGGCGACGGCAATAAAGCTTGAGCACACTGACATAATCACCAGCACCACCAGCACCCCTTGCATGGCTAATGGCAACGGCTTGGCACTGGCAACTTCCTCAGATGGCTTGCCGGGCACGGTTTGTCCGAACCAGTACAGAAACCAGCCGAAGCTCGCAACTGATTCAATCAGAGCCAGCACCAACAGGGGGATCAGCAGCCAATGTTCGTGAGAAAGTGAGAAACCTGCGGCAAAAATGGGGAATTTGCTGAAGAAGCCGTTAAATGGAGGCACCCCCGTGATGGCGAGTGCGGCGACACAGAACCCCACCCCCAGCAGCGGCATTTTGCCCATGATGCCCTTGAGTTTGGGTAACATACGGGTACCGCAGCTGTAGCTCAGCGCCCCGGCGACCAGGAAGAATAAACTCTTGGCAAACGCGTGGTTGAAGATGTAGGCGATACCGCCATCAAAGGCCAATTTTGAACCATAGATTGCCAAAGACAGCGCAAAGAAAATGTAAGACAACTGCGTGATGGTGGAGTAGGCCAGCAACCGCTTCATATCTTTTTGCGGCAGATACATAAAGAAGCCGTAAATCAAGGTGATAACCGCCATCACCATGCCCACGGTGCCGATAATCTGGGGGACGTCACCGGCAGAATAGATGGCGCGGGCAAAGATATATACGCCGACTTTCACCATCGAGGCGGCATGGAGATAGGAACTGACAGGGGTTGGCGCTTCCATTGCGTCCGGTAACCAGATATGCAGTGGCAACTGGGCCGATTTCCCCCAAGCGGCAAACAAAATACCACCGAATACGATGATTTTGGTGGTGTGGTCCAGCTGCGCCAACGCGGTCAGGGCAAAAGTACCGGTATTGACCAGTAACACCGCTGCCGCCAGATACAGGCCGATGGCCGCGACGTGGGTGACCAGCAAGGCTTTTAGCGCCGAGCGCAGAGACTTCTGGCTTTGATAGTAGCCAATCAATCCCCACGAGCAACCGCCGGTGATTTCAAAGAAGAATAACTGACCCAGCAGGGTGGATGATAATACCAGCCCAGCCATCGCGCCGATAAATACCAGCAGCAGCGCATAGTAGCGGTTAGTACCCTCGTGTGGGTGCTCACGATTACCCAGTGTCAGATAACCCGTGGAATAGATACTGACCAGCAAACCAAGGAACACCACGGCGAAAGCAATCAAGGTACTGATGCGGTCGATTGTCAGGCCGAATAGCGCCATATCACCGTAATGAATCAGGTCGAAAGTGATATCAACCTTGCCGCCACTCAGATAGACATAAGCCAGCAGCACAGTGCCGAGGGTTGCCAGTAGCGCAAAGAAAGTACAGGACCATTTCGCCATGCGTTGCGGCAAACAAGCCGTGAGGATTGCGCCGACAAACGGGACCAGAATGGTTGCAAAGGCGATGTTTATAAGGGCTGTGTTCATAAGAGCCATGTTCTCCATGATGGGTTTATTAGCTCCTTAAAGACCGGTGAGATAGAAAACCAGAGACAAGGCGGCTACGCCAAACCCCAGCCAGGTCACGCGAGAGGTCAACAGGAAGCGCCCACGGGCAATACTGTTTTCTACGATGGAGGCCAGCACAAATACCACCACGAGCTTGATAACACAGGCCACTAACGCCCACAGCAGGCCCGGCCCACTCAGCACCGCCAACTTGCCAAAGGGGATAAACACACCGAGGAAAAGCTGCGCCACCACCACTTGTTTTAAACTAATCCCCCATTTGACTAACCCTAATGAGGCACCGGAATATTCGGTCAGTGGCCCTTCTTGTAGTTCTTGCTCAGCTTCGGCGACATCAAATGGAATTTTGCCCATTTCGATAAACACCGCAAAACCGCAAGCCAGTAGTGCCAGACCCGTGGCGGTCGGTGATTGCCAGTGCCCTTGAGACAGCGCGGTACTGATGGTGCCGATATTGGTGGAACCCGCAATCAGCCCGACAACCAGCAGTGAAAGAATCAAGGTCGGTTCGACCAACACCCCGAGTGTCAACTCACGACTGGCACCGATACCGGCGAAAATGCTGCCGCTATCGAGACCCGCCAGTGAGAAGAAAAAGCGGAACAGCGCGAACAGATAGAGCAGGGTTATCAGGTCACCCGCCACCCCAAAGGGGGAGGCCAAAGTGAAAATGGGTAACGCCATCGCAATCAATAACATACTGCCCAGAAGCACATAGGGCATCAGGCGAAAGATAATGCCGGCATTGGCCGGGGCGACATCCTGGCGTTTCAGTAATTTGGCTAAATCACGATACTCTTGCAGGATGCCCGGCCCACGGCGGGAGTGCATGCGGGCTTTTACCATGCGCGAAATACCCGACATCAACGGCGCCAGTGCAAGCATGAGAAGCGCCTGCACAATGGCGAAAGCAATCATAGAGACCGCAGGCATATCAGTAGTTGGCATTGCTCGTCTCCTTAAATGGCCGCAATGATAAGCAGGGTAACCAGTGCGGCGACCACATACAGACAATAGAGGCGGAAATCACCCTGTTGCAGCCATTGAATTCGCTGGCTGAGCCATTGGATCAAGCGGATAAGCGGGGCCACAACTTTGTCATCCCAAACCGGCTCCACTCGACCCGCGCCACTGATTGAATGCTCCAATGCGCGTTGCATTACCGGTGCGGGATCCAGTGTTTTACGTAGCCGATAGAGCGGGGCAAACATGGCCCGCAGTGGCTGGGTAAAACCACCGGCAGAGACGGTCATGGCCTGTTCGTAGGCATAACCGCAAGCCCATGGATCACCGCCATGACGAAATGCCAGACGGCTGCCTTTGTAGAGGCTGGCGACCAGTAAAATCACCAGTGGCAAAATCAATAAACCAAAGAAGATATACAGGGTGGATAACATTGCCTGAGAACTGTGTTGCGGGAACAAAACAGCGCCTTGTGCCACTTGCAAGGATGGCACTGGCGGCGCGATCAGGCTGGAGGCAATACGGCCAATCACCGGAGCGACATGGGTAGCGCCTATCCCTAACGCCAAACAGAGTAACGCCAGCAGCAACATGGCGGAGGTCATCGGCCAAGGGACTTCGCGTGCAAGAGCGGCTTTTTCTGTGCGCGGCAGGCCACAGAAGCTGATACCGTAAACTTTCACAAAACACATGGCCGCCAATGCACCAGTAATTGCCAGCATCACGATAGCAATTGGCCCGGCGAGACGAATAATAAAACCGCCGTCTTTGGTCATGGTAAACAGCGATTGGTAGGTAAACCATTCACTGACAAAACCATTGAATGGCGGAAGGGCTGAAATTGCCATACATCCGACCAGAAAAGCCAGCGCGGTGTAAGGCATCATTCTGGCCAATCCGCCCATCTTTTCCATGTCTTTGGTGTGTACGCGATATATGACTGCACCAGCACCGAGGAACAGCAGCCCTTTGAAAACGGCGTGATTGAGCAGATGGTAAAGCGCGCCGAGTAGGCCAAGCGCGGCTAACACCGGTTGGTGGCTGGCAATCCCTATCATGCCCACGCCGACCCCCATCAGGATAATGCCGATGTTCTCGACTGTGTGATAAGCCAGTAGGCGTTTGATGTCATGCTCTGCCAATGCATACAGCACGCCCAGCACTGAAGACACCGCGCCAAAGCCCAGCACCACCACGCCCCACCACAGTTGGCTGGCACCCAGCAAGTCAATGCCCACTTTGATGATGCCGAAGATACCAATTTTGACCATAACGCCGGACATCAGGGCGGAGGCATGGGAAGGGGCCGCAGGGTGCGCTCGTGGCAACCAACCATGGAGCGGCAACATCCCGGCTTTGGCACCGAAACCGAAGAAAGCTAATAAGAAGATAATCGAGGCCATGACAGGCTGCGGGTTGGCCTGCCGAAAAGCAGCAAATTCCAGACTGCCGCTGAGGCGATACAACAGGAAAAACGCAATCATAATGAGCACGGAGCCGGCGTGGGCAATCAGAAAATAGAGCAAACCCGCGCTGATGGCGTCATCGTCTTGATCGGAAATTACTAGGAAGTAGGAAGCCAGCGACATCATTTCGAAGAAAATAATAAAGTAGAAGGCGTTATCTACGACCACCAGCGCCACCATTGAGGCGATGAATAGGTTCATAAAGACCCCCATTCCCCATGCGCCGCGGCCCTTGTATTCCTGCACATAAGCCAATGAATAAAGTGCGGTTATCACCACCAGCAATGAAATGACCATCAGCATAAATGCCGCCAATGGATCAAGACGTAAACTAAATGCCGCGAATGGGAAAGGCCCGGCAGTGGTAAATGTGATAATGCCGCCCCCGAGTAGCGTCGGCGCGGCGGCTAACAGCCCCGCAAGCCCTCCCAGTAATGATGCTAATCCGGAAGCATAAATTGCCAGAGTTTCGCGCCGTGCCAAGAGCAGAGAAAGCAATGCGCCAGCCAGATAAAGCAGCAAGGAGAGGCATAATAGCTCAAGCGAATTCATCATCTTTTCTGCTCCTCGTGAGAGATGGCGGACGACGTGCCCACGGTCATAAAGGGCAGCTCGTTTGCAAACCCACTGGCGGCTGCTAGGCGTTTAGCGTGATTCGCCTGTTCAATGCTGTTTTTATCCACCAGTATCAAGGCGTTAGTCGGGCAGACCCGCACACATTCTGGCCCCTGTGATTGGAAGCTGCATAAGTCACATTTCACGGCAACAGCACGAACTCCCGCATTCCAAGCGAGGAACGGATTCATGTTGGCCGGGCTGAATGGCACATCGGATAACTCGGTCATCGGGATGTATTCAGGGAAATTTTCTGGCACCGCTAATGGCTTACTGCCAGCAGGGGTGATTGCGCCAAACGGGCAGGCGATACCGCAGAGCTTGCAGCCGATGCAGGTGGTTTCATTTAATTCGACGGCGTTATTGGTCAGGGTGATGGCATTGACCGGGCAAACCCGCGCGCACCACGCATCCTCACAGTGACGACAGAGAATCGGTGCCGTCACTGTGGCATTGCGCATAACGGTCAATCTGGGATGCTCTTGTAAACCCTCGGCTTTATGTACCTGGCTGCAAGCAGCCATGCAGGTATTACATCCAATACAAAGCCTCGGCTCCGCAATCACAAAGCGGTTCATAGCCATACCCTCCGGGACAAAAATCTGGTGACAGTCAGGCTGATAAAAATCATTTCCCAGCACCAAAGCATATTCTGTGCCAGTACGTTAGCTGCTGATGCAAAAGAGTCGTGAAAGCCCGTCTGCTGCGCATTTGGGGGATATCAGATAAAAGGCAGGGATTTAAAAGGCAGTAAAAACAGTGTGATTGCCATGGTTAAGTGTCGACATTAGTGACGAAACAACTGCTTACCGATGACACTTCGACAGTGATTATCCATCTCATGAATTTATCGCGCAGTGGTGGCGAATAATAACCTTATTTATCAATTTATTAGGATGAGTGTCGAGCCGGTGGCAAGTCCTGAATTACTGGCATCGTCCTTGCATTGTTTTTGCAAGAAAAGCTCAAATAGGGAGAACGGTCATGCACGAGATAACTTTGTGCCAAAATGCGATTGGCATGATGGAACAGCAGGCGCGGCTGCATGGTGCACGGAGAATTACTGGGGTATGGCTGGAAACCGGCGCATTTTCTTGTATCGAGCCGCAGGCGTTGGAGTTCTGTTTTGAATTGGTGTGCCGGGGCACCTTGGCCGAAGGCTGTGTTTTGCACCTTAGCCAGCAACCATCACAAGTATGGTGCCATGACTGTCAGCAACACGTTAATTTACTCAGCAGTAAAGTAACGCGTTGCCCATTGTGTGCCGGGAGCCACTTACACATTGGCGCGGCTGATGACGGCGTGATGATTAAGCGGCTGGAGGTAGAATGAATTTACTTTTTTTATGCTCTGATACAGCGGGAGCCAGATTATGTGCATAGGAATTCCGGGGCAAATTGTCGCGTTGGATGAGACTCAACCGGGTACGGCCTGGGTGGATGTTTGTGGTGTGCGCCGTTCGGTGAATATTATGCTGGTGGCTGCGGATGCGCAGGCAAGTTCTGCACTAATCGGCCATTGGGTTTTGGTGCATGTGGGGTTTGCCATGAGCCGGTTGGATGAGGATGAGGCATTGGAAACATTGCAGTTATTGCAAGAGATGGGAGAGGTTGAAAGTGATGTTGGGGCGTTTTTAGGGCAAAGGGGCTAGTTGGTTACATATTGTTGAAAGTGAATTATTACTGCGGCTCACAGTCTACCCAGGCAGTTTGTTGGCAATATTCCTGATTGCGCCTAACGTCAAAGCGAAAGAAAAATCCATTTAAAATCAGTTGGATGGTATTGCATTTTTCTGTTTTTCTTCCGTCAGTCGGTGTTCCAGTTCAACTAATTGCTCTGGCGACACTGCCGGATAGCCTTGCGCGTCATCCGGTATGACGTGCACCGCCGGAATAGGGATTAGTGGCCCAAGGAAGCGGGGCTCGCGTTTCAGAATATAGAGATCAGACAGCGCCCCAAGGCGAGCAAAGATCTCACGTACTCGAACATTGAGCATATCCTTGGGTGACGGCACCGCGAAACACTGCGCTTGAATCCCCATATTCATGGCGATAAACAATGCGCGTTCACAATGGAAGCGCTGGGTAATGATAATAAAATCATTGGTATCAAATACTTTACGAGTACGCACAATAGAATCTAGTGTGCGAAAACCGGCATAATCCAGCACGATATCAGAAGGGGCGACACCTGCCGCAATCAAATCACGGCGCATGGTCATCGGCTCGTTATAACTGTGCAACGCATTGTCACCACTGAGCAGTAAGTAGCTGACTTTGCCACTGTTATAAGCGTTTAATGCCCCTTGAATACGATATTGATAAAACTGATTAATCCCGCCAGTACGATAATATTTGGCTGTGCCCAACACGACGCCAACCTGCCGGTGGGGCAAGTCTTGTAGCTCATCGTAGATAAAAGGAGCTGTTTTCCAGCTGATCCAGCGATCGAGCGCAATAGCTGTCACCATCAGCAACCCTGCGATGATAATTAAGCTAATAATCAGGCGTTTCCACATTCTCTGGCCTTTGATGCATTCAATTCACTGGTGATATTGCAAGGCTACTGTACCCGCCCATGTAGCGCAATACCTATCCCCATCATCTTTCAAGCTACAGGTGTGTTGGCTGCGCTCAATAACCCAAATCACTGACCGGGGTCAGCTCATTGGGATTATCTCCCTGGCCGCCTTCCTGTCACTTGAAATCCATTGGGGATACCCTTTTATATCTTTCAAGCTACAGGTGTGTTGGCTGCGCTCAATAACCCAAATCACTGACCGGGGTCAGCTCATTGGGATTATCTCTCTGGCCGCCTTCCTGTCATTCCAATGATTTTGGGGTTGCAGTGGCAGGGGACATCATTATTCGGCCCACACCGAAGTACGGGCCGATAATATTTAGAACGATGTGCGTTTATAGCTGCGGTATTGCGGTTGCCAATAGTTGTGTTCAATGGCTTTTGCTAAAGCCTCTTCCGAGGTCACAATAGCAACCCCTTGCAGCTGTGCAGCTTTACCCACTTGCATCGCAATGGTCTTTGATACCGCCTGAATATCGTCGATATTGGGCAATAATGCGCCTTCACCATTATGCGCTAGCGGTGAACAGCCCGCTAATGCACGGCTGGCAGCCATTAGCATGCCGTCGGTAACGCGTTTGGCTCCGGATGCCAGTACACCCAAGCCGATGCCGGGGAAGATATAAGAGTTATTGCACTGCGCAATTGGATACAGTTTCTCTTTATAACTGACGGGAGGGAAAGGGCTACCTGTCGCGACTAGCGCGGCACCATCCGTCCAGTTAATGATATCTTCTGGCCGTGCTTCCACCCGAGATGTCGGGTTAGACAGTGGCATGACTATTGGGCGCGCACAGTGTTTGTGCATCTCGCGGATTAATTCTTCGGTAAACAGCCCCGGCTGACCAGAAACTCCAATCAGGACTGTAGGTTTGGCGTTGCGGACCACATCTTGCAATGAGATTGCGTCACTGGCCAGATTCCAGCCCTGCAATGTGTCACTTTTTTGCACCAACTTACTTTGGAAATCCAACAGATTAGGCAGTTTATCCGTCAATAAACCGAAGCGGTCGACCATAAACACGCGCGCTCGGGCTTGTTCTTCACTCAGCCCTTCTGAAATCATCTGTGCAATGATTTGTTCAGCAATGCCGCAACCCGCTGAGCCGGCGCCGAGGAAAGTGACCGTTTGGTCGCGCAACTGGCTACCTGCGGCATGACTGGCGGCAATCAGACTGCCCAGCGTGACCGCCGCAGTACCTTGAATATCATCATTGAAGCAGCACAGTTCATCACGGTAGCGATTGAGCAGTGGGGTCGCATTGTTCTGAGCAAAATCTTCAAACTGCAACAACACATTTGGCCAGCGACGTTTCACTGCCTGAATGAATTCATCAACAAATGCATAATATTCATCACCAGAAATACGTGGATGACGCCAACCCATATACAGGGGGTCATTCAGACGCTGCGGGTTGTTGGTGCCCACATCTAATACCACGGGCAATGTATAAGCCGGGCTGATACCACCACACGCGGTATACAGGGACAGTTTACCAATCGGAATGCCCATACCGCCGATGCCCTGGTCGCCAAGGCCAAGAATTCGTTCGCCATCAGTGACCACGATAACCTTGACATTCTGCTTGGTGGCGTTTTGCAGCATGTCGTCGATGTGTTCGCGATTCGGATAAGAGATAAATAGCCCGCGCGCGCGACGATAGATATCGGAGAAGTGTTCGCAAGCCTCGCCGACGGTCGGGGTATAAATAATAGGCATCATCTCACTGAGATGGGCTTCCAGCAGGCGGTAAAACAGAGTCTCATTGGTATCTTGAATATTACGCAGATAAATATGTTTATCATCATCGCTTTTGAAATCTTGATACTGGCGGTAAGCTCGCTCAGCCTGCTCTTCGATAGTTTCAACCGCTTCCGGTAATAAACCGTGTAAATTGAAGTGGCTGCGCTCAGCATTGGTGAAAGCGCTACCTTTATTCAACAAAGGGAATTCTAATAGGATGGGGCCAGCGTAAGGGATGTACAGGGGACGTTTACTTTCGTATTCCAGTTCCATGAATTTTACTCTTAAACGTTATTATACCCTTCGTCCTTGACGTCGCAGGGGGCGCTGCGGGCGCTTATCCGAATGATTGACTTGAGTAAGCTCATCGGAAAGCCTTCGCTGGCTACCTATCTGTAACTCCACTGACTTTGGGTCTGGACAGTTATTGTTGCTCCGATCCTAAAAGATAAGAAAAATATGTACAGCTTTTGTTAGTTAAATATGTCAGTTATCAGCAAAAGTGCGAATTAAGTTGCAGATTTTACAGCTCAATTACCGCCAGCAGATTGATTGACTGTCAGCTTGATTCATTGGCCAAACGAAACTTTTACTGCATTACCCTCCGGAACGGCAAAAGTAATCATAGTTGGTTGCGTGAGCCAATGAGTGAAAGTGCGGCGCAAAGCTGTAACCGGGGTTAGTCAGCTAACCCCGATTTGCTGTTATCTGATTAGAATGTCACGCGTTTTACATCAGTACAGCCAAGGGTTGCCAATGTTGCTTGGGTGGCATCCCACTGAGTCAACATAGGTCGGCTGCCTTCAACCAGCACTGCGCGGCGGATAGCGCTACAGTCTTTGCCTGACAAGTTGGTCAGAATTAATGCAGCTTGCAGGGGGGGCAAGCTTGGGTTAAACGCCGCATTTTCCGCATAACGGCCGGCATAAATGTTGCCATCGGTGGTTTCCACCGCCACACCGCTGTGGGAAAGGCTATAAGGTGCATGGCTGTGATTGGCACCGTCAAGTGCCGCCTGAGTCAGTGAATCAGTGTCAGTGACTTTATAGCCGTGATCGACAGGATCCATCAGCAAGGTATTGATATCCAAGTCTTTCGGGCCGAAAGAGTCAGGTAAATATTGCCCGAGTGTTGACGCCGGGCGGCCCGGTAGGTGGATATGCAAGTCTGTTCCACTGTTCAGTTCATTCATAAACTGGCGGCAATGGCCGCACGGGGTGTAATTGACAGTAATAGAGACCAAACGGGCTTCACCACGTAACCAGGCATGAGTTACAGCACACTGTTCGGCATGAATGGTTTGTTGTAGCGGTGCGCTGCTGAACTCCATATTGGCACCGAAATAGAGATTGCCGCTGATGCCCCGAGCGATAGCGCCAACCATAAAATGGGAGATAGGTGTTAATGCGCAAGCGGCAGCTAGCGGTAGTAACGCAAATGCCAGCGCATCATCATCTAACCCACTGATACTTTTCACCGTTTTCACTTGTTCTGCTGTCAGCATTGCGGCGAAATCGTTTGCGCTCAAGATAGGTTCAAGTGCGGATTGCAGTGAGGCGGGCAGTTCAGCCCAAACGTCATGAAAACGTGCTTGCATAGGGTTCTCTCCAGTAGTTACGGGAAACTATTTTAGGCAGCTTGGAGGCTTCTTGGTGTGATGCAGATCTCGTTATATATGAAATTCATGCAAGTAAAATCTCAAATGAGAGATGTATCTCAAATTTATGAATTAACCCTCACAGTACCCAATAGATTTCAAGGGGCAGGAGAGCGGCAAGCGAAGGGCAAATTGATTTTGCACCGTGCTTGCGTTGGCCCCGCAGTTAACACTCCAGCCGTTTGAAAATTAACCAAATAAATGCAGCAGTACCGGAAACAAGAAGGGAGCCAGCAGTGAGGTGATAATCCCACAAATAACCAATGCAAGTGAGCTGAATGCGCCTTCTTGAAAATCCATCTCAGCACAACGGGCGGTACCGAGGGCGTGCGAAGCCGTCCCCATCGCCAGGCCACGTGAGGCTTTGGTGGTGATTTTTAATAGATTTAGCAAGCTGTGGCCAAACACGGCCCCCAAAATACCAACAAAAATAACACATACCGCACTGATGGCGGGCAAACCATGAATGGATTCGGCCACGGCCATGGCGATCGGCGTCGTGACGGATTTGGGCAAGACTGACGCGGCAATCTCAGGCGTTGCTCCCATCCATAAGGCAACCGCAGTGCCGCTGACCATGGCAGTAATACTGCCGATAAAACAGATACTAATGATTGATTTCCAGCGGGCACGAATTTGATGTAATTGTTCATACAGCGGGAAGGCCAGTGCCACCACTGCCGGCTGCAACAAGTCATTCAGAATTTTGCTGCCCGCAAAATAGTTGGCATAGGGCATATGGGTCACTAACAGCAATGGAATAATAACAACCATTGATATCAGCAATGGGTTCAGCAGCGGCATTTTCAGCCAGCGGGCCAAACGGCGCGCGCCAAAGAAGACAATAAGAGTCAGTGGCAGTGACCACCATAAGTTGCTGATCATTCGTCTTCCTCCGTGTGGGTCGGAGAACCAATCACTTTGCGTTCGCGGTGGACATAATGCGAGCTGTACCCCACAACCAGCATCACTATCAGGGTGCTGACAAAACACGAAACCACGATCGGGCCGAATTGTTTGGTCAGTTGGTCATAATATTGCATTACACCGACACCTATCGGCACGAACAGCAGTGCCATATAGCGGATAAGCAGGTGGCAACCGGGTTTTACCCATGTTGAGGGTAAAATTTGCGAGGCAAGCAGGGCAAACAGAATCAACATGCCGATAATGCTGCCAGGAATAGTGATGGGCAGCAGCAAGGCCAACGCCTTACCTGCCCATAAACACAGATAGATAATGGCGAACGCTCGCAGATACTGCCAGCAAAGTGAAGTCACATTGCGCATAAAAAGAGTCCTGAGTAACGGAGTGTATTCATCATACAATTAACTTTGGCACTGTGCTAGTCATCACACTATGAATAAATAATATCCTTCTCATTTTTCACATTGCACGGGCTTAGCCGGTTGATCTTCCTGTGTTTTTGCCAACTGGTAGCCGCGATGGAAAAAGGCCAGTCCCAAAATTGCCGCGATTATCAGCATATAGAACATCATTTGTGGCGCGCTATAGGCCAGCAAGAAACCACAGAGAACCGGGTTAGCTGCACCGCCTAATTGGCCAAGATTCTGGACTCCATAATAACTGCCTTTGAGATTCGCCGGAGCAATAAAATCGATAAACAAGTATTCGACCGGGATAACAATAATCTCGCCCAATGAGAAAATGGCCATCGCCAACATCCACAAGGGGATTGATTGTTGAGCCACCATAAACCCGAACAAACCAATAATAAAGAACAGGGTACCCAGCATCAGCCAGCGCATTAAGTTCTGCTGATTCATCCGGCGGCTTAATAGGTATTGCAAGGTAATAACAATAGCCGCATTGACCGTCATCACCGCGCCAATGACTTGATAGGCAAATTTAGCATCAGAAACAGTTATCAGATATTGGGATAGGTAACCGGAGAATTGGCCAAAGACAATGGCGCTGAGCATGCTCCCAATAGTGAAATAAATCAGCCGCTTGTCATTGCGTAAAATCCGGAATGTTTGACGAAAATCGGGCACGGATTCAGTCTGCGTATGTTCAGCGACTGACATATCAGTGCTGTCTATTCTGAATTTCAACGTGATGGCGACCAACAACGCCAGTATGCCAGAAATAATAAAAGGTACTTGCGGCCCCATGCTGACGACTAAAACGCCCAATCCCGGCCCGACTGCCCAGCCAACATTGACCAAAGTATAATTGGCTGAAAAAGCTTTGATGCGCTCATTGACCGGTAACCAGTCAGCAAAACAGGCTTTAATGGCGATGCTGTAGACGGAATACGCCGAATGTAGCAAAGCCAAAATCAGGATAATCCATGCCGGATGCTGAACCCACGGCAAGGAAAAAAAGGTCGCCGAAAACAAGGAAATTGCCAGCAGAATCAACTGCTTTTTATTGAATTTGTCCACCAGATACCCCCCGTATAGGCTGGTAAAAATACCCAGAGTCAAACTCGCTCCCAACACCAGCCCAACCTTATCAGGTGCTAACTGAAAGTGTTCTGCCAGATAGATAGTAATAAAGGGGAGGGTTACGGCTCGCCCAATAGTCAAGACCAGCGAAGCAATCAGCAGGTTGGTCACGCGCGATGGAAATCCTTTCATGGCATTTTCTTATTTATATTTTTTTGGATAATGAACTGTTTCTATGCGGTTTTTTCAATCAAAATAATGACTCGAACAGCATTAAGACAGCGGGCTCAGCCAATTACAGTAGACTATTGCAGTAACTAAAGAGAGGGGGGAGGAAGAAAATTTTTCGCAGATAGCAGATCGACCTAAATCGACCTGCTATTGATAGACATACCCAAGGCTATTAGTGGTGCAACTTATCCCCGCAGTTCCAGGGACAACGGGACAATTAACCTAAATACTCGATGATAGATAACCCGCCGTTATAGTCGGTGCTGTAAATAATCCCTTGAGCATCAACAAACACATCGCATGACTGAATGATTTGCGGGCGACCTGGCCGCTTATCCATCATTTTTTCCGGTGCGGCAGGTACTAACGCCCCCGTCTCCTTCGGCTGATAGGGGTTGCTGATATCATAAGCACGAACTCCGGCATTTTGGTAGGTCGCAAAAATCAGCGTTGAGCTGATAAAACTGCCAGGCCGATTTTCATGCAGATTATGTGGGCCAAAATGAGCGCCTTTTTTCACATAATCTCTTTCATTGGGCACCGGGAAGGTTGAGATACTGACGGGATTGCTCGGTTCGCGAATGTCGAAAACCCAAATATGCTTCTCACCGTCCTCTTGATTGTCCAGCACGGCTTCGTCCAGCACCACCAATAAGTCGCGGTCAGGTAGGGGCAGCGCGGTATGAGTCCCGCCGCCAAAAGGGGGGCTCCAGTTGCGATGACTGATCAGCTTGGGTTCCGAGCGGTCGCTGACATCCAATAGTGTCAAGCCGCCATCACGCCAACTGCCATATGCAGTGTCGCCGCTGACAATGGCATGATGCAGCGCATAGCGCTTACCTTCGGGCCAGCTTGCTTGTTCACCCGCCGCGGTATGCATGCCGGGTAAAGCATAACGCCCAGCAACCTGTGGTTTTTGCGGGTCAGCTAAGTCAATAGTCAGGAAGATATAATCACTGTAGCCATCCAATAGCGCAGAAACATAGGCCCAGCGCCCGCCGACATACCAGATACGGTGGATACCAATGCCATCAAGTGACAAGAAGCTTATTTCACGCGGCTTATCCGGCGTCGAAATATCAAAAATACGTAAACCGGCACTCCAACTGCGACCTTCCTGCCGGGTACTGATCGTTTGGGCGACCGAGCGGGTGTAATACACTTTCTCTTCGGCAAAACTGACATCAGCGAAGAGATCTCGTGCATTAATGACCAGTAGCAGGTCATCATGGGCCTGTAAGTGGACATTCCATGTATTGGGTGGGGCGGCGATAAAACCGGCCGGACGTGGGTTTTTTGCATCTCGTACATCAATAATTGATACGCCCTGCGACACCATATGGCCGACATAGGCGTAACCCCGATGCACCATCACTTGTACGCCATCGGGTTTACCGCCTTGGTCGCTATGACCAATCAGCCGCATATTGCGGCTGTATTCCGGTGTCGGCAAGTATCCTTGCGCTGCCATTTATTGCACTCCAAATCGATTGGTCATATTGGCCTTTAATTGCTCATTACTGACCGTTTTTAGCCGCAAGGGTAGCAAACCAAGGTGAGTTGAAATCATCTGATTGTCCCCAGCCAGGAATGATTTTACTCAAGCCCGCGACGTTAACCGGGCCAGGTTGGCTCGCCAGCAGCGCTTGCGGGATAGAAGCTGCGCGGAACTCATAACTTGTAGGGGTCTCTTCGCCCGCAATTTTCTTGGCCACCAGACGCAAGTTAACCGCGCCAATCAGCTTAGGATCGACAGCAACGCTGACTTTCCATGGGCTATTAGCTTCGCGCATCAGTTGCAAATCCTGATTTGAGATATCAATGCTGTACAGTTTGATCTCGGTACGGCCATTTTCCTGCAAGGCTTTATAAGCACCTTGTGTAAAAGCATCCCAAGTTCCCCAAATTGCATCGATTTTACCTTTCGGGTACTTCGCCAAAACTGCACCTACTTTGTTCGCGGTATCACCTTGAACATCAGATGAAACGGCACCGATAGATTCCAGTTCTGTAATACCCGGATTCTGTTTCAACAAAGCCTGATAAGCCGCCTGACGACGTTCCATTGGCGGGAAACCGGCAACCCAGAGTTTGATAATATTTGCTTTGCCGTTGAAGTCTTTCACCAACTGACCGAAAGACTCATTGGTGAGAGAGGCATCATCCTGCTGGGTGATGGTTAGCCCGGGGATATCACCCTGAATGGCCGTATCAAAGACAGATACAGCAATACCGCTGGCGGCAATCCGCTTAACCAGCTCAGTTGAATAAGGATCACGGCCCTGGGAAAGAATAATCCCATCATATTTTTGGCTAATAGCCTGGTTAACAAAGTCCTGAAAACGTGCGTCATCCCCGTTACTCAAGAAAGTATCAACTTTGAAGCCGAGTTTTTTACCTTCTTTCAATACACCGGACAGGAACTGTGTTGTGTTGTCGTCAGAACCCAAATTACGGATGACGGCAATTTTTATCTGCCCTTGATGTTTGGCGATTGCATCAGGGATAGGGGCGAGTGTGGCGGTGTCCGCAGCGAAGACTGGCAGTGCCGTCAGTAGGCCCAGGGCCAGTAATGGGGAAACAATTTTTTTCATCCGGAACTCCGTCATGGTGTTGGTAAGTTATGCAAGGTGAACGCGATTATCATTGTTATGGCTATCTTTGTGTCTAGACGTCTATCTGTCTCTGTACAGCATCATAACCATAACTATTTTGATAAGGAATTAACTTTGTTATGAATTTTTTGATCGCGTTATATCTTTTAGTTTGGATGGCTTAAATAAGCAGCAGAATGCAGAATGCAGAAAGAGATAAGTATAATGATCGCAAACAGCATCAATAACCTCTCTATTTGAGTGGGATTATATGGGAGGGCGGCAGAGGGTTATTTTTACTGCGGATAAATATCCGTGTTAATATTTTATTTCACTGCCTACTCAGTACTGATATTCTAAATAGAGCGTCAGTCATAATAATAAATAATAGAGGCTAATTACTATAGCATCAGTGAATTTTCACTATTTTAGTTTAATGATATTTAAAGGATTATTGTCACCATGGGTAAAATTAGCAACCTATACAAATTCAGAAAGGATAGCAATGATACGGTACCGCTGAATTTGGATTATTTTATCAATAACAGTATTATGGATAGCCCAATTTATCGTTATATGTCTCGCAGTGAATGCGTTTTTTTATTTGCACGCTATTTATTAGCATTAATGACAATTGTATTTCTGGTCACCATCATATTCCCGGACTTGATTGATGATATCCTGGATCTTTCTGTTTCGTCTTTCCCCGCTATGTTTTCATTAGTGTTATTGTTACCTTGCTCAAACCGTTTGGCTAGCCAAAATTTAAGCCCTAATTTATTAATTTTTCATCTTCTTCCATTCGGCTGTTATTTTTCGCACGGCTTATTGAGTATATTTTTATTGGGTCTTTTTTTACTCTATTTTATATCTATAAATATTTATGATATAAAACCGCTTGCATGTGAATGCAGAAAAAAGTTGTCTTCAACCTTGCCTAATGAGTATCCATTTGGATTGGCGCTGGTCTGTTTTTCCTTATTATACATCAGCTTTTTCATGCTGTTTGAATTAGATGATGCCATCATTTCATTAATGATGTTGTCATGGATTTTCTTTTTACTGGCCAAGTGGCATTGGCCGGTTGTAGCATTAAATATATTGGGTGCCGTCGGTGTGTTCTGGTTTTTCTCATCAGGATTTGTAGAAATAAAACACCATCAGAATATTATTATCAATGCACTGATTAAGATTTCTTTACTGGATAATATTTTATTTCTGATTTTCTCGTTAAGTTTATTCATTAATATGCTGTTTTGGTTAGAGGCATGGCAACGAGATAGGTTACCCACAGTCCAAAGAGATGAGTGATTATTTTTCACGCAGAGAGTAATAATAAAAATGCCGGTCAGGTTTCCCATGGCCGGCATTTTGGTCTCTAAGTTCGACCTTATTTCACTTGCATACCGGGTTGCGCACCATTGTCCGGGCTGAGCAAGAAGATATCGTTGCCGCCAGGACCCGCTGCCATCAGCATGCCTTCAGAAATACCGAAGCGCATTTTGCGTGGTGCCAAATTTGCAACCATCACGGTGAGCCGACCTTCTAATACTTTTGGATCTGGGTAAGCCGAGCGGATACCCGAGAAGACCTGACGGGTTTCACCGCCAAGATCTAATTTCAGTTTCAATAGCTTATCTGAGCCTTCGACAAAATCAGCTTGTTGAATCAGCGCGATGCGCATATCCACTTTAGCAAAATCATCAAAACTGATTGTTTCCTGAATCGGATCATCGGCTAACGGGCCAGTGACTGCTGCTGTTGTTGCAGCCATATCTTCTTTAGAAGAGGCGACCATTTCACTCACCTTATCCAAATCAATACGGTTAAACAGCGCTTTAAAGACATTAATCTGATGATCTAGCAGCGGTTGTTCGATGCTGTCCCATGTTAATTCCGTATTAAGGAAAGCCTCGGTACGCTCAGTCAGTGCCGGCAGAACCGGCTTCAGGTAAGTCATCAGCACCCGGAACAAGTTGATACCCATTGAGCAGATAGCTTGTAAGTCGGCATCACGGCCTTCTTCTTTCGCCACGACCCATGGAGCTTGTTCATCAACATAGCGGTTGGCAACATCGGCCAGCGCCATAATTTCACGAATCGCTTTGCTTGACTCACGGTTGCTATAGGCATCTGCAATACTGGCAGCTGCATCTATAAAGGTTTTATATAACGCCGGATCAGCAAGTTTATCTGCTAACTTGCCCGCAAAACGTTTGTTGATAAAGCCAGCATTACGTGAGGCCAGGTTCACCACTTTGTTGACGATATCGGCATTGACGCGCTGGACGAAATCCTCAAGATTCAAGTCGATATCATCAATGCGGGAGGAAAGCTTGGCCGCGTAGTAATAACGTAGACAGTCGGCATCCAGATGTTTCAGGTAAGTGCCCGCTTTAATGAATGTGCCACGGGATTTTGACATTTTTGCGCCGTTTACCGTGACATAGCCATGGACGAACAGGTTGGTCGGCTTGCGGAAATTACTGCCTTCGAGCATGGCTGGCCAGAACAGACTATGGAAGTAAACAATGTCTTTACCGATGAAATGATACAGATCGGTTGTAGAATCTTTACGCCAGAACTCATCAAAATCCAAATCGCTGCGCTTATCACACAGATTTTTGAATGCGCCCATATAGCCGATTGGCGCATCTAGCCAAACGTAGAAATATTTACCCGGCGCATCAGGTATTTCAAAACCAAAGTAGGGCGCATCGCGGGAGATATCCCACTGTTGCAGACCTGATTCAAACCATTCCTGCATTTTGTTCGCAACTTGTTCTTGCAGTGCGCCAGAACGCGTCCAGGCTTGCAACATGTCGCTGAAAGCAGGAAGGTCGAAGAAGAAGTGCTCAGATTCGCGCATGACTGGTGTTGCGCCGGAAACCGCAGATTTTGGGTCAATAAGCTCAGTCGGGCTGTAAGTTGCACCACAGACTTCACAGTTATCGCCATACTGATCCGGTGATTTACACTTCGGACAGGTACCTTTCACAAAGCGATCGGGCAGGAACATGCCTTTCTCAGGATCATAGAGCTGAGAAATCGTGCGATTCTTGATATAACCGTTTGCTTTCAGGCGGTTGTATATCAGGCTCGACAGTTCACGGTTTTCATCACTGTGAGTAGAGTGATAGTTATCATAACTGATAGCGAAACCGGCGAAATCCTGTTGGTGCTCCTGGCTCATTTCGGCAATCATCTGCTCCGGTTCGATACCCAATTGCTGAGCTTTCAGCATGATAGGGGTGCCGTGGGCATCATCTGCACAGATAAAATGAACCTGGTTGCCGCGCATTCGCTGGAAACGGACCCAAATATCAGCCTGGATGTGCTCGAGCATGTGTCCGAGATGAATAGAACCGTTAGCGTATGGTAGCGCGCACGTCACCAATATTTTTTTCGCGACTTGAGCCATAGTGGGAAATTGCTTTCTTTATGTCGATTAAAGGGTCTTTGATGTTAACCGATATGCTGGTTTGCCGCTAGGGCAAGGCAACCCACACTTTGCCTTAAGTCATAACAATGCTGTTTTGGCCTATTTTCAGCATATTTGGTTATTAACACACCCGGTTATGTGGGCTGATCCCGTTTTCTCTCGATTAGCCCCACGCAGGTGCGGTGGAGTTCTGGTACACTATTGTTGGTTAATAACGATAAATTCAAGGAGCCGGGATGAGCCCAAAATCCCCCGAGCAGACCAACCCTGACCTGCTGCAATCACAAATTTCAAAGGTTCTTGCGGCCTTTAAACACCCAACACTGCAAAAAAGCCTAACCGAGCTGCGCGCTATTCATCACTGTGCCTTATTGGACAATGTGCTGCATATCGAGCTGGTGATGCCTTTTGCCTGGCAATTTGGTTTTGACATATTAAAAGAGTCAGTCAGCGGCGAGTTGCTGGCGGTGACGGGTGCCAAGGCTATCGATTGGAAGCTTTCTCACAATATCACCACGCTAAAACGCGCCAATGATCAACCTGGTGTGAAAGGCGTACGCAATATTGTGGCCGTCAGTTCCGGTAAAGGCGGGGTGGGGAAATCCAGTACCGCTGTGAACCTCGCGCTGGCATTGGCTGAAGAGGGCGCAAAAGTCGGTATTCTGGATGCTGATATTTATGGCCCTTCCATCCCGAACATGCTGGGTACGATGAATCAGCGGCCAACCTCCCCGGATGGTAAGCATATGGCGCCCATTATGGCCCATGGAATTGCCACCAACTCGATTGGGTATTTAGTCACCGATGAGAACGCCATGGTGTGGCGCGGGCCGATGGCTAGTAAGGCTTTAATGCAGATGCTGCAAGATACCTTATGGCCGGATTTGGATTATTTAGTCATTGATATGCCACCGGGAACGGGTGATATCCAACTGACGTTATCACAGAATATCCCTGTCACGGGCGCGCTGGTGGTCACTACTCCTCAGGATATTGCCCTGATTGATGCAATGAAAGGCATTGTCATGTTTGAGAAGGTACATGTGCCGGTGCTGGGTATTATTGAAAATATGAGCATGCATATTTGCAGTAATTGTGGCCATCTGGAGCCTATTTTTGGTACTGGCGGTGCAGAGAAACTGGCGCAGAAATACCATTGCAAGCTGCTGGGCCAAATCCCACTGCATATCTCACTACGCGAAGACCTTGACCGCGGCGAGCCAACAGTTGTCAGCCATCCCGATAGTGAATTTGCAGATATCTATCGCCAACTGGCATCCAATGTGGCCGCAGAAATGTATTGGCAGGGTGAGGCAATTCCGACGGAAATCTCATTCCGCGCGGTGTAATTGCCACTTTATTTATATCCAAGCTTTATTTATGTTCAAAAATGGTGAGCCTCTTTGAGGCTCATTAACCCGACGTGCTGATTTAGGCGAGTGATTCGGGTAAATGAGAGCGGCCAACACCGCTGTAATTTCAATGGCGCAGGGTATAGGGCTGGCGTCAGGCCAGCTAACTCCCTATAATTGGCGCGCTCGAAGCACCTCGCGTGCTTTGTCTCCCCTCACACTTCGTAATCAGGTCTTTAATTTTATGACTGACAAAGCACACCAGTGCGTCATTATTGGGATAGCCGGTGCCTCTGCCTCCGGTAAAAGTCTTATCGCCAGCACCTTGTATCGTGAATTGCGCGATCAGGTCGGTGACCAACATATTGGTGTCATCCCTGAAGATGGTTATTACAAAGACCAGAGTCACCTGTCAATGGAAGAGCGGGTCAAAACTAACTATGACCACCCCAGCGCCATGGACCACAACTTATTGCTGGAGCATTTGCAATCGCTGAAAGCAGGTAAGTCGATTGAACTGCCGCTTTATAGTTACACTGAGCACACGCGCAAAAAAGAAACCATTCATTTAGAGCCTAAAAAAGTCATTATTTTGGAAGGTATTTTGCTGCTGACTGATCTTCGTTTGCGCCAAGAAATGAACTTCTCTATCTTTGTCGACACCCCATTGGATATCTGTCTGATGCGCCGAATGAAGCGTGATGTGAATGAACGCGGCCGCTCGATGGACTCCGTGATGGCACAATACCAAAAAACAGTGCGCCCAATGTTTCTGCAATTTATAGAACCTTCCAAACAATATGCTGACATTATTGTTCCGCGCGGCGGCAAGAACCGAATTGCGATCGATATTCTAAAAGCGAAAATCAGTCAGTTCTTTGAGTAATGTTCGTCTGGACCTTTGCTTCTTAATATGGCAGCTTTCGTAGTATGCAAGCTGTAACATGTGAATTTTGATGGAGATTTTGGCAATGAGACTGTGCGATCGTGACATAGAAGCTTGGCTGGACAGCGGTAAATTAGGTATTGATCCTCGTCCACCGGTAGAACGTATCAATGGTGCCACGGTCGATGTTCGCTTAGGCAATCAGTTTCGTGTTTTCACTGGACACACGGCGGCATTCATTGACTTAAGCGGCCCGAAAGATGAAGTTAGCGCCGCGCTAGAACGGGTCATGAGTGATGAGATAAATCTGCCAGAAGGAGAGGCATTCTTCCTGCACCCGGGGGAGTTGGCGTTAGCGGTGACGTTGGAGTCAGTGACTATCCCCGATGATCTGGTCGGTTGGCTTGATGGTCGTTCCTCATTGGCCCGCCTTGGGTTGATGGTTCATGTGACGGCACACCGAATTGATCCCGGTTGGCAAGGCAAGATTGTGCTGGAGTTCTATAATTCAGGTAAGCTGCCGTTGGCACTGCGCCCAGGAATGCTGATTGGTGCGCTGAGTTTTGAGCCACTTTCCGGCCCTGCGGCCCGTCCTTATAATAGCCGTCAGGATGCCAAATATCGTGGTCAACAAGGCGCTGTAGCCAGTCGTATTGACAAAGACTAGCCACTTCTTCTCTTAGTGAGATTTTAGCCTGTTTGGACTTTTTAGCCCGATAAGACAAGAGGATGTCATGAGACGATTACTAACGACGTTAATTATCCTGCTAGTGGTATTGGTTGCAGGAATGAGCGCATTGGTATTGCTAGTAAATCCTAATGACTTTCGCGCTTACATGGTCAAACAGGTCGAAAGAAAAAGTGGCTATCATCTGCAATTGGAAGGGGATTTGCGTTGGCATGTTTGGCCACAACTTAGCATTATCGCTGGCCGAACTGCGCTAACCGCGCCCGGAGCAGCAGCGCCGGTGGTCAGTGCAGAGAATATGCGTCTTGATGTCAAACTTTGGCCACTGTTGTCACACCAGCTTGATGTTAAGCAGGTGATGCTAAAAGGGGCGGTTATCCGCCTAACACCTGACAGTGAAGCGCAACAACAACCAGGGGCACCGGTCGCACCTGCAGGTAATGCACCGGTTGATGAACATCGCGCTTGGAAACTTGATATCAATAGAGTTCAGGTTGTCGACAGCCTGCTAATTTGGCAACGGACAGATAATGATCAAGTGAATGTCCGTGATATTAATCTTGAGCTTAGCCAAGACCCCCAACGGCAAGTTCATGTCACGCTCGCCAGCCGTGTTAACCGTAATCAGCGGGATGTCACTTTCTCCATGGTTGCCGACGCAGATATGAGTCATTACCCAGAGCAGTTCAGTGCGAATATCAGCCAATTTGCATATAAATTGGAAGGGGCGGATATTCCTGTGGGTGGGGTGAGCGGCGAGGGGACATTACAAGCCAGTTATCAGCGTGATCTCCAGCAATTGTTGCTCAATCAACTGAGCTTTACGGCAAATAACAACCAGCTTACAGGGAGTGCTAAAGCGACTCTCGGCCCTGTTCCTGAGTATGTTATTAATCTGGCTGCTGATAATCTCAACTTGGATTCGATTTTCGGTTGGGAATCTAAGAACACAACCAGTAATAAAGACAGTGCCAAACAGGCTATCGTGACCGCGCCGGTAATTGCTATTCAGGCTGATGATGATGTCGGGCAGGACTTACAGGCATTACGTGACTTTAAGGCGCAAATTACACTCACGGCGAATAATTTGGTGTATCGCGCAATAAAAGTGACACAACTGAATTTACAGGCCTCGAACCAACAAGGTGATGTGCAAATTAGCCGTTTAACGGGCAGTGCGCTGGGCGGTGATTTTTCACTACCAGGTTCACTGGATGTTATGGGCAAGAAAGTACTCACTACTGTAAACCCAGTGATAAATCACATGGAATTAGGGCCGGTATTGGCAGCAGCAGATTTACCGCAGATGATGACCGGTAAATTCTCCATGAAAGCGCAACTGTCTGGAGAGGGTGTTAATGTTGAGGCATTCAACCATCGCTGGAAAGGTAATGCGCAGTTCAGTATGAATGATGCGAGGCTGGAGGGGCTGAATATTCAGCAACTTATTCAGCAAGCTGTCACTCGTAGTTCCAGTGATGTGAAAGGTCAAGACAGATATGATCGCTATACTGAAGTTAAGCAACTGCAAGCGAATTTGGCCTTGAGTCGAGGGGCGATGAATGTCAGTAATCTCAGTGCTGATTCCGCATTGATATCTATTAAAGGTGCCGGAGAACTCAATTTGCCCGCGCGGCAATGTGACATGAATCTGTCTGTGCGAGTGATGCAAGGCTGGAGCGGGCAAGATAGCTTGGTCAAGATGCTGCAAAATACGGATATCCCGCTGCGTATTTATGGCCCATGGACTCAGCTCAGTTATCAATTGAATGTAGAGCAGCTTTTGCGTAATGAATTGCAACAGCGAGCTAAAAAAGCACTTAGCGACTGGGCTGAACGCAATCAGCAGAGCCGTGGAAGTCAAGATCTTAAAAAGCTGATTGATAAGCTTTAAAGCACTAATCATCCCCGATAGGTTTCGCGACTTATCGGGTCTTTTGTTAGATATCTGTTGTGCTTTTGTTCGCCAATCTCGCCTTTCTAAACATAAAATTCTCTCTCTTACTCACAAACTGATATTTGTTTCTAAAATCTCTGCGAATCATTGATAGATGTCATAAACTCGCCCACGGACTTTGGGCAGAGTGCAGAGCTATTTCTGCGTTTTAACAATAATAATGACTTATACCTAAAGTATTTGGCGTATCGCGAACAATATTGCAGCGCCCAAAATACAGGGTATACACAGCAACAGGCGAGTATTCGGTGAGAGAGGGTATATGTTAGATCTTTTGATTGGGATTGTAGTGGCCATTGGCGTAGGCCGCTACATCATTAAAGGCTATTCAGCAACAGGTGTGCTGATGGTCGGTGGTTTGCTGCTATTAATTATCAGCGCTTTGATGGGCAAAAACGTATTACCTGCCAGCGCAACGCCAACCGGTTGGCGTGCCACGGACATCGTCGAGTATGTCAAAATCCTGCTGATGAGCCGTGGTGGCGATCTCGGCATGATGATCATGATGTTATGCGGTTTTGCCGCTTATATGACACATATCGGTGCAAATGATGTCGTGGTCAAGATTGCGTCCAAACCACTACAAATGATCAACTCCCCATATTTGCTGATGGTTGCGGCTTATATTGTGGCCTGCCTGATGTCTTTAGCGGTGTCATCTGCAACGGGGCTGGGTGTGCTGTTAATGGCGACACTGTTCCCGGTCATGGTCAATGTGGGCATCAGCCGCGGTGCGGCAGCCGCAATTTGCGCCTCTCCGGCAGCTATTATTCTGGCTCCGACGTCTGGCGACGTGGTCTTGGCGGCAAAAGCCTCTGAAATGCCACTGGTCGATTTCGCCTTTAAAACCACCTTACCCATCTCTATTGCCGCGATTGTTTGTATGGCTATCGCTCACTTCTTCTGGCAGCGCTATCTGGACAATAAAAGTCAGGAAAAGCATGAGATGATGGATGTCAATGAGATCACAACCAATGCTCCCAGCTTTTATGCCATTTTGCCATTCACTCCAATTATTGGTGTGCTGATATTTGATGGCAAGTGGGGGCCAGAACTGCATATCATCACGGTATTAGTCATCTGCATGTTGATTGCCGCTGTGATTGAGTTCTTGCGCAGTTTCAATGCTAAAACTGTTTTTGCCGGTCTGGAAGTTGCTTATCGCGGCATGGCTGATGCATTCGCGACGGTGGTGATGCTGTTGGTCGCCGCAGGGGTATTTGCGCAGGGGTTAAGTACTGTTGGCTTTATCAGTGGGCTGATTGGATTAGCACAATCTTTCGGTACTGGCGGCATTATTATGATGCTGGTGTTGGTCACCATCACGATGCTGGCGGCGATGACAACTGGCTCTGGTAATGCGCCGTTTTATGCCTTTGTTGAATTGATTCCAAAACTTGCAGCACAAATGGGGATTAATCCGGCCTATCTGGTTATCCCGATGCTGCAAGCCTCGAATTTGGGGCGGACTTTATCCCCAGTTTCTGGCGTTGTGGTGGCGGTAGCAGGGATGGCAAAAATCTCACCTTTTGAAGTGGTAAAACGGACTTCTGTACCGGTGCTGGTTGGGCTGGTGGTGGTGATTGTGGCGACTGAGATTCTGGTGCCCGTGCACTTATAATCTCGGCGTGTATCAAGCAAAAAGCCGGGAGCGATAAGCAACCCGGCTTTTTTTATCTGTTTTTACTTAACGGCTAGCTAATTACACTTCGTAATCAGGATCTGGAGCTTTCAGCGGCGTTATCTTCACTTTCAAAATACGATGGCTGCTCACTTCCAGTGGTTCAAACAGATAGTCACCAATCTTCAACTGCTCACCCACTTTGGGGATTCGCTGGCTGTACTCCATCAATAATCCGGCCAAAGTGTGATATTCGCGTTTATCATCAATCGGCAGTGGCAGATAGAGCACTAAATCTTCCAGTGGCATGTAACCATTCGCAATCCAGCAGCCATCCTCAGTTTGCTGAATATCATGGCGGGCATCCAACTCTTCACCCGCTACTGGCAGATTACCGGCAATTGTCTCCATCACATCGGTCAAGGTAACCACCCCCTCGATGGAGCCGAACTCATCGACCACAAAGGCAAAATGGGTCTGCGCCTGGCGAAATTGTTCCAATGCCATCAGCAAAGAAACTTGTTCTGGGAAAATTAAGGGTTGGCGAATTAATGTCCGCAAGTCGAGTTTTTCGCCTGATAACTGCTGCTTCAATAGATCAATGACGTGAATAACACCCAGCGGTTCATCTGTTGAGCTGTCTTCTGTGACGACAATTCGCGTATGCAGATTTTTTGTCAGCAACTGAGTCAGCTTCTCCGGTGGATCATTAAGGTCCAAATATTCAACATCATGGCGTGATGTCATGATACTACTGACGGTACGCTGTGCCAGCCCCAATACCCGTTCGATCATCCGGCGTTCCTGCTCATTGAACACCTCTTGACCCACGCTGGTGCTATCTGCAATCAGATTAGCCGTATGATTATCTAACTCAGCCTCTTCATGCTTACCACTGAGCATTCGCAGCACGGCTTCTGCGGTTCTTTCGCGTAATGGGCGGACAGCCGACAGGAAGCGGCGGCGGTTGAATTGAGCAAACTGATTCAGTGATTCAATGATTACAGAGAAACCAATCGCAGCGTATAGATACCCTTTCGGAATATGGTAGCCAAAGCCTTCAGCGACTAAGCTGAAGCCGATCATCAGTAAGAAACTCAAGCACAAAATGACAATGGTTGGATGGGCATTTACAAAGCGAGTCAATGGCTTGCTGGCTAATAGCATCAGGCCAATCGCAATACAAACCGCCGCCATCATCACCGCAAGGTGGTCCACCATACCGACGGCAGTAATCACTGAGTCGAGGGAGAATATGGCATCCAGCACCACAATCTGCGCCACAACGGGCCAGAACCGCGCGGTTTTACGTTGCTGATTCTGCTGATGATCCTTGCCCTCAAGGCGCTCATTAAGCTCCATGGTGGCTTTGAAGAGCAGGAATATCCCCCCGACAAGCATAATCAAGTCACGGGCACTGAATGGATGTCCTGAAAGGGTAACCAATGGCGCGGTTAATGTGGCTAACCACGAGATACAGGCCAGTAGCACCAGACGCATCAACAATGCGCACAGTAGACCAGTGACTCTAGCTTTATCCCGTTGATGTCGTGGGAGTTTTTCTGCCAAAATGGCAATAAATATTAGGTTATCAATACCCAATACAATTTCGAGCACAACCAGCGTCGCCAGTCCTGCCCAAATAGTAGGATCTGCGATCCATTCCATATACCTAACTTCACCTTTTATTTCTGCGGTTTATACTGCCAAAACAAATAATGAGCGCATAACGTAAAATTTTCAAATTCAAATATAAGAGATTATTGATAAAGCATAGCAGAAATAGAGTTGTGAACAATACAGCGACAATCTGTAACTAATTGAAACTATGTCATAATTATTGATAATAAAACCTCTAACAACTCAAGGCAACTAACAGATGTTTCCTAGTCAAATTTAATGCGATATGATAGATAATAAGTCGAAATAATTATATGAGTATAATTTGCTCAATAGAATCATACATCTATAATTAAACAACGCCCTCAATATGCTGTAAATATGACCATATAGCCTTTGGTAGCTGTAAAGCCAAGAGCGGTAGCGTTGTTAAATCAAATAATTAATAATGCTGATAATTATTTCGGGTGGAATAATTATTGTTCTCATTTGAAGTGTGAAACTTCTAGCATGTAACTTTTTAGTGATTAAGGATATATGATGTTACTTCCGGTGATTATGGCTGGTGGAACGGGTAGTCGTCTATGGCCAATGTCAAGAGAACTTTATCCCAAGCAATTTCTGCGCTTACATGGGGTAAGTTCGATGCTACAAGAGACAGTAAACCGGCTGGAGGGTATTTCTGTCAGAGAGCCAGTTGTCATTTGTAATGAAGAGCATCGTTTCTTAGTTGCTGAACAGTTGCGGCAAATAAATAAACTTTCACACAATATAATATTAGAACCTGTTGGCCGTAACACAGCCCCCGCTATTGCATTAGCTGCATTAAATGCCATCTCCCAAGGCGACGACCCTATCATGTTGGTATTGGCCGCAGATCATATCATTAATGATTGTAACGCTTTCCACCAAGCCATCACCCATGCTATTCCGTTTGCTAAAAAAGACAGTCTGGTTACTTTTGGGATTGTTCCGACGGGCCCCGAAACAGGTTATGGCTATATACAGCGCGGTGAAATAACGGTTAATGATATTTCTGAAGCTTTCAAAGTACAGCGCTTTGTTGAAAAACCTGATTTAAAAACAGCCGAGCAATATATTAGTTCTGGTGAGTATTATTGGAATAGCGGCATGTTTATGTTTCGTGCTAAGCGATATATCCAAGAGTTGGAGAAGTTCAGACCCGATATTCTTGAAGCTTGCAAAGCCGCCATGAAAGATTCGGATTCAGACAAAGACTTTATTACCATTGATAAAGATAAATTTAGTGTTTGTCCTGATGAGTCAATAGATTATGCCGTAATGGAACAAACCAGTAATGCGGTGGTTGTACCGCTAGATGCTGGGTGGAGCGATGTCGGTTCTTGGTCTGCTCTCTGGGATGTAAGCAATAAAGATAAATCAGGAAATGCGGTTACCGGCGACACATTCCTGCATGATACACAAAATTGCTATATCAATACTGATGAGAAATTAGTTGCAGCCGTGGGCGTAGATAACTTAGTTATCGTCAGCACGAAAGACGCGGTATTAGTCGTAGATAAATCGAAAGTACAAGACGTTAAAAAAATCGTTGAGCACTTGAAACAAACTAAACGCAGCGAGTATCGCCGCCATAGAGAAACTTATCGTCCTTGGGGTCGTTGCGATATTGTTGTTAGTGAACAACGTTTTAACGTTAACCGCATTACAGTTAAGCCGGGTGGCGCTTTCTCTATGCAGATGCATCATCATCGGGCAGAGCATTGGATTGTATTATCAGGTACAGCCAAAGTAACAATTGGGGATAAAACGTTTTTAATAACTGAAAACCAATCTACTTTTATTCCTATTGGATCACTTCATATGTTAGAAAATCCTGGGAAAATTCCACTTGAACTTATTGAGGTTCAATCAGGCTCTTATCTGGGCGATGACGATATTATCAGAATTAAAGACCACTATGGACGTTGCTGATTTAGAGGAAACAATGAAGACCTTAACTTGTTTTAAAGCTTATGATATTCGCGGTCGATTAGGTTCAGAATTGAATGAAGATATTGCCTACCGAATTGGTTGAGCTTTTGGTGAATATTTGAAACCAAAAACTATTGTCGTCGGTGGTGATGTTCGGTTAACCAGCGAATCATTAAAAATGGCTTTGGCCGAAGGGTTAATGGACGCGGGCAGTGACGTCTTGGATATTGGGTTAAGTGGAACAGAAGAAATTTATTTTGCTACTTTTCATCTAGGTGTTGATGGTGGCATTGAAGTAACTGCTAGTCATAATCCAATGGACTATAATGGCATGAAGCTGGTTCGGGAAGATGCAAAGCCTATTAGTGGTGATACCGGCTTACGTGATATCCAAAGATTGGCTGAAGAAAATGATTTTGCAGCACCAGATAAAAACAAGAAAGGAAGTTATAAAAGAATCTCGATACTTAATGAATACATTGATCATTTGATGGGTTATATCGATTTCAAAAACTTTACCCGTCCACTGAAACTTGCAATAAACTCCGGCAATGGCGCTGCTGGGCATGTTATTGATGAAATTGAAAAACGTTTCAAGGCTGCACAGCTTCCTATCGAATTTATAAAAATTCACCATCAGCCTGATGGTCATTTCCCTAATGGGATCCCTAATCCTCTATTACCCGAATGCCGAGCTGATACTGAAAAAGCAGTTAGCGAAACAAGTGCAGATATGGGGATCGCCTTTGATGGTGACTTTGACCGCTGCTTCTTATTTGATGAGAATGCTCAGTTTATTGAAGGCTATTATATTGTAGGTCTCCTGGGCGAAGCTTTCTTGCAAAAAGAGAAGGGCGCCAAAATAATCCATGACCCAAGGTTAACTTGGAACACGATTGATATCATTTCTAAGGCGGGCGGCATTCCTATTATGTCCAAAACTGGACATGCCTTTATTAAGGAAAGGATGCGCAAAGAAGATGCAATATACGGTGGTGAAATGAGTGCTCACCATTACTTCCGTGATTTTGCATACTGTGATAGTGGGATGATTCCTTGGTTATTGGTCGCTGAATTACTTTGTGTTAAAAATATGTCTTTAAGCCAATTAGTTGGCGATCGGATGCGTGCATTCCCAGCCTCTGGTGAGATTAATCGGAAACTGGTTGATGCTAAAAGTAGCATTGCTAAAGTTAGAGCTATTTACGAACCTGATGCAGTTAATGTTGATTTCACTGATGGCATCAGTATTGAGTACAGCGACTGGCGTTTTAACCTAAGAACCTCTAATACAGAGCCAGTGGTTCGCTTGAATGTTGAGTCGGTAGGGGATGGCATATTAATGGATAAAAAGACAAAAGAAATTCTAGAATTGTTGGCAGGGGAATAACCGTGAAAGATATGCTATTGGCGATTTATCGTTATAGAGGATTTATTCTTGGTAGTGTAAAACGGGAGTTCCAAGCAAAATACCAGAAAAGTATGCTGGGTGCTACTTGGCTTGTTTTACAGCCACTGTCAATGATTTTAGTATACACTTTAGTCTTTTCTCAGGTAATGAAAGCTCGCTTACCAGGTGACGCAGGGACATTTTCCTACAGCATATATCTATGTATCGGTATTATTACATGGGGGCTTTTCGCTGAGATAGTAGGACGGGGACAGAATGTTTTTATTGAAAATGCTGGTTTATTGAAAAAGCTAAATTTTCCTAAGATATGTTTACCCATTATTGTCGTATTGTCCGCACTTATTAATTTTATTATTATATTTTCATTGTTTGTTGTTTTTTTGATTGTAACTGGTAACTTCCATCCTATTTCTATAATAGCCTTAATTATACCTCTTTTAATTCAAGTGTTATTTGCAACAGGGCTTGGAATTTCTCTAGGTGTAATAAACGTATTTTTTAGAGATGTAGGTCAATTTGTAACTGTGCTACTCCAATTTTGGTTTTGGTTTACTCCTATTGTCTATGTAATGAGTACTCTACCAAAAGGAGCACAATCCTTATTAAGGTTTAATCCTATGGCTGTCTTGGTTGACAATTATCAACAAATAATTATAAAGCAGCATATGCCCAATTGGTCTGCGCTATGGCCTGTAGCAATACTAGCTGTTTTCCTATGTGTTTTAGGTATGTATCTATTTAGAAAACATTCAGCAGATATGGTGGATGAATTGTAATGGGAAGCATCACTGTCACTAATATAGGTAAAGCCTACAAAAAGTACCCTTCACGTTTTGGTCGATTGGTTGAATGGATATCACCAGTAAAAATAATACGACATACCTTAACATGGGTTCTCCGGGATATTAGTTTCACT
Organism: Yersinia canariae; assembly: GCF_009831415.1. Lineage (NCBI taxonomy): Bacteria > Pseudomonadati > Pseudomonadota > Gammaproteobacteria > Enterobacterales > Yersiniaceae > Yersinia > Yersinia canariae. Next base: position 3,040,209 of record NZ_CP043727.1, on the reverse strand, counting down.
GTTAGGCCGGGCGAGGCTATAGGATTAATAGGTATTAATGGTGCGGGGAAGAGTACTTTACTAAAACTGATTACTGGAACGGCTCATCCAACAACAGGTTCAATCAAGTTGACTGGTCGTGTTGCGGCATTACTTGAGTTGGGGATTGGTTTTCATCCGGACTTTTCTGGCAGGCAGAATGTATATATGTCTGGACAACTCTTAGGGAAGGTGCGAACAAGTCCCTGATATGAGATCATGTTTGTCATCTGGAGCCATGGAACAGGGTTCATCATGAGTCATCAACTTACCTTCGCCGACAGTGAATTCAGCAGTAAGCGCCGTCAGACCAGAAAAGAGATTTTCTTGTCCCGCATGGAGCAGATTCTGCCATGGCAAAACATGGTGGAAGTCATCGAGCCGTTTTACCCCAAGGCTGGTAATGGCCGGCGACCTTATCCGCTGGAAACCATGCTACGCATTCACTGCATGCAGCATTGGTACAACCTGAGCGATGGCGCGATGGAAGATGCTCTGTACGAAATCGCCTCCATGCGTCTGTTTGCCCGGTTATCCCTGGATAGCGCCTTGCCGGACCGCACCACCATCATGAATTTCCGCCACCTGCTGGAGCAGCATCAACTGGCCCGCCAATTGTTCAAGACCATCAATCGCTGGCTGGCCGAAGCAGGCGTCATGATGACTCAAGGCACCTTGGTCGATGCCACCATCATTGAGGCACCCAGCTCGACCAAGAACAAAGAGCAGCAACGCGATCCGGAGATGCATCAGACCAAGAAAGGCAATCAGTGGCACTTTGGCATGAAGGCCCACATTGGTGTCGATGCCAAGAGTGGCCTGACCCACAGCCTAGTCACCACCGCGGCCAACGAGCATGACCTCAATCAGCTGGGTAATCTGCTGCATGGAGAGGAGCAATTTGTCTCAGCCGATGCCGGCTACCAAGGGGCGCCACAGCGCGAGGAGCTGGCCGAGGTGGATGTGGACTGGCTGATCGCCGAGCGCCCCGGCAAGGTAAGAACCTTGAAACAGCATCCACGCAAGAACAAAACGGCCATCAACATCGAATACATGAAAGCCAGCATCCGGGCCAGGGTGGAGCACCCATTTCGCATCATCAAGCGACAGTTCGGCTTCGTGAAAGCCAGATACAAGGGGTTGCTGAAAAACGATAACCAACTGGCGATGTTATTCACGCTGGCCAACCTGTTTCGGGCGGACCAAATGATACGTCAGTGGGAGAGATCTCACTAAAAACTGGGGATAACGCCTTAAATGGCGAAGAAACGGTCTAAATAGGCTGATTCAAGGCATTTACGGGAGAAAAAATCGGCTCAAACATGAAGAAATGAAATGACTGAGTCAGCCGAGAAGAATTTCCCCGCTTATTCGCACCTTCCTTAGGTCTGTCGGTTGGAGAAATTGAACGATTGATGCCAGAGATAGAAGCATTTGCTGAGATCGGAGAATATATCGATCAACCAGTACGGGTATATTCTAGTGGTATGCAAATGCGTCTTGCTTTTAGTGTAGCTACAGCGATAAGGCCGGATATCCTTATTGTCGATGAAGCACTATCAGTAGGTGATGCCTATTTTCAGCATAAAAGTTTTGAAAGAATTCGAGAGTATCGCAAGCAAGGTACTACATTACTACTTGTTTCACACGATAAAGCGGCAATTCAATCCATTTGTGATAGGGCTATTTTGCTAAATGCAGGAACTATTTTAATGGAAGGGAAACCCGAAGCAGTGATGGATTATTATAATGCTATGCTAGCTGCGAAGGATACTTCTTCAGTTAAACAAACTGAAAGTCCAGATGGTTTAATACAAACAGTATCGGGTTCTGGGGATGCATCCATAATAGATATTGGCCTTTATAACAATGAAGGTGTAAGAACTGAGGTTTTTAATGTTGGTGAGCTAGCAAATTTATGTATTAAAGTTGGTATTGCATCAGATATTCCAGAAATAGTATTGGGATATATGATAAAAGATCGTTTAGGGCAAGTGATATATGGTACTAACACCTATCATTTAGATAAAGAAATTAAGAGTTTAACAAGCGGGCAAATAATATCGTTTAATTTCTCATTTCCAATGAATCTAGGCGAAGGTAGTTATTCTATAGCCGTTGCATTACATGAGCAAGATACTCATCTTCATAAGAATTATGAATGGCGAGATTTGGCCCTGATCTTTGATATAATAAATATAGACAAAACATCTTTTGTAGGTGTTTCATGGTTAGAACCAGAGGTTAATTACATTTATGAAAGATAGTTTTTATAGCGAATTTGAAAAAATACACCGTGGTTCAAGAGAATTAATCAAATCTCGATTGGTAGCTTATCGTGATTTTTATCTGCCACTAGCCGAAATCTATCCAAATAGTAATACCTCCGATCTGGGTTGTGGGAGAGGAGAATGGCTTGAATTACTTAATGAAGCAGGCTTTAAGACTGAAGGGATAGATTTAGATGAAGGAATGCTTTCCTATTGTCGCGATCTAAATCTTAATGTACGAGAACAAGATGTAATCCAGTATTTACAGAGCTTAGATGATAACTCCGTTTCATTAGTTTCATCTTTTCACCTTGTAGAACATATAGGTTTTGACAATGTGAAACTTCTTGTCCAAGAGGCATTACGGATACTCAAGCCTGGTGGATTGCTAATTATTGAAACACCAAATTGTGAAAATATAATTGTGAGTACGAATTCTTTTCATTTAGATCCAACTCACGTTATGCCAATACCAAACCAACTGCTTAGTTTTCTGACTAATTATTCTGGATTTAAGCGAAGTAAAGTTATAAGGCTTCAGGGCCTAACTGATATGACGACTCCAGAGTCACTTCAATTGATAGATATTTTCAAGGGTGTAGGGCAGGACTATGGTTTAATTGCACAAAAAGATGGTCCAAAAGACATTCTTAATAAATTTGATAATATATATAATAAAGAATTTGGCTCTGATCTTGATATGGCTATAAATAAATTCAGCATGCATCTTAACCATGCATTTAAAATGCGAGATGATAAAATAAATGAACTTTCCCTTAGATTAATAAATGAGAAAAATACATTAGAATTAAAGCTGATTGAGAGTCATGAGCAAATAAAAGCGATATACTCAAGTACTTCTTGGAAAATAACAGCACCACTTAGATTGTTGAAGAAAGCATTAATATTTATTTTACCTTCAACATTTATGCAGCAGAGTAAAAATAAAATAAAACCAGGAATTCGGAAGATTATTTATTTTATTTCAAAGAGGCCTAATCTAAGAAGAAAAATAGTATTTATAGCGAAAAAACTCAGGCTCTATTCAAAATTAAAAAGTATTTATTACCGCCTTAATGTTAAATCTAGCCCAACTATAAAGCGTACATCTCAACAGGGAAGTGAACTATTGTCTCCTCGTGCAAATGAAATTTATACACAACTTCGTAAGAGAAAAAATAACAAAGATTCAATGGATATATAAAATGGGATTTTATTATATTGCTTACAATTCTGTTGGTTAAATTTAATTATAGTTAAGAATAATAAGGTAGACATTAATGCGCATAGCAATTGATATGCAAGGAGTTCAGGTTTTAGGCCCAGAGAATGAAAAGTCTTTGGAAATAATAAATATTATAAAGAAAGTTATAAAATTATCTCGGGATGATACTGTAATATTAGTATTGAATGGTATGTTATCTGATTCTATATCATTCATTCGTGACGAATTTTCTGGTTTTTTATCACAAGATAAAATTAAAGTGTGGGACTCTTTGACTTTAATTAAAGCAGATGGTAAAGAAAGAGAAGTTAGAAATGAATTAGCTTGTAATATTAGAGATTTATTTGTTTTAAATTTGAAGGTTGATGTGTTATTAATGACTTCTTTCTTTGAGGGATTTGATGATAATGCTGTAACCAACATCAATAAGTCTACATTACATATACCTACGGCAGTTATACTAGCTAACGAGTTAAGTTATCACATTGACTCTAGTCAAGAATATAAAAAATGGCTTCAGACAAAGAAAGAAAATTTGTTAAACGCTGATATTATTTTTAAATTTGAATTTTTTATATATCATGATTTATTTTCTTCAAAAGAAATTAATAAAATAAATATCACAGAATTATTCCTGACATCCCATCTAGAGTCAGCAATAATAATTTGTGATAACTTAAGATCTTTATTTTACGGTAATAATAAATTAAAAGTAGATGATCCAATAAAAAACTTGCGTCTTGCTTATATTTCACCCTTACCACCAGATAGGTGTGGGATAAGTGATTATAGTGCTGAGCTTTTACCTGAGTTGGCCCGTTATTACTCTATTGATGTTATATATGAACAGCCTGAAGAGATTACTGACTCTTGGATTTTATCTAACTGCACTATTTTAAATAGCAGTGAATTCCGTAATAACCATGAAAATTATGATAGAGTATTATACCATTTTGGTAACTCTCCTTATCATGTGCATATGATTCCATTACTTATGGAGATCCCCGGAGTTATTGTTTTACATGATTTTTTCATCCCTGATTTGATATTGAATTTAAGCCTAACTATTAATAATAATCCTTATGGTTTAGTTACAGAAATATTATATTCACATGGCTGGCCCGCAGTTATAGAATATTATCGCAATAGAGAAAATAATGGCTCTGTGAGGAATTACCCATGTAATTTAAGAGTTTTGCAAAAGGCTCTAGGTGTCATTTATCATTCGGATGTTTCAAAGCGTTTAGCATCATTTTATTATGGATATGATTCATCAAATGATTGGTTCTCAATTCCTCTTTTAAGAACTACGGCTAATAATGATTATTCTAATAAACCTGTTTCTCGTGATAAATTAGATATTAGAGATAATGAGTTTGTAGTTTGTAGCTTCGGATTTTTAGGCTCACATAAACTCAATCATAGATTATTAAATGCTTGGTTAGCATCTCCAATGGCTAATGATTCTTCATGTAGATTGGTTTTTGTAGGAGAAAGTCTGGATCAAGATTACAATCTTATCCTCGGGAAAATAATTAACAATAATGATAGAGTTAGTATTACAGGTTGGACAGATCAAACTGCGTATAAATTATGGCTATCTTCAGCTGATGTTTGTGTTCAATTACGTGATTTATCACTTGGTGAGACATCTGCAGCAGTGCTTGATTGCTTAAATTATGGTGTAGCGACAATTGTAAATGCTAATGGTTCAATGGCTGATTTACCCGATCATGTTGTGTGTAAGTTACCTGAAAAATTTTCTGATGAAGAACTTATAGAAGCTTTGACCGTATTATATAGAGATAAAAAAGCTCGAGATGAATTAGGTCGTTCTGGGTTGGAATTGTTACATTCACAGCATACTCCAGTGAAATGTGCTGAAAAGTATATGCATGCTATTGAGAGTTCTTATAAAGAAGAAACTGCAAATTTTTATGCTTTAATAAACAAGATAATTCAAAAACCACAGTTACTTACTAATGAATTACTTCCTGATGTTGCAACCGTTCTGGCTCGAAATTTCCCACCTAAACCACAGCATAAACAGTTATTAATAGATGTTTCTGCACTCGTAATTGTTGATTTAAGAACTGGAATACAAAGAGTTGTTCGTGCACTTTTAAAGCAATTTATTTCAAATCCACCAGATGGATATGTGGTGGATGCTATCTATGCCACTGCTGGTCAGTCAGGATATAGATATGCTCGTAAGTTTACCTGTGAATTACTAGGAATACCGGATGATTTTGTGAATGACGAGGTTGTAGATGTCTGGAGTGATGATCTTTTTTTAGGTCTCGATTTCAATACTGGCGTCGTGTTTGAACAACAAAACTCGTTAAAAGAATGGTATGATAGAGGCGTAAAAATATACTTTATGGTATATGATATTTTACCCGTTTTACAGCCACACTTTTTTCCGGAGAATGAGGGTTCTTTATTTCGTCGATGGTTGAATATAATTACTGAATTTACTGGTGTTGTGTGTATTTCAGAAACTGTATGTAAAGAGTTGCAGTGCTGGATTCAAAACAATAAAGTTGAAAAAATAAAAAGGTTTGATATAAACTGGTTCCATCTAGGTGCTGATTTAAATAATTCTTGCCCGTCCCAAGGAATGCCTCAATGTTCTAGTTTTATTCTTACCCAATTAGGATTACGTCAATCATTTTTAACAGTTAGCACAATAGAACCGCGCAAAGGACATTCTCAAACACTCTCTGCATTTGAATTGCTTTGGAATAAAGGGGTAGATATAAATTTAGTTATTGTAGGCAAACAAGGTTGGATGGTTGAACCGTTTATAGAGAAATTACATTCTCACCCTGAATTAAATAAGCGATTGTTCTGGCTTGAAGGTATTAGCGATGAATTTCTCGAAAATATATACAAAAAATGTGATTGCTTAATATCTGCAAGTCAAGGGGAAGGTTTTGGTTTACCACTCATTGAAGCTGCACAGCATAACTTGCCTATAATAGCTCGAGATATTCCTGTGTTTAGAGAGGTCGCAGGTGATAATGCTTTGTATTTTTCAGGACTAGATCCTAATGATTTAGCAATTGTGATACAGGACTGGCTTGTACTTTATGATGCGAACAAAATACCCAACCCAAGTAAGATTAATTGGCAAACGTGGGAACAGAGTGCGCAACAGTTGTTAGATGTTCTAATTACGGAAAACGAACAACTAGTGAATAGTTAAATAAATTGAATGTGGATAATTTTATGAATATGAAAACTGCAATTATTACCGGTATTACAGGCCAAGATGGTGCATATCTTGCGGAATTGTTACTTGAGAAAGGCTATAAAGTTTATGGTACCTATCGTCGTACCAGTTCTGTAAACTTCTGGCGTATTGAAGAGTTAGGTATTGATAAACATCCTAATCTGCATTTGGTTGAATACGACCTCACAGATCTTTCTGCTAGTATTCGCTTGTTGCAAACTACCCAAGCAACCGAAGTGTATAATTTAGCGGCTCAAAGTTTTGTTGGTGTTTCTTTTGACCAACCAGCAACAACCGCAGAGATCACTGGCCTTGGTCCGCTAAACTTATTAGAAGCCATTCGTATAGTTAATACGAAAATTCGCTTTTACCAGGCCTCTACCTCTGAAATGTTTGGTAAAGTTCAGGCAATACCTCAAATTGAAGAAACGCCATTTTATCCGCGTAGTCCTTATGGTGTAGCTAAATTATACGCGCACTGGATGACGATTAATTATCGTGAAAGTTACGGTATTTTTGGTTGCAGCGGTATCCTCTTTAATCACGAATCGCCATTGCGCGGACGCGAATTTGTTACCCGTAAAATTACAGACTCAGTCGCAAAAATTAAATTAGGTAAATTGGATATTCTTGAGTTAGGGAATATGGATGCCAAACGCGATTGGGGCTTTGCTAAAGAATATGTAGAAGGTATGTGGCGTATGCTGCAAGCCGATGTGCCTGATACTTTTGTTCTGGCAACAAACCGTACAGAGACTGTCCGCGATTTTGTCTCGATGGCATTTAAAGCTGCTGGTTTTAATTTGCGTTTTGAAGGCAAAGATGAAAATGAAGTTGGGATTGATACAGCAACTGGGAAAACTTTAGTAAAAGTTAATCCTAAGTTCTATCGCCCAGCAGAAGTTGAGCTGTTGATTGGTAATCCACAAAAAGCAAAAGACGTGCTAGGTTGGGAGCCAAAAACGACTTTAGAAGAACTCTGTCAGATGATGGTAGAAGAAGACCTTCGTCGTAATAAGCAAGGTTTCTCATTCTAATGATAATGAATGGCAAGCGTGCCCTGATCACCGGTATTCAGGGATTTACCGGCCATTATATGGCAGCGGAATTATCCGCTGCCGGTTATCGGGTATTCGGTTTAGGTTCTCAGCCTTTAGATAATCCAGATTATTTTCAAGTAGATTTACTTGATGTGGCGGGGCTGAATTCAGCTATTGAGCAAGTCAAACCTAACCTTGTTGTCCACTTGGCTGCAATTGCTTTCGTAGGCCATGGTGATGCTGCCGCTTTTTATGATGTAAACATTGTCGGTACCCGGAATTTATTGGCTGCTCTGAGTAATGTTGCTGAAAATATTGAAGCTGTATTACTTGCCAGCAGTGCTAATGTTTATGGTAATGCGCAAGAAGGCATGCTGAGTGAAACTGCTGCAGTTAATCCGGCAAATGATTATGCAGTAAGTAAGTTAGCTATGGAATATATGGCCAAGCTTTGGTCAGGCAAATTACCAATTATTATTGTCCGCCCTTTCAATTATACTGGCGTCGGGCAATCCGATAATTTCTTATTGCCAAAAATAGTTTCTCATTTTAAGCGTAAAGCGGATGAAATCGAACTAGGTAATTTGGATGTATGGCGTGATTTTACTGATGTCAGAGCCTTGGTGAAAGCTTATTTAGGGTTATTGATGGCAAAACCTGTAGGTGAAACCGTCAATGTTTGTTCTGGAAGGACTTACTCATTACGTGAAGTCGTTGCTCTATGTGAGGAAATAACCTCACATAAGCTAATTATTCGTGTTAACCCTGCTTTCGTCCGGGCCAATGAAGTTAAATCGTTATGTGGTGACTCTGGAAAATTACAAAGTATTGTTGATGGATGGAATACACCACCATTGGAAGAGACATTACGTTGGATGCTGGAAGATAAATAATGAAAGTGGTATTTGGCACTGATTCAATCAAGTATCCATTGACAGGTATTGGCCGCTATACATATGAATTAGCTCGGGAATTGAAAAATAGTGATGAAGTCTTTAATCTGTTATTTTTGCAAGGTAGAAAAATATCTCGAAATTTGCCTGAGCCCAATATGGAATCAAGTGCAACTTCAGGGTTAAAAAATATTGTAAAAAATAGTGCAGTTGCTAGTGAGTTATATCGTCTTTCTGCACCTTGGTTGAAAAGTTTGGCATTAAGACCGTATAAGAGTTTCATATATCATAGCCCTAATTTTTATTTACCTCCTCGAGTTAATAATGCTGTTGCAACTTTTCACGACCTTTCTATTTTCAAATGGCCCCAGTGCCATCCTGAGAATCGTGTCCGATATATGCAAAAAGAACTCTTGCTCACAATAAAAAGAGCAAAAGTCTTAATTACGGATTCTGAGTTTACCCGAAAAGAGTTAGCAGAGTATTTCGATTACCCTATTGAAAAGATTGTAACAGCGCCGTTAGCCAGTAGTGGTGATTTTTATCCTCGGAATTATACTACCTTACAAAGTTTAATGACAAAACTAGGATTAACCGCAGGGCAGTACACGCTATTTACTGGCACTATTGAACCAAGAAAGAATATTGCAACGCTACTTGATGCTTATGAAAGATTGCCTTTAGATCTTCGCTCGCGTTTTCCACTAGTAATCTGTGGTTTTTCAGGTTGGAATAGTGAGTCTATACATCGTCGATTTGAGTTGGCTACGCAACAAGGCTGGTTATTATATCTTGGTTACCTAAGTGCAGAAGATCTGCCTTTACTTTTCTCGGGGGCGAGAACATTTTTATTTCCTTCATTATATGAAGGGTTTGGGTTACCTGTTCTTGAAGCTATGGCATCGGGTGTACCGGTTGCTTGCTCTAATGCTGCCTCATTACCCGAGGTTTTAGGTGATTCGGGTTTAATGTGCGATGCATTGGATGTCGATGGATTGAGGTCTGCGATTATACAGAGCTTGGAAGATGAAAATTGGCGAAATAAAGCAATAGAGATGGGTCTCATTAGAGCAGGAACATTCTCATGGCAGCGATGCGCTCAGGAAACAATAAAAGCCTATAAGCAGGTATAATAATACAATGTTAAAAGTATTGCATTTTTATAAAACGTATTACCCCGATTCGTTTGGTGGCATCGAGCAGGTTATTTTTCAATTATGCGAAAGTGGGGCGAAGAAAGGTATTGACTCAACTGTCCTTTCTTTAAGTAAACGAGGTAATGTTGTTAATAAAGAAATAGGGTCGCACACGACATATTGCTCCCCAATTAATATTGAAGTGGCTTCAACACCTTTTTCTTTCCAAGCTTTAAAAACCTTTAAAAATCTTGCTCAGCAGGCCGATATTATTCATTATCATTTTCCATTCCCATTTATGGATATGGTTCATTTTATATCAGGCATAAAAAAACCTACAGTAGTAAGCTACCATTCTGATATCGTAAAACAGAAGAATATATTAAAAATATATTCACCATTAATGAATCGATTCCTTGGTGATGTGACTCGAATTGTTGCCGCTTCACCGAATTATGTAGCAACCAGTTTAACGCTGAAGAGGTTCGCAAATAAGGTCAGTGTTATTCCCTATGGTCTTGATGAGGCCTCCTATCCTACGCCATCTTCAGAGCGACTGGCATTTTGGCAGGATAAGTTTGGCCCTCGTTTTTTCCTGTTTATTGGCGCTTTTCGGTATTATAAAGGTTTGCATATTCTTATTGAAGCAGCTAAGAATTCCTCATATCCAATTGTTATCGTAGGTGCTGGCCCTATTGAGTCAGAATTAAAATCTCAAGTCGAAGAGCTAAATATTCAGAATGTCTTTTTCCTCGGTGCTGTATCTGATGAAGATAAAACTGCACTATTGTCTCTTTGTTTTGCTGTGGTTTTCCCTTCTCATTTACGATCTGAAGCCTTTGGTATTACCTTATTAGAAGGTGCCATGTATGGCAAACCGCTCATATCGAGTGAAATAGGTACAGGTACAACTTTTATTAATATTGATCAGCAAACTGGGTTGGTTGTACCGCCATCAGATCCTATTGCATTGAGATCTGCAATGGATCAATTATGGAATGATGTAGAGTTATCAGCAGAGTTTGGTTGCAATGCACGAAATCGTTTTTTGGAGCATTTTACATCGGAGAAAATGGCATCAAGTTATATTGATTTATATAATGAAATAGTGGGTAAGTGATATTTTATTTTTTATATTTTAATGAAGTTATAAGATTGTTGTTTTTAATGGCGTAGCATTCACTCGGTTCTTTTGATGGCTACACAATATGAAATATTTACTGATATTTTAAGAATGTAATCAGGAACATTCTGATGTAAGCTTTGGCACTATAAAATAATAATGAATAATTCCAGATTGTTTCGCTAAGCTTATAAATTAATCCCTCCGCATTTAACTGTTTAAAGTTGAAGAGGTCATATCAATGAAATGTTTGAAAGCAGTCATTCCTGTTGCCGGGCTAGGCACTCGTATGTTGCCAGCCACCAAGGCAATTCCGAAAGAAATGCTGCCAGTGGTAGATAAACCCCTAATTCAATATATTGTGAATGAGTGCGTTGCTGCCGGGGTCAAGGAGATTGTGTTGGTAAGCCACTCCTCCAAAAACGCGATAGAAAACCATTTCGATACATCTTTTGAACTGGAAGCTGCGCTGGAATCACGCGTTAAGCGCCAGTTATTAAAAGAAATTAAGAATATTTGTCCACCTGATGTCACTATCATGCAGGTGCGCCAAGGTCATGCCAAAGGGCTGGGGCACGCCGTGCTCTGCGCGCAACCGATGGTGGGCGATAACCCGTTCATCGTATTGCTGCCAGACGTCTTGCTTGATGATTCAACGGCGGATTTATCTAAAGAAAACCTTGCCAGCATGATTAAGCGCTTTGAGGAGACCGGGCGTAGCCAAATCATGGTAGAGCCGGTACCGAAAGCGGATGTTTCCAAGTATGGTATTGCTGATTGCGGACATGTCGATTTAGCTCCGGGTGAGAGTACCCTGATGACTGCCGTTGTTGAGAAACCTTCCGTCGACGAGGCGCCGTCTAACCTCGCTGTAGTTGGGCGCTATGTGTTATCAAAAGACATTTGGCCACTGCTGAAGAAAACCCCTCGTGGTGCTGGTGATGAAATTCAGCTTACTGATGCCATCGCGATGTTAATGGAGCAGGAGCCTGTTGAGGCTTTCCATATGACCGGTAAATCTCATGATTGCGGTGATAAATTGGGCTATATGAAAGCCTTTGTTACTTATGGTGTTCGCCATAATACCGAAGGTGAGAATTTTACAGCCTGGCTAAAGCAGCAAATCAACTAACGTCGGCTTAGCGGCTGAATGGATAAAGATTTTAAATTCGCCTCAAGAAATCAGTAGGTTAATTATGACCAAATTGAAAGCAGTGATCCCAGTAGCAGGCCTAGGCATGAGAATGCTTCCAGCCACAAAAGCCATTCCAAAAGAAATGCTGCCTATTGTCGATAAGCCATTAATTCAATATGTAGTTAACGAATGTGTTGCTGCCGGCATTAAAGAAATCATTTTGATAACCCACTCGTCAAAAAATGCGGTAGAAAACCATTTCGATACGTCTTATGAGCTAGAAGCCATGCTAGAGGCGCGTGTTAAGCGCCAGTTATTGGAAGAAGTGCAATCAATCTGTCCACCGGGTGTGACCATCATGCATATTCGCCAAGGCCACCCTGAAGGCTTGGGCCATGCCGTGTTGTGTGCCAAACCGCTCGTGGGGAATGAGCCATTCGCTGTGTTGTTGCCGGATGTTCTGATTGATGATGCGAAGTCAGATTTGACTCGAGATAATCTTGCTCAATTGGTCAAGCGCTTTGAAGAGACTGGAACTAGCCAAGTATTAGTGCATTCAGTCGAACCTGAGGCGTTATCAAACTACTCGGTTATCTCATGTGAGAAGTCTGATTTAGCGCCGGGTGAAAGTAGCCGGATTAAAGCCATGGTTGAAAAACCACAAAGCCCTGTTGACTTGCAATCAAACCTGTCGGCTGTCGGGCGCTATGTTTTGTCTGCTGATATTTGGCCATTGCTGGAACAAACCAAGCCCGGCGCTTGGGGTCGTATTCAGCTAACTGATGCTATTGATGCATTGGCAGAGAAAGAACCCGTTGATGCGGTTGCTTTGACTGGGCAATCCTATAACTGCGGTGAGAAACTCGGTTATATGCAGGCTTATGTCGCTTATGGCCTTCGTCATCCCAAACAAGGTGCTGAGTTTAAAGCCTGGCTAAAAGAATTTATGGCATGAGCCAATTCGGATATAAAAAAAGCAATCCATGTGATTGCTTTTTTTATACTTATCAGTGCCATAAATCAAACCACTTTGGCGGTTCACACTGAGAAAGCAAACCATTGCGCGCAGCAACTGGTCAGTTGTGCTATCTATCGCACCAATCACTACCCAGCTGACATAATCCTGAGTTAACATGTTTCCCACATCAAAAACCTGTTGGCTTCAAAACCGATAACAGGTGTCATCCTTCAGACAGGAGTTTTTTAATGTCCAAACAACAGATCGGCGTTGTCGGTATGGCGGTGATGGGCCGTAACCTGGCGCTCAACATCGAAAGCCGCGGCTATTCCGTTTCTATCTTTAACCGTTCATCAGACAAGACCGACGAAGTGGTCGCTGAGAATCCAGGTAAAAACTTGGTTCCGAGCTATACCGTTGAAGAGTTTGTTGATTCACTGGAAAAACCGCGCCGCATCCTGCTGATGGTGAAAGCGGGTGAAGCAACTGACAAGACCATCGCTTCACTGACGCCGCACCTTGATAAAGGTGACATTCTGATTGATGGTGGTAATACTTACTACAAAGATACCATCCGTCGCAATCGTGAACTTTCTGAGCAAGGCTTTAACTTTATCGGCACTGGCGTTTCCGGTGGCGAAGAGGGGGCATTGAAAGGCCCTTCAATCATGCCTGGTGGCCAGAAAGAAGCCTACGAACTGGTCGCGCCAATTCTCGAGAAAATTGCTGCGCGTGCTGATGATGGTGACGCTTGTGTTGCTTATATCGGTGCAGACGGTGCTGGTCATTACGTTAAAATGGTTCACAACGGTATCGAATATGGTGATATGCAGTTGATCGCCGAAGCTTACTCTTTGCTGAAACAGTCTTTGGGCTTGAGCAACGAAGAGCTGGCGAGTACTTTTGCTGAGTGGAACAAAGGCGAACTCAATAGCTACCTGATCGATATCACCAAAGATATTTTCACCAAGAAAGATGAAGATGGTAAATATTTGGTTGACGTGATTCTGGATGAAGCCGCTAACAAAGGTACAGGTAAGTGGACCAGCCAAAGTTCTCTGGACTTAGGTGAGCCATTAACATTGATCACTGAATCGGTATTTGCCCGTTACTTGTCTTCTCTTAAAGACCAGCGTGTTGCGGCATCTAAAGTGCTGACCGGCCCGACAGTGAAGCCTTTCGCTGGCGATAAAGCTGAGTTTATCGAAAAAATCCGACGTGCGTTGTATCTGGGCAAAATCGTTTCTTACGCGCAAGGTTTCTCTCAGTTGAAAGCGGCTTCAGAAGAAAATAATTGGGATCTGCATTACGGTGAGATCGCTAAGATTTTCCGCGCGGGTTGCATTATTCGCGCTCAGTTCTTGCAAAAAATCACTGACGCATATGCAGAAAATGCCGATATCGCAAACTTGCTGTTGGCACCATACTTCAAGCAAATTGCTGATGAATACCAGCAAGCACTGCGTGATGTCGTGTCTTACGCGGTTCAAAACGGTATCCCGACACCAACATTCTCTGCTGCAATTAACTATTACGATAGCTACCGTTCAGCCGTGCTGCCAGCCAATTTGATTCAGGCTCAGCGCGATTATTTTGGTGCGCATACCTACAAACGTACTGATAAAGACGGCGTCTTCCATACTGAGTGGATGGAGTAATCCATTTAGCAGTTTGCGAGCTAGACTTGGTATTCGCTGATTTTAAAGGCTTATCTCAATAACAAACGCCCCTGATGATAAATCGAGGGCGTTTTTCTTTTATCAGCAAGAAAGCCAATAAGAAGATTATTTCTCGTGGCGTTCGCGTAGACGGCCTATCACTTTGCTCAGATTCAAATCTTGATCTTGTAATAACACTAGCAAGTGATACATCAAGTCTGAAGCTTCGTTAGTCAGTTCTTCACGGTCATTCACTGTTGCGGCAAGGGCTGTTTCCACCCCTTCTTCGCCGACTTTCTGCGCGATACGTTTAGTCCCACTGGCATACAATTTTGCCGTGTAAGAACTGGCTGGGTCCGCTGATTTACGTGATGCCAACAACTGTTCTAGTTGATACAAAAAACTCCAGTCGCTAGCCGCAGGTGCGAAGCAACTGTCATTGCCTAAATGACAGGTCGGGCCAATAGGATTGACCAGAATCAATAGGGTATCATTGTCACAGTCAGGGTAGATATTCACGACATTCAGGAAGTGGCCGGAGCTTTCACCTTTGGTCCATAAACGCTGTTTAGTCCGAGAGAAGAAGGTGACTTTGCCGGTTTCTTCCGTCACCGCCAATGCTTCTTTGTTCATATACCCCATCATCAAAACTTCGCCAGATACGGCATGCTGAACGATGGCAGGCATCAGATTGTCGACTTTTTCCCAATCCAGTTGGTTAATTTGTTGTTCGCTTAACACACTCTTATCTCCACGCCTTGTTCAGACAAATACTTTTTCAATTCGCCGATATTAATAATTTGCTTATGGAACACTGAGGCTGCCAGCGCACCATCGACATCTGCATCACGGAATGCTTCAAGGAAGTGCTCTGGTGTTCCTGCGCCGCCAGAGGCGATCAGCGGGACATGGCAACTGGATCGCATCTGTTTTAATTGGCGCAAATCATAACCGTTACGCACGCCATCCTGATTCATCATATTCAGCACAATTTCACCGGCACCGCGTAACTGAACTTCTTTTATCCAATCTTCGGTCTGCCAGGTGGTGGCTTTGGTCCGTTTTTCGTCGCCGGTAAATTGATAAACCTGATAACTGTCACTTTCTGTGTCATACCAAGTATCAATACCGACCACAATACATTGTACGCCATAGCGCTCTGCCAGGCGGGTGATCAACGTCGGATCGGCTAGTGCAGGCGAGTTGATGGAGATTTTATCGGCACCGAATGTCAGAATCTGGCCAGCATCTTCCACACTCTTAATCCCGCCGGCGACACAGAACGGAATATCAATAACTTCTGCCACCCGTGACACCCAGCTTTTATCGACGACGCGGCCATCAGATGAGGCAGTGATATCGTAAAATACCAGCTCATCGGCACCTTCTTGTGCATAACGCTGTGCCAAGGGCACGATATCACCAATGATTTCATGATTTCGGAATTGGACGCCTTTAACTACTTGACCGTCTTTCACATCCAGACAAGGAATTATACGTTTTGCCAGCATGCAATAGCCTCCTTCACGTTAAATTTACCGTCCAATAGTGCGCGGCCAACAATCACCCCTTGTACACCGCTACCGCGAAGGCGGGCAATATCATCCAGACAGCCAATGCCACCGGAGGCTTGGAACGCCACTTGTGGGTAGCGCTGGCACACTTCCTGATACAGCTCGACATTCGAGCCACTTAAGGTGCCATCGCGAGAGATATCTGTGCACAGCACATGTTTTAGGCCGAAAGGTAGATATTGTTCAACAATCTGCTCCAAAGTCGTATCAGAGTTTTCCTGCCAGCCACTGATAGCCACTTCTTTGCGACCTGCTTCATTAATGCGTACATCCAGCGCCAGCACAATGGCTTCTGCACCATAACGCTCAAACCATTGTTGCACTATTTCCGGCTGTTTAACGGCGGTTGAGCCGACGACAACCCGTGTAGCGCCGGCTTCAAGCAGTGCGACAACATCTTGCTCATTACGGATGCCACCACCGACCTGTACCGGCACATCAACACCGGCCAATAACTCACGTAATAAGGGAATTTGACGGGCGGCGGGATCTTTAGCGCCAGTCAAATCGACCAAATGTAATACCTGAGCACCTTGCTGCTGATAATCCTGTAAGCGCGGCAAGGGATGATTGCCATAGTCACGTTGTTGGCCGTAATCGCCCTGATGCAAACGCACCACCTTGCCGTCGATCAAATCCAAAGCGGGAATAATCATGGTGCTTACATCTCCAGAAAGTTTTTCAGCAGTTGGGCTCCAGCCGCTCCGGAGCGTTCCGGATGAAACTGCACGCCAAAGAAGTTGTCTTTTTCGACTGCGGCGGTAAACGGCTCGCCGTAATTGGCTTGGGCGATGGTATTTGGGCATATTGGCATTGCATATCCGTGCACAAAGTAGAAATAAGTTCCGTCTGGGATACCACGGAACAGATGATTGCCCGCTTGCGCGGTAATCTGATTCCAACCCATATGCGGCAGTGGCAAACCGAAGTCCATCATCTGTTTTACCGGCGTATCAATAACACCGAGCGTCTCAATCCCGCCGCTTTCTTCACTGCTGGATGCCAGCAATTGCATACCGAGACAGATGCCCAACACTGGCTGAGTACAACTTTTAATCAACTCGATAAGTTCGCGTTGTTTCAACTGCTCCATTGCTGCATGAGCTGTGCCAACTCCCGGTAAAAATAGCTTATCGGCGCGTAGCACAATTTCCGGGTCACGACTGATAACTGGGGCATAACCTAAACGCTGCACCGCGTAGGTGACAGAGGAGAGGTTGGCGCAACCCGTATCCAGAATCACCACATCCATTACAGGACTCCCTTGGAACTTGGTAGGGTATTGCCCTCAACACGAATAGCCTGGCGCAAGGTACGGCCAAACACTTTAAATAGGCTCTCTACCCGGTGGTGATCATTGCGGCCTTTGGTTTTCAGGTGCAGGGTGCAAGCCATAGCATAGGAGAGGGAGCGGAAGAAATGCTCGACCATCTCGGTGCTAAGGTCACCCACCCGCTGATAGTTAAATTCGGCTTTGTATTCCAAATGCGGGCGACCGGAAATATCCAGTGCACAACGAGCCAAGCATTCATCCATTGGCAGCACAAAACCAAAGCGGCCAATACCGCGTTTGTCACCCAATGCGTTGTTAATCGCCTCGCCCAGTGCTAGTGCGGTATCTTCAACCGTGTGATGGTCATCAATATATAGATCGCCACTGACTTGAATATCCATACGAAAACCGCCGTGAGTCGCGATTTGATCCAGCATATGGTCGAAGAAACCGACGCCAGTTTTGATCTTGCTACCCCCTTCGCGGTCCAGCCAAACATCGACATCAATGGCCGTTTCTTTGGTGACACGATTTACGTGGGCATGGCGGTCACGTTGCGTCAGTTGTTGGGCAATTTGTGGCCAATTCAAACCATCACGCTGGTAACGCAAGCCGCTGATACCCATGTTTTGCGCCAGTTGCAGGTCTGTCTCACGGTCGCCGATAACGTAGCTGTTGGCGCTATTCATCACGCCTTCGGCCAGATAGCTTTCCACTAATGCTGTTTTTGGCTTGCGGCAATCACAGTTGTCTGCCGGTAAGTGTGGGCAAATTAAAACCTGTTCAAAATCGATCCCCTGGGAGCTGAAAATCTGCATCATCAGGTTGTGCGGCGGATCGAAAGTTTCCTGCGGGAAACTGCTGGTCCCCAAGCCATCCTGGTTAGTTATCATCACCAAACGGTAATCTGCTTTTTGCAGTGCCAGTAATGCCGGAATAACACCTGGCTCCAGCGCCAGTTTATCCAGCCGGTCAACTTGATAGTCTTCCGGTGGCTCGGCAATTAAGGTGCCGTCTCTGTCAATAAAAAGAAATTTCTGGCTCATATCGTTTCCTTCCGCAGGCTGGAGGTATTCTTAGTTTTATTTGTATTATTTGGGCTATCAACACCGGGCAGTGGCGCTAGGGCGGCAATGACGCGTTCACACTCTTGACGGGTACCGATAGTAATGCGCAAGCAATTGGATAACCCAGGTTGCTTATTTTGGTCACGCAAAATAATGCCCTGATCCCACAATGTCTTGAACACACTGCTGGAGGCCGTAAATCGCGCTAATAAGTAGTTACTCTCACTGGTAAATACTTGCTCGACACAGGCACAGTCTTGCAGTGCATTTTCTAGCCATTCACGATTGGCTTTCACTTCATTTACTCTTTGGCGCATTTGCTCAAGGCCCTGTGGGCTGAGTGCTTGCGCCGCAATATCCGCAACGGGTGTTGATAATGGGTAGGGCGCAATCACTTTAAGCAGCAATTGGATGATATCGTTGTTAGCCAGCGTAAAGCCACAACGTAAGCCGGCCAATGCAAAGGCTTTCGACAAGGTGCGCAAAATGACTAAATTCGGATAATCTTTTAGCCAAGTGCTGACTGAGGCCTGAGGGCAGAATTCAATATAGGCTTCATCGATAGCCACGATAGCGCGGCCTTGTGCTAGCTCCAGCACTTCACGCAAGTCAGCTGAGTTGATCAAATTCCCCGTTGGATTATTTGGGCTGCAAATATAAATCAGCTTCACCCGCTCCAGACTTTCTTTAATAGCTGGCAAATCTAACTGCCAATCGGTTTTAGTTTGTACCGTGCGCAGTTCAACACCAAAGGTTTCAGCGCTAACCGCATACATGCCATAGGTTGGAGGGCAGAACAAAATGGCATCTTTACCCGGTTCGCAGAAAGCGCGAATCAGCAGCTCAATACCTTCATCGGCCCCTCGACTGACCAACACTTGATCAGTGTCTAAACCGGCGTATGCCGCATAGCGCTCGACAACCAACGCGGGTTGGCATTCAGGATAGCGGTTGAAAGTTTGTGCCGTGAGTTGGTATTGCGTCGCCAACGGGTATTCGTTGGCATTGAGCCACACATCACCGTTGCCACCCAAGCGGCGGGCAGACATATAAGGGGTCAGGGCACGGACGTTGGCTCGGGCCAGTTCAGTGACATTGGTGGACTTACTCATGCTTGCTCCTTATTGGCGGCTGTCAGGGCAGCGACACGTAGGGTGACGGCGTTTTTGTGGGCGGTGAGTTGTTCAGCTTGAGCCAGCGTTTCAATGGTTGATGCCAGACCCAGCAAACCTTGCGGCGTTAATTGTTGAACTGTCATCCGTTTGACAAAATCCGCTAATCCAAGACTCGAATACGTTGAGGTATAACCATAAGTCGGTAACACGTGGTTGGTGCCAGAGGCATAATCCCCGGCAGATTCTGGCGACCAGTCCCCCATGAATACCGAGCCGGCATTATCAATTTTATCAATAATATCTTCTGGTTGACGGATTTGCAGAATCAAGTGCTCTGGCCCGTATTGATTACTGATATCAATACATTGCTGCAAATCTTTGGTGATGATCAAGCGGCTGCTTTCTAGCGCCTGACGGGCGATATCGGCACGTGATAACTGCTGGAGTTGCCGTTCAACTTCGACTGCCACCGCTTGAGCGATAGCGGCATCTGGCGTCAGTAGGACCACTTGTGAGTCTGGGCCGTGCTCGGCTTGGGACAGTAAGTCAGAGGCAATAAACGCCGGTGTAGCACCGCTGTCGGCGATAACCAACACTTCAGATGGGCCTGCTGGCATATCAATCGCAGCACCGTCCAAACGTTGGCTGACCTGACGTTTTGCTTCTGTGACATAAGCATTACCGGGTCCGAAAATTTTATTCACTTTCGGCACGGACTCACTCCCAAATGCCATCGCGGCAATGGCTTGTGCTCCGCCAATTTGGAATACTTCTTTAATTCCGCATAATTGTGCCGCATACAAAATTTCATCAGCAATCGGCGGTGGCGAACATAAAATTACGCGCTGGCAACCGGCAATGCGTGCTGGCGTGCCAAGCATCAGTACAGTAGACAACAGCGGCGCTGAGCCACCGGGAATATACAGGCCGACGGAGGCAATCGGGCGAGTGATTTGCTGACAGCGCACCCCCGGTTGCGTTTCAACATCTACCACTGGCATTTTCTGTGCGTTATGGAAAATTTCAATATTACGTACCGCTTGTGCCATAGCTTGTTTGATATTGTCATTCAAACGCCCAGCAGCAGCGGCTATTTCGTCACTGCTGATACGGATATCTGCTACCTGCACGGTATCAAAGCGCTGGCTAAAATCGCGCAGGGCGCTGTCGCCCTCAGCTTTCACCCTGTCAAGGATTTCACTAACTGTCGCGGTTATCCGCTCTGATGCATTGATTGCCGGGCGGCTCAAGAGCGCTTTTTGTTGCTCTTCACTGCATTGCTGCCAGTCGATCAATGTATTGAAATTCGTCGGCTGCATGGGTTACTCCATCATTTTTTCAATAGGTAATACCAGAATGGAGCTGGCACCCAGCGCCTTCAGTTTTTCCATGGTTTCCCAGAACAGAGTTTCGCTACTGACCATGTGCATTGCGACGCGGCTCTTATCACCGGCCAATGGCAGAATGGTCGGGCGTTCAGCACCCGGTAGCAGGGTAATGATTTCGTCCAGACGCTCACTTGGCGCGTGCATCATGATGTATTTGGATTCACGAGCTTGAATGACACCCTGAATACGGGTCATTAGGCGGTCAATCAGTTGTTGCTTATCAGCCGGCATTTCGCCATCACGCTGAATCAGGCATGCTTTGGAGCGGTAAATAACTTCGACTTCGCGCAGGCCGTTGGCTTCCAATGTGGCACCGGTGGAAACCAAGTCACAGATGACGTCGGCCAAACCGGCGCGGGGTGCAACTTCAACTGAGCCGTTCAGCAAACAGGATTTAAAAGTTACACCTTGTTTATCAAGATATTGCTTTAAGATATGCGGGTAAGAAGTGGCGATACGCTTATTTTGTAGGCATTGCGGGCCGGTGTATTCGGTGTCCAGTGAGGCCGCCAGCGACAGACGACAACCACCAAAATCCAGGCGGCGCAAGGTGAAATAGCGTGGGTCTTCACCTTGAGCGCGGCGGCTTAGTAACTCTTCTTCTAGCACATTTTCGCCAATAATCCCCAGATCAACCACGCCATCCATCACTAGCCCCGGGATATCGTCATCACGCACACGCAGGATATCGATTGGCATGTTTTCAGCAAAGGCAATCAGGCGCTGTTGTTGTAAATTGATTTTAATCCCACAGCGCGATAACAACTCGTGGCAATCGTCACTGAGGCGGCCTGATTTTTGCATCGCAATGCGTAAACGTGTTTTATCCAACATGGTAATCCTCTTCTTAATTTAACTTTATAAAATTGTGAGCAACAAAAAAGCCCTCGGAAGATAATCTTCCGAGGGCTTTCTCTATTGCGTTCTACCGCCACCTGGAAGATTCGTTAACCGTCTTCCAGCACACATCGGCCTGCAAGACTAGTCAGGATGATGGTGATGATGGTGATTAAATTGAACGCGATTCATAGTGGTTTCTCTGCTTGGGCTTTCTAACATAATTTCTGTCAATCAACCTAAACCATCCTGCGGGTAGCACGCAACCTTTTTTTCACCTGACCACTTTATTTCCCGGCTACAAGCCACGAGCTATCGACCAGCGACGGTTTTATTTTTAGCGGTTATCACTTTATTTGATGTCAGTTTGAGCAGAAAATTGTTACATATGGCGATTATGCCGATGAATGAAAATAGATTCATAATATTGAGTAATTATTAGGTTACATTAATTGGCGTAGGTTATTAGTATGGAGTGGGTTGTCGGTATGAACCGGTCGAGGGCAATTGAGATGAAAAAAGTAGCCATTATTGGATTGGGCTGGCTGGGTATGCCATTGGCGCAATCATTGGTCCGCCGCGGAGTACAGGTTGTCGGAAGTAAAACCACGTCAGATGGTGTCGAAGCTGCCAGAATGAGTGGGATTAATTGCTATCAATTGCAACTGACACCGGAGTTGATTTGCGATCCGGATGATTTGGCTCAGCTGATGGCGGTGGATGCGCTGGTTATTACTTTGCCTGCCAGCCGCACAACTGACGGCGGCGCACAGTATTTTCAAGCGGTACAGATGGTCGTCGACAGTGCGCTGGCGTTTGGTGTGCCGCGTATTATTTTTACCAGTTCGACCTCGGTCTATGGCGAAACTCGGGGGCGAATTAAAGAAAACTCTCCGCTACAACCCGTGACTACTGCGGGAAAAACACTGGCTGAGCTTGAACTCTGGCTGCATAAATTACCCAATACTTCAGTGGATATTTTGCGTCTGTCAGGGCTGGTGGGGACAGATCGCCATCCGGGGCGTTTTCTTGCGGGTAAAACCAATGTGAAAGGCGGTTCATTGGGGGTTAATTTGGTGCATCAGGAAGATGTAATATCCGCAATCGAACTGCTGCTTAATTTGCCCAGAGGCGGCCATATTTACAATCTGTGTGCGCCGATCCACCCACGCAAACGTGACTTCTATCCTGAGTGCGCCCGTGCATTACAGCTAACTCCACCCGAGTTTGCACCTGAAGATATCGAAGAGGCGCCGCGTGAGATTGATGGCAGCAAGATTTGCAGTGAGTTGGGGTTTGAGTATCAATATCCCGACCCGGCAAGAATGCCTTTAAATTAAATATCCGCCTATTGCGTGCTTGTATTTTGGGCTTGGGCGGCACTCACAGCATGCATGCTATGAGTGCGCTGGCCGCACCCAAACTACTTTCGCTCGTCAGGCCTCAAATGGATGAGCAGTTAAGGCCTTTGAAATAAAAATCAAATGGAAGGGAGCCGCCACTCACCGCTTCTGATGAATATAGGTCAGTGCCAGCGCCATTGCCAGAACTAGCCCTTTGATGATATCCATCGCATAGTAAGGCACTGACAGCATCACGAGGCCGTTTTGCAGCACCCCGAGGATCACTGCGCCAATTAAGGTACCGAAAGCATTCGGCTTACCTGAGCCGGCCAACGAGAAACCAATATAAGCCGCCGCCACTGCATCCATCAGGTAGCCGCCACCGGCATTGACTTGTGACGAGCCAATTCGTGATGCCAGTAAAATCCCGCCCAATGCTGCTAACAGGGATGACAACACATAAGCCAGTACGCGATAACGTACTGTCCGAATGCCCGCCAGACGCGCCGCTTCCGGATTGCCGCCAATGGCATACATCCGCCGGCCATGTTTAGTCAGCGATAAATACAATTGCACCACAATCGTTACCGCTAACATGATAAGCACGATTACGGGCACTTGGCCCAGAGCTGAAAACATCTCAGGAATGACGCCTTCCGCCATATCTCCGCTGGGTAGCAGCATATTCTGGGTGATAGAGCCGCCGTAGCTGTAAGTCATTGCCACGCCTTGAATCACGAACAGACTGGCAAGCGTCGCCAGCATATCGGGGATTTTCAGTACCACAATCAGAAACGCATTAAACAAGCCAACCAGAGTGCAGACCAGTAAGGTCAGAATGATAGCCCCTGTGGTGCCAAAGCCATACCAAACAAAGAGCGACACCACGATGGCATTGGCCAGCGAAGCGGTGGAGCCGACCGACAAGTCAAAGCCCCCAATTGACAGGGAAATTGATACTCCGATGGCAATCACCGTCACAATGGCAATGGAGCGCAAAATATTGATGATATTATTCGGATCGAGGAAATTATCAGAGGCCAGGCCAAATAACGCGATTAGCGCCACAACGGTGAGTAACATCCCCCATTTGTAGAGAAAATCAAACAACTGGTGACGCCATGGCTGCGCGTCTGGCAGGGGTATTTCTTTACTCACTGAGACGTTCCTCCGGTTGAAAATAGTAATAATGTTTCTTCATCGATATCGGCGGCATTCAGTTCGGCCACAATACGCCCATCCCACAACACACAGATACGATGGCATAAACCGACCAATTCTGAGAATTCACCGGATGCATAAATAATGCCTTTTCCCTGTTGCGCTAACCCGCCAATCAGATTGAATAAATCCTGTTTAGCTTTGATATCCACGCCTTTGGTCGGCTCATCAAAAATCAGCACTTGCGCATCCCCGCGCAGCCACTTACCAATTGCCACTTTTTGCTGATTCCCACCAGACAGACGGGCCAGTGTTTGTTGCGGTGACGAAGTGCGTATCCCTAAGCGCGCAATCAGCTCTTTGGCCCAATGCAACTCTTGGCGGCGGCTAAAGATGCTCCAGCGGGAAAAACTGTCATCGGCAGCCACACTCAGGTTCATCGGGATACCCTCGTGAATGAAAATGCCTTCTTTGCGCCGCTCTTCTGGTACTAAAGCTAACCCCTGTGCAACAGAGCGGTCTGGTGAGCGCGGTTTCCACGGTTTACCCTGTAACTCGCCCTGATCAACACGGCTTGGCGTAGCACCAAACAAGGCTTTGCACAATTCGGTTTTACCCGCGCCAGCCAACCCGGCAATCCCTAATATTTCCCCTTCATGTAAAGTCAGCGAGATATCACGCAATTTGTGTTGATCATGCAACCCACTGACTGACAACAATGTTTTGGCATTAACGGCGGCGTGCCGCGCGGGGAAAATATCATCCAAGGTGTGACCGAGCATCTTCTCGACAATTTGCTCGCCAGTCATGTTGCCCATTGCATCATGGCTGACGCGTTTGCCATCACGTAATACGGTCAGTTGATCGCAAATTTCA
Organism: Yersinia canariae; assembly: GCF_009831415.1. Lineage (NCBI taxonomy): Bacteria > Pseudomonadati > Pseudomonadota > Gammaproteobacteria > Enterobacterales > Yersiniaceae > Yersinia > Yersinia canariae. The sequence goes on along the minus strand of NZ_CP043727.1, from coordinate 3,014,884 downwards.
CGCAATTCATGGATACGGTGTGAAATAAAAACAATGGCTATGCCTTCGGATTGCAGACGGCGAACCACTCGAAACAGGCGTGCGCTCTCTTCCTGGTCCAGTGGCGCAGTAGGTTCATCCAAAATGAGAAAGCGGCATTGGTGAGAGAGGGCGCGTGCCAACAGCACCTGCTGTTTTTCGGCCAATGTGCAAGATTCCAGCCGCTGGCGCACATTCAATTTGAGGTCAAGCTGCTCAAGTAGCGCTTCAGCCTGGCGGTAAAGTTGTGGCCAGTTAAACAAATGCCCCTGTTCAGCCAGCGTATCCAGCATAATATTCTCCGCCACAGACAGGGTCGGCACCAGCGCAACATCAACCTCTTGTTGGACCACATGAATACCGTGCTGTTTTGCCTGACGGGGCGAGTGAATATCTACCTGCTGGCCATCAATAAAGATCTCGCCGCGATAGTGATGATGAGCGCCGGAAAGTATCGCCATTAAGGTCGATTTACCCGCACCATTGGCACCGACTAATGCATGAGTAGAACCACCTTCCAGTGTGAAATCAACTTGTTGTAGGGCATGAAATCCAGAAAACGAGATAGAGATATTCCGCATCTCAAGGCGGGAGGAGGTGATGCTGGACATAAGTTTTGACGACTGCCCTATAAAGTATTTTAGCGAAACAGGCAGTCAATAATGCTACCGGTATCATTCTTTTTTAACACAGTTTCTATTATTCGCAACAAACTAAAATAGTTAAGGTATATCAAAAAATTATTAAACAATAATAAGTCTGCCCTTAAGATGGGAAAACACAGATAACATCACAACTTAAAATAAATAATGGTTTAAAAGGAACAGGGGCATGAGCGCGAACGCAATCCGAGTGCAGGTGGGGCCTGCCAACTATTTTTCTTTTCCAAGTGCTATAGACAAACTGAGCGAGTTTTATCCTCAGGCTGCACTGGATAATGCGCTGTGGATTTATGGTGAGCGCGCCTTGGCGGCAGCCATTGATTATCTGCCAGCAGAATTTAACAGCCCTCAAGCAGTGCGCGCTTCATTTTCGACCCATTGCAGCGAATCCACGGTTGCTGAGTTGGTAAAAGCTGCGGGCGATGACCGGCAGGTGGTCATCGGTATTGGTGGCGGGGCGGTTTTGGATACGGCAAAAGTGGTGGCGCGTAAGCTGGGTTTGCCGTTAGTGGCTATTCCGACTATTGCGGCAACCTGTGCGGCCTGGACACCGCTTTCAGTCTGGTACAACGATGCCGGGCAAGCACTGAATTTTGAAATATTCAAAGACGCCAATCATTTGGTGTTAGTCGAGCCGCGTATTATTTTGCGGGCACCAGTGGAATATCTGCTGGCAGGAATTGGCGATACATTGGCGAAATGGTACGAAGCCGTGGTTCTTAGCCCACAACCGGAGACACTATCTCTGACCGTTCGTTTGGGATTACAGGCGGCTTTGGATATTCGTAATGTATTGCTTAAGCAAAGTGAAGCCGCCTTGCAAGCAGTTAAGCAAGGTGAGTTGACGCAGGATTTCCTTGATGTGGTTGATGCGATTATTGCCGGTGGCGGTATGGTCGGCGGATTGGGGGAACGTTATACGCGTGTGGCGGCGGCACATGCTGTACACAATGGTTTGACACTGTTGCCTCAAACTGAGCATTTCTTGCATGGCACCAAAGTGGCCTATGGAATTTTAGTTCAGACCGCCCTGCTAGAGCAGGATGAAGCATTACAATCATTGATTGTGGCGTTTAATAAATTGGGTCTGCCGACACATTTGGCTGCATTGGATGTTGATATTAATGATCGCGATGCTATTGAGCGTGTGATTGGCCGAATTCTGAAGCCGAGTGAGTCAATTCATTATCTGCCGATTGCGCTGAATTCAGACAAAATATGGGCGGCGATTGAGCGGGTGGAAATTGCTGCTCAGCGCTGATAGCGCGCGGGAATAGCCGTTTAGATCAAACGAACATAAGAATATTGTTTCAAGCGGTTTAACATCTTGTTTTTTGCTCCCAAGTTAGGGCAAAATACGCGCCATGGAATAACCGACGTTTAAACGCGTCGGTTATTTTTTTGCATTCGTGTTTTCACAAATCAAGAGGCCGGACAACGATCCGGATAGATAAACAGGTCCGCGAGCGATTATTCACATACGAAAATCGCCGTTATGAGGAAAGAAAGATGGGGCAATTATTCACACTGGCGCCGGTGCCCACCGGTATGCGCTGCACATGCAGCGATTATGGAGCAACTGGTATGGCAAATACCCGTTACACCGCTCTCGTTTCCCCACTTACGTATCCCAGGCAGATACGAAGTTTCCCCGTCACCTCTGACCTGCGAGCTACACTTGCAAATTGGGTTAAAGGTATGGGGAGGCTGAATCATGACGCATAACGCTACTGTTGCCGTCGGTACCAATCAAACTGGCACCAATAACCGTGTTCAACTTAGAAAAACACTGACATTAGTGCAAGTTGTGATGATGGGTTTGGCTTATTTACAGCCGATGACTATTTTCGATACTTTTGGCATTGTATCCGGCCTGACCGATGGTCACGTCGCGACTTCTTACGCCATTGCGCTGATTGCGGTGCTGTTCACTGCCATCAGCTATGGCAAATTGGTTAAGCGCTTCCCATCTGCGGGATCGGCCTATACCTACGCCCAGAAATCCATTAGCCCAAATGTTGGCTTTATGGTGGGTTGGTCATCACTGCTGGACTATCTGTTCATGCCGATGATTAATATTCTGTTGGCAAAAATTTATCTCGAGGCGATTTTCCCAGGCGTGCCATCTTGGATTTTTGTCGGCGCACTAGTTAGCCTGATGACGCTGTTCAATCTGCGTGGCATTAATGTGGTTGCTAACCTGAACTCAATCATCGTTGTAGTCCAAGTGGCTGTCATGGTGGTCTTTATGGGGCTGCTGATTCACGGTGTTTATCAAGGTGAAGGAACAGGCACACTGGTTAGCCCACGTCCGTTCTATTCTGAGAATGCCCATTTGGTGCCGATGATAACCGGGGCCACGATACTGTGCTTCTCATTCCTCGGTTTCGATGGCATCAGTTCGCTGTCTGAAGAAACACCGAATGCCGGTAAAGTCATCCCGAAAGCGATTTTCCTGACGGCATTGATTGGCGGCATCATCTTTATTGTGGTGTCTTATTTCCTGCAACTCTACTTCCCGGACATTTCGCGCTTCACGGATCCTGATGCATCGCAGCCGGAAATCATGCTGTTTGTGGCCGGTAAATTCTTCCAGTCAGTCATTCTGTGCTTCTCCTGTGTCACGGTGTTGGCATCTGGTATGGCCGCGCACGCCGGCGTTTCGCGCTTGTTGTATGTGATGGGTCGTGATGGGGTATTCCCGGAGAAAGTGTTTGGTTACGTGCATCCGAAATGGCGTACCCCGGCAATCAACGTACTGTTGGTTGGCGGCGTGGCATTGTCTGCTATTTCATTTGACTTGGTGACGGCAACAGCATTGATTAACTTCGGTGCGCTGGTGGCCTTTACCTTCGTTAACCTGTCAGTGATTTCACAGTTCTATATCCGCGAACGTTGTAATAAAACGTTTAAGGATCATTTAAGCTACCTGATTCTGCCGATGATTGGTGCAGGGACGGTCGGTGTGCTGTGGATGAATCTGGAAAGTAGCTCAATGACGCTGGGCTTGGTGTGGGGGTCAATTGGTCTGCTTTATATGATCTGGAAAACCCGTGCTTTCCGTCAGGCGCTGCCACAATTTAATGGCGAACTGGCACAGTAATCGCTTGTTATTGCTGACGAAAAACGGAGCCATATGGCTCCGTTTTTTATGGGATTAAATCTATTATCGATGTTAACTCACCAGATCTCTGGCATAGTCAAACAGTGCTTTTAGCAGGGCCAGCTTCTCTTTGTCTCCCTCATACAGATTATAAAACTGCTCCAGTTGCAGCACATAGTCTTGCACTCTTTCTGGATTCAGTGCTTCACGACGATGTTCTAACCAGCGCTTTTGTTCCTTATCAGTCAAGGTATTAGGGTAGTTACGTGCGCGAAAACGGAATAGTAGCTCTGCCAGTCGTGGGTCCTGGAATGTCAAATCCAGTGCTGGCAGATTTTGCGGCTCAGTTTGCAGAATAATTTTCATGGTGGCGCGGTCAGCATCACTGAAAAAGCCATTATAGAGCTGTGCATCCACATCGTCGGGCACGGCAAAAGGTTCGGCTTCAGCAAACAGGGCGACCACTTTTTCGCGGACTTGCGGATTTTGCCGCAACAGTTGCAGATTTTGCAGGCAGCGCTGACGGTCAATACCCAGTCGTTCGGCATTTTCTGCCAGCAGGGTTTTGGCGGGAGCCAGCACCGGGCATTTATTGATATGTACCAGTTTCAGTGGCACGGCAGCGTCTTGAGCATTGAGTTTATCGCGGCGGGTATACAGCCGCTCACGCAATGTATCACTGTCCAGCTCCAGCAGGGGCGACATGTCACCCGCCAGATCACACATAATTACTGCATTTTTATTCTCAGGATGCCATGCCAATGGCGCGACCCAACTGGTGTTACCGCGTGCCGCACCAAACATGCCGGACACATGAACCAGTGGCGTCATATCCGCGATATCAATCAGTGCGTTTATTTTATGTTTACTGCGATGCTGATAGAGGTAATCAAACAGCCGCGGCTGGGCTTGTTTTACCCGTTTTGCCATAGCGATGGTGGCATACACATCTGACATCGCATCATGGGCATGTAAGTGTTCGACGCCATTGGCTTTAGTTAAATGCTCTAATTTGAAGCTGGGTAGGCCATCTTCGTTTTCCGGCCAGACAATGCCGTCCGGTCGCAGGGCGTAGCAGGCGCGCATGACATCAAGCAAGTCCCAGCGAGAATTACCCCCTTGCCAGCTATAGGCATAGGGATCGTAGAAATTACGATAGAAAATATTGCGGCTAACTTCATCATCGAAACGAATGTTGTTGTAACCGAGGATACAAGTGCCGGGTACATTGAAAGCCTGATGGATTTGGCGTGCAAATTCAGCTTCATTTACCCCATTGGCTAAAGCATGTTGTGGGGTGATGCCGGTGATCATGACGGCTTCTGGCTGCGGCAGATAGTCATCTGCGGGGGCGCAGTAAACTACCAAGGGTTCTTCGATGATATTGAAATCCAAATCGGTGCGTACCCCGGCAAACTGCGCTGGCCGGTCTAATGCCGGGCGCTGACCAAAGGTTTCATAATCGTGCACATAAAATGTTGGTTGCTTATTTTTATCTGACATTATTCAGTTTAACCCTTAATTCTTATGGTCATTCTTTATGACGGGCCTCCGCTAGCGGTAAGCCGCAGTGACCAATGGCATTGGTTTTAGAATATCATTTCAGCCGGGCTGGGACGTCAGGATTTATTTTGAAATAATTATATTTCACTCAAAGTAAGCCGATCTCACTAATATTTACCTGCCGTTTACTTAGCTATTCATACAATTCGCCTACTGAATATAATAAGTAGGACTCATAGTGAAAACACTTCTGTTAACCGGTGCAACTGGTTTTCTGGGCGGAGCTGTACTCGAAAAGCTATTGTTGGAAAACTCAGATTTTAATTATTTATTATTGGTCCGGGCCAATACACCGGAGCAGGGGCTTACTCGTATTCGAGAGAATATGGCGAAATTTTATCTCCCAAATGGGCGATTGAATAAAATAGATGTTAGCCATATTTTATTAGGTGATTTAGCGGAACCGGACAGTTTTATCAATGACCCGCGTATCGATAAGGTAACGCATGTTATTAATTGTGCTGCAGTTGCCTCCTTCGGCAATAATCCATTAATTTGGAAAGTGAATGTCGATGGCACATTAGCCTTTGGCAAAAAAATGGCGCAAGTTTCTGGTTTACAAAGATTTATTCACGTAGGCACGGCCATGTCTTGCACTCCAGATGCCGACACGGTGGTGAGTGAGCGGATCTTATCCGCCGAAGATGATGCTCATTTGGTGGAATACACCAAATCAAAATCAGCAATTGAACGTCTATTAGCCGAAGAATGCCCAGGATTACCATTGGTATTTGCCCGGCCATCGATTGTTGTTGGGCATACTCGTCTGGGTTGCCAACCTTCCAGCAGCATCTTTTGGGTATTTCGTATGGCATTAATGCTGCGTAAGTTCATGTGCTCTCTGGATGACTATATTGATGTTATTCCAGTCGATTATTGTGCTAATGCTTTAGTGTGTATTTTGCTGCATCCAAACTTACCTGAAAATATTTACCATATTTCTGCCGGAGAGAAAGAAAGTGTCAGTTTCGCTGAGATTGATCAGGCGATGTCAACAGCTGCCCGGCAGAAACCCATGGGCACGGATTATTGCCAGGTAGAATATGGTGCATTGGTACAGATGCGTAACCAACTGAAAGGGATTTTTGGCCCCTGCAATGAGCGCTTAATGCTAAAAGCCATGCGCTTATATGGTGCTTTTGCCATGCTTAACGTGCGGTTTAGTAATGAACGTTTGCTCAGCCTGGGTATGCCAAGGTCACCACGTTTCACGGATTATATTGCTTGCTGTGTTGAGTCCAGTTCTGGCGTGTCTATTGTGCAACAAATGGCGGTTGATTTTAAATAAGTCTATTTCCCCGTCGGGCAATATCTGACGGGGATATCTATTCTCCCCGACCTGTTCCTGCCACTTTTGGTAACGGTTAACCCGGTGCCAGAGTGAAATAACTCAGCTAGACTTAGGTTTTGGTATCTTATTGGAAGTAGGTAAGTTGTGCGCCTGAACAAAAAAATATCGCCATTGGATAACCTGATTTATACCCATTACCGCATTACGCATGCTTTACGTATTACGCTCGCGTTTATCTTAACGTTCCTGATTATCCGCTTACTGGCGGTTCCTGAGGGCACTTGGCCGCTGATAACATTAGTGGTGGTGATGGGGCCTATTTCCTATTGGGGCAATGTGCTGTCCCGAGCCATGCAGCGTATTGGTGGCACTGTTTTTGGCGCGATATCTGGCCTGATAGCGCTTTACCTTGAGTCCTATTCTTTAATATTGATGCTGGCCTGGTGTGGGGTGGTAATGTTCCTGTGCGGCTACCTGACGTTGGGCAAACGCCCCTACATGGCCTTGCTAATCGGCATCACATTGGCGGTGGTGTGCGGGTCAGCTCCAGGGGATATGGCGACGGCGCTGTGGCGCAGCGGCGATGTTATTTTTGGCTCATTATTGGCGTTAGTTTTTACCAGTGTCTATCCGCAGCGCGCCTTTACCCATTGGCGCATGCAAATGAGTGATAATTTGCGCGCAATCAGCCAAATCTATGCTGCTTATTTATCACCCAATGTTATTGAGCGCCCACGATTAGAGCCAAAATTAAAAAACGCGCTTAATCAATCAGTTAAAATGCGTACTTTCATTGCGCCAGCCAGTAAAGAATCCCATATTAATAAAGATGTTTTTGAGGCTATCCAGACATTAAGCCGCAATCTGATTTGCACGTTGGAATTGCTGGTGGATGCCTATTGGTCATCGCGAGAAAGCCATTTTATTATGCTCAATGCCAAAGGTTTGCGCAGCACTCAATTGATGACGATCCGCACTCTTAATATATTAAGTGACAGTTTGCGCGATGGTTCACCGGCCCGTGAGCGGGAAGTTGCCGGTGAATTGGGTGAAATCTCGACTGAGTTGAAATCATTGATGTTGGCCGTGACGCAAGAACAACAGATTGAAACGCCGATTTATGGCTATGTTTGGCTGAGTCTTGAGTTAACCAAACAGCTTGAGGAATTGGATGATCTGATTAATATGACCTTGCGCAGGTGATCAATCGGATCTTAAGGCAGATGAAATTTCTGTCTGGCGGGTAAAGCAGGTAAGATAACTCAATGAATCTTGTCACCAGGTACGGCAAAGCGGTATGGTGCAGGTAGCCTGGTCACCAGCAATTGAATTTGTGTAAAACTTAAGTGAAGGTGTGAAAATGGATAATGCAAGTAAACCAACTTTCCAGGACGTTTTGGAGTTTGTGCGTATGTTCCGTCGCAAAAACAAGTTGCAGCGCGAAATCGTTGATAACGAAAAGAAAATCCGTGATAACCAAAAACGCGTTCTGTTGCTCGATAACCTGAGTGAATACATCAAGCCAGGGATGAGCATCGAAGAGGTTCAGGCCATTATCGCTAACATGCGTGGTGACTACGAAGATCGTGTTGATGATTACATCATCAAAAATGCGGATCTGTCTAAAGAACGCCGTGAATTGTCGAAAAAACTGAAAGCGATGGGCGAAGTTAAGTAACTTCACTCTGGTTTGATAGCATTATTTTAATGCTATCAAGAGAAAGGCTGGCATTAATCGCCAGCCTTTTCTTTTGGAGAAAATATTCTTAATTTGACGGTTTTTTCTGTCGTAAGAAACTCAATGCCGGGATCTTCGCGCCTTTCACAAAGATAAACGCCAACAGCAGCGAACCCCACAGAGCCATAGTGATATAGCTACTCACCCCCATGATATTCAGCCCGCTTTCCAGCATTTGCAGTAAGAACAGCGCTAACACTATGCCGAAAATCTTCCCGAATCCGCCATCAGGATTCACCCCGCCCAAGACTGTCGCCAAGATAGTGATAAGCAGCAATGACTCGCCGTAAGAAGCTTTGGCCGAGTTGAGTTTTGACATCATCAACAATGCCGCGACAGCGCACAGTAATGATGAAATCACATACACCCAAATCAGTGTGCGCCGGGTATTAATCCCCGAGAAAAAGGTGGCTTTTTCGTTAGAGCCGGACAGGTATATCTGGCGACCCAGTGGGGTCTTGGTCAGAATAAGCCAGATAACCAACGCCACCGCAGCAAACAGATAAAGCGGCACCGGAACCCCGAGAAAATAGCTGCGATCCAACGCCAGCACATAGTTTGGAAAGTTCGAAATTGCCGAACCTTTGGAGATAAGCACATTCACGCCTTTAAGCAAGGTCATGATGCCCAGCGTCGCCAAAATAGGGGAGACCCGAACAACCGAGATTAGTATCCCATTGATAATCCCCACCACCAAAGCAACCGAAGCCCCGGCTAACAACATCAATATCATTGAACTGAAGGTGGGCTCCAGATGGGTACAAACCCAGGCCATCACCAGTGCGCTGGCATTCGCAGTAGCAATAATTGATAAGTTGATACCGCCGGTCAGCATGGTGATGGCCATTGCCAGCGTCAATACTCCCGCGACAGGGATTTGTGAGGCGATGGACTGAAAGTTAGCCGTAGACCAGAATACCTGCGGGATCAGGACACTGAATACCCCCCCCACCAGCACCAGCAGTGCTACCAGCCAGCGCTCGGTATGATCACGTTGAGTTGTTTTCGACATGGTTATATCCCTACCTTATGACGTTGGCCCCAGGCCGTCACACTGATACTGATGACAATCACCAGACCGATAACCACGGTGTGCCAGTACGACGAAATACCCAGTAAATTCAAACCATTTTGTAGTATTGCCAGCAAAATCACCCCCAGCAGAGTGCCGGTTAAGGTGCCGCGCCCGCCGACAATACTGGTGCCGCCCAACACTACCGCTGCCAATACGGTGAGTTCATAACCCAGCAGCGAGTCTGGTGCCACCGTCAAAACGGTATAGGATTGCACCACCCCGGCGATTCCGGATAAGAAGCCCATATAGCCATAAACAAACAGTTGCAGTTTAAGAATGCTGAATCCCATGCGGGATGCCGCTTCCTGATTCCCACCTAATGCATAAATTTGCCGGCCAATACTTGTGCGAGTCATCAGCAGGGCAGTGACAATAATGGTCGTCAGCAAGGTCAAAATGGGCAGCGAAAGACCATAGTCATAACCATCAGCAGCCGTGAAGGAGAACAACATCGGCCCGTGTTCGAACCATTCCGGGTAGGTATACAGCCAGATGCCCCGGCTGAGATACAGCAGTAATCCGTAGAATATATTCAGTGTGGAAATGGTAATAATGATGGATGGCACGCGCAGGCGATTAACCAATAGCGCATTAATCAACCCCAGCAATAAGCCGATGCCCCCAGCCAGCGCGAAGGCCACTGGGAAGTTACCACCAAACTTCACAATTAATGTCACCATGACATATTGCGAGATAATGGTCATCGCCGGGAATGAAATATCAATACCGCCAGAAATCAATACGATAAACAAACCACACGCCAAAATGGTCAACATGGCATAGTTATTTATCAAGTCATAAATATTGGCGAGCGTGAGAAAATCTGGGCTGGTGAATGCAAGATAAGTCGAAATAATCAATATAGTGAAAGCCAACATGACCTCATGGCGTTTCAGATTTTCTTTATTGAATAAACCTGTTTTACCAACATCAGATTTATTAAGTGCATGGGGGTTAGCCATTTACTACCTCCGCAATGGCTGCTTCGTTGCTGTTACTCGGCAAGAACTCCTGCACAAGCCGCCCGGACCGCATAACTAAAATACGGTGGCTATTAAAGTAAGCTTCATCAATCTCATCACAAACCATTAATACTGCAATCCCCCGCGCGGCCAATGCATTGATAATATTATAAATACCGGCTTTGTTGGCGATGTCCACCCCTACAGTTGGCGAGTCTAGGATCAGAATTTGTGGGTCGGTTGCCAGCCATTTGGCAATAGCAATGCGCTGGGCGTTCCCGCCAGATAATGTATTGACCGGCAAATCGCTATTGCCGATTTTAATCGACAGGTGCTTCACCATGTCTTCGACCAGTGTATCGATTCGTTCAGTTCGCATCAGGTGGAAGGCATTTTTAAGCCGGTGTAATACAGTGGCGCTGATATTGTCGCGGATTGATTGCTCCATAATCAGCCCGGTGCTCATGCGATCTTCCGAAACATAACCCACACCAGCAGCAATGGCATCGCGGTTGCTGGCGAAATACATTGGTTTATCATTGATACGAATGGTGCCGGACTCCGGCGTAGTTAAACCAAATAGGCTGAGACAAAGCTCTGTTCGGCCAGAACCCAGTAAGCCGACCAGTGAGACAATTTCGCCGGGATGCAAAGTCAGTGAAATATTGTGGTATTCGTTTCCGCGGGAAAGCTCTTCTACCGCCAGCACTGCCGGGCGGTCTGCGCTGTAAGGCGGGAGTACCTGAAAGTCAAATTTCATCCCGGTCATCAACCACGCCAGCCGCTGGTTATCCACTTCAGTAGCAGGGTAGGTGCCAACCCAGTTACCGTCTTTCAGCACGGTAATGCGGTCTGAAATCTCCAGCACTTCGCTCAAGCGGTGGCTGACAAATACCACGCAAATATTACGTGATTTCAGTTCATGCACCACTCGCAGCAAGCCGTTAACCTCTTGTCGGGTTAGAGACGCGGTAGGTTCATCCATCACAATGAGGCGGGCATCCTGTGCCAGCGCGCGGCAGATAGCGACTAATTGTTTCTGGGCGATAGGTAAATCCTCAACCAAATCGTCCAGATTAAGATGGGCATCAATACTGTTAATGACGCGCTCGGCGGTTTCCCGCATCTGGCGTTTATTCACCCACAGATGGTGGTGATAATGGTTCATGGCGATATTTTCAGCCACGGTCAGATTGGGGAATAATGATAAATCTTGATAAATCACCTGAATCCCCAGACGGACAGATTCAATCGGGGTCAGGGTTGAATAGGTTTTGCCATCGATGGTGATCACGGCATCTGTGTCGGGTTGGTAAACACCGGAGATAATCTTGATCAGTGTTGATTTTCCACAACCGTTCTGCCCTGCGAGGCAATGAACCTCACCCGGCAATAGAGTCATAGCCACCTTATTTAGCGCTTTGACGCCATAAAAGGTTTTACTGATATTTTCCAGGGTAATAAATGGCTGCATAGATCCCCTAACACCCAATGTCATTAATAGCAGAGCCGAACAGTGCATCCGGCTCTGCGGTCATGCTGTGGATTAATACAGAGAATCCACGTTATCTTTGGTGACGCGTAACACATTATGGAACTGAATCAGGTGTTTATCCTGATTAACTTCCGCTTTACCTACCCCTGGGATCTCCATGCCAGTTTCGATTTTCTCGCCTTTCAGCACTTTGTCCGCTACAGCAGTCAAGGCATAACCGGCAGAACCTGGGTCATAAGTGACGCCCATGGCGATATCACCACTTTTAATTAACGATGCAGCCTGAGATGGGATCATCATGCCGAATACGTGGACATTGTTTTTCGCGCGTTTTTCCTTCACTGCACGGCCGGCACCAATTGGGCCTTGTGAACCGAATGCCACAATACCTTTCAAATCGCTATGTGCTTTCATCAGGTCTAGTGTCGTGCGGCGTGAGTCATCAATGCTTTCAGCAACAGGCATACGGCTGGTCACTTCAAACATTTCCGGATAATGCTCTTTCTGGTATTTAACAAACAAATCGGCCCACAGGTTATGTTGTGGCACAGTCAGGCTGCCCACATAAATGACATAACCGCCTTTGCCGCCCATCGCTTTTGCCATTTCTTCCACGTTATCAGCGGCGAACTTGGCGTTATCGATAATTTCGATATCCCAGTTAGCACTTGGCTGCCCCGGAGATTCGTTGGTCAATACCACGATGCCGGCATCACGCGCTTTCTTGAATACGGGCTCCAGTACATCGGCATCGTTTGGCACGATACTGATGGCGCTGACTTTCTTGGCAATCAAATCTTCAATAATCTTAACTTGTTGTGGGGCATCAGTACTGGAAGGGCCAACTTGGTAGGCTTTAATTCCTAGGTCTTTGCCGGCTTTTTCAACCCCTTCGCCCATACGGTTGAACCAAGGCATCCCCGCGATTTTCGAGATGTTGACGACTTCCACTTCTTGCGCCAATGCACTACCCGAGCACACCATCATGCTGAACAGGCTGGCCGCCAATAACGTTTTTACACTCAGTTTTTTCATCTAAGGCTCCCGGAGCTAATGTAGGTTGAGGCTATCGTTGTTAGGTGCTGACGTAATATTCTGTATTGCTTAAGTTATATTTATGTTTTTAAAAAAATGAAGATTTACGAGGAAACAGATTTTACATCTGGACTACATTTCCCGTAGATGGACTCTACTGCCTCGATAGCTATTTTCCCCATATCTTTGAATGCTATTTACATGGACAAAATAGCTGCTTTCCCGGTTTGTGACTGGCGTCATGATTTTGAGGGAAGGAGCAATGAGAGTTGCATAAAAATGGTTGTCAGAAGGGTGATAACAACACTATTTACATGGACATTCTGGTTTGATGTGTTTTAGGGGCTTATCAGGGGGTGAATCGCGGTATTTTGGGGCTATCGCACCCCGCCCGGCACCATAGTTAACAGATGTTGGCTCGGATAATTTTGGCTGATATTGCGCTGTTGTAATTGCCAATAAAGCTGTTCTACGTCATGACGTTGACGGTCTAACAACAGCCCCACCACACTGCCGCTGTGGGCAACATTCAGTCCATATAAATCCAGTTCTTCTACTAATTCCAATAGGGCAGAAAAATCTGGCTTGACCAACAAATGCTGGCTGGCTCGGGCGCTCAGTGTGGTGGACTGGCCCAATAGTGAGTAATCGTGGTGTTCGGCGGCCAGTGTAAACAGTTGCCATGCTTGTGCCAAAGAGGCCGCACTTGCCCGCAGCGCGGCCTGGCGATGGCGACGGTGATAATCTTCGGTATTCAGAGTATCTGGGCTTTCCAGCAGTAAAATATCCACTGTGGGCTGCCAATCATAAGAAATTTGGGTGGCGGCGGTTTGATGATCGAACAAAGTCAGCCGCTGAAACAAGGTGCTGTCAGTGGGTTCCAGTCCGACACACAAAGTAGCCAGTGTCGCCTCGTCCAGTGTTTCACCCAGGTGGCGAGCCGTTGCCAGTGCGGTGGCGGCAATATCGGCTGTACTGCTTGCCAGCCCTTTTGCTACCGGAATAGTGGAGTCGAAGCTGATGTGCAGACCACGGGCTAGTTCCGCAGGTTGGTCGAAGTAAGCCAGTACCGCTCTCAGCATTTGGCGCATACGCGGCCGTTCATGGTGGCCCGGAACCCCGTCAGTGACCGACACGGTGCTGAACCAATTCACTGGGCAGGAAATGAGCTTTTCCCCTCCCAGTATCCAGCCCTGAATCAATTCGCCACAGGAGGCGGGGCAGCGAGCTTCAGCCATGGCTGAAAACCTGCTGCAAGGCGTTGACCAACTGCCGGTTATCCGCCGCACTTTTGATTGCCACACGGTAGTGGTCGCGTGTCAGACCGGGGTAATTGGCACAATGGCGGATCAGAACATGGTGCTGTAATAATGCCTGTTGCAGATTGATTTCCGGTGTTAAGCAGCGCAGGAAGAGATAGTTGGCGCGTCCTGGCCACACCTGCAATGCGGGCAGGGCGCATAGTTGCTGATATAGCCAATGTTGCTGTTGCGCCAGCCATTCATGAGTGGCCTTAATATAGGGCTGGTCATCGAGAATAATCTCACCCGCCAGTGCGGCGAAAGCATTGATGGTCCAAGGTTCACGTTGTTGTTTCATTTGCCGGATACCCGCCAAATCACCACTGAGCAGGTAACCTAAACGCAGCCCCGGAATGGCAAAAAACTTGGTCAGGGAGCGCAAGACATAAAGGCGGGGGAAATCCGCTAATTGTGGGATAAGCCCCGGCTCATCGGGCAAAAAATCAAGAAAGGCTTCATCAACAATTAACGCAATGTGATGTTGATGGCAGCACCGCACAATAGCTTGTAACAGCGCCGCATCAGGCATTAGGCCGGTAGGATTATTTGGTGTTGCCAGAAACAGGCAATCTGGGCGTAACTGCACTAAAACGTCTAACAGCCGTTCATCGGGCTGGTAGCCCTCGGCTTCACTCATCTCATGGTCATGAATCTGACAACCGACTCGTTGCAAGGCTCGGCGGTATTCGGCAAAACCCGGCGTTAGCAGCAGGGCGCTGCGCGGTTGCAGATAATGTACCACGGCGTAAATCAGTTCGGTGGCACCGTTGCCCGCCATGATATTTTCCGGCAGGCAATGGTGGGCGCGAGCCAACGCACTGTGCAACTGGCGATATTCAACATCAGGGTAGTGTTCCGCGCGAGCCAATTGTTCAACAATGGCGGTTTTTAGAGAGTTCGGCATCCCCAGCGGATTAATATTGGCACTGAAATCAATGATATTTTCTGCGTCAGTCCCGATTTTCAGTGCCATTTCAAGCACATTCCCACCATGCTCACTCATTGCAGCGTCATACCCCTAGTTAGCTTGTGTGTTTAGAGTACCATAAGCGAGGGAATTGAGTTTAGCGACAACGCTTCTGGTGTGAATGCCAGTATATCGCGCAGGCGCACTACATCACCAATAACAATCAGAGCCGGTGCCGAGAGGCCTTGTGCCGCCACTTGATCAGCTAATGTGGTCAGGGTGCCGCTAGCCACTTGCTGCTGTTGGTGGCTGGCATACATCACCACCGCAGCGGGTGTGGTGGCTGCTTTGCCCCCAGCAATCAATTGCTGGCAAATGGTGGTCAGTTGCGTCATTCCCATCAGGATAATCAGCGTGCCTTCCAACTTCGCGAGTGTTGCCCAGTCCTGCGGCTCATTGCCTTGGCGCAAGTGGCCAGTGACCACATGGAAGCCGGAGGCATAATCACGATGTGTTACCGGGATCCCGGCATAGGCCAGCCCGCCGATAGCGGAACTGATCCCCGGCACCACTTCAAACGGGATATCTGCCAGCGCCAGAGCTTCGGCTTCTTCACCTCCGCGCCCAAATACATACGGATCGCCGCCTTTCAGCCGCACCACATTTAGGCCACGTTGGGCACAATCGACCAGAATTTGATTGATTTGCGGCTGCGGCACTAAATGGTGATTGGGCGTTTTCCCCACATTAATCATTTCACAACCATCCGGGGCTTCAGCCAACAGTTCTGCACACACTAACCGGTCATAAACCAGTGCTTCGGCCCGACGAATAGCATGCAAGCCTTTTACTGTAATCAGTGCCGCATCTCCAGGGCCTGCGCCCACCAGCCAAACTTTCCCACTTTTCATATTGCCTCTCATTGTGCGGCGAGGGCCGGCTGTACCGGCAAGTTCAGTGCCACGCGCATGACATCACGGGCAATCATTAATTCTTCGTTTGTATTGACGATGGCAATTTGTACTGGAGCATTATCCTGCTGAATGAAGAACTGATTTTTGAGGTTTTTCTCTTTATCCAGTTCAATGCCAAGAAACTCTAACTCCCGGCATATTTGCTGACGGGCATTGCGGGCATTTTCACCAATTCCACCGGTAAAGATAAGCGCGTCAATTCCACCCAATTGCACAATATAGCTGCCAATCACTGCGCGGATCCGCTCGGCGAATAGCTCCAGAGCCACCGCAGCACGGGGGTTACCACTGTTGGCGGCGTGTTCCACATCGCGGTAATCATGTGAGATGCCAGAGATGCCCAGCAAACCGGATTGGTTGTTGATTAGGTGGTTAATTTCGGCCGCACTTTTGCCTTCCGTTTGCTGAATAAAAGGTAAAATAGAGGGGTCAATATCACCGCTGCGAGTGCCCATCATGATACCGGCCTGTGGGGTGAAGCCCATGGAGGTATTGACCGAGCGGCCATTGCCAATAGCGCAAATACTGGAGCCATTACCGAGATGGCAGGACACAATTCGCAGCGCTTCTAATGGTCGTCCCATACGTTCGGCACAAACTGCGCTGACATATTTATGACTGGTGCCGTGGAAACCGTAGCGGCGAATACCCAGCTCCTCATAATAGCGCCATGGCAGCGGATAAAGGTATGAGGTCTGGCTGAGAGTCTGGTGGAATGCAGTATCAAATACTGCTACAGCGCTGGCATGGGGCAGGGCGAGTTGGAATACCCGAATGCCCAACGCGTTAACCGGGTTATGCAGGGGCGCTAATATGCCCAATTGTTCAATTTTATCGAGCACTTGCGGGGTTATTAGTACTGAATCGGCAAAGGCCTCACCGCCGTGAGCAACACGATGGCCGACGCCGATGATCTCATCTAGTGAATCAATAATATTGTGCTCAATCAGTGCTTTAAGCAGATATTCAGCACCTTGTCGGCAATCGGCAATCGGGCGTGTTTCCCGCCATTTTACATCACCGGCCCGCAGGTTAAATACGGCATCGTCCGTGCCAATGCGCTCAATTAATCCCTGACACAGGACTTGCTCGTCCTGTTGGCCGGTCTGCTCATTTAGCATGGAAAACAACTGAAATTTCAACGAAGAACTGCCGGCGTTAATCGCCATAATCTTACCGGGCATGCGACTCTCCAGAATGATTCAAATAAGTCATAAGGTCAGTTAATCCCTCGCCGGTTTGCGCCGAGGTGATGAAAATGTGCTGTGCGCCCGCTTGAGTGAGGCAATCTGCCGCCCAGCTCAGTTGATTTGGGTGGCTGACGGTATCGGCTTTGCTGATAATACCAATCACCGGCTTGTTAAAAACCTGCGCCAACATCGGGGCAAACCAGCTTTGTGTGGCATCGGCGTTTTGCACTAATCCCACGACATCGGCTTCACAAGCACTGGCTAATAACGCACTGTATAAACAACGGTTTTCCAAATATTCACCAGGCGTATCAATGGCATTGTCCTGCCAGATAATGGACTGGGTTTTCTGGTAATTAAGTGCCTCTCCATGCAAACGCTGAATCAGTGAGGTTTTGCCGCACTGGCTGGGGCCAATCAACATAATGCGTTGCATGGCATCAGGTCCGGGTCATCGGGCAGGCGGTAAATTTCATCATGTCGCCCAACGTGTGGATGACTTGCTTCAGGGCATACTCAACCGCCGAAACATCGCCGGTAAACACCACCGCCCCGGTGAAACGGTCAATAAAACCAATCTCAACAGCGCCAGATTTGGTGGCGATATCACTGGCAATAATCGAAGCTTCGCTCGGGGTGATGGTCAAAATGCCAATGGCGCTACTGACATCGTTTAGCCCCAATTTTTTATAAAGTGCTTTATTAGGGTTGGCTATCAGATGCGCGAGAGTTATCTGTTTACCCGGGACATACTCTTGAATCACGCGCTCGGGGGTGCTGTTCGCTTCCATCATGCCTCCTGAACTAACTGACGCCACAGCGCCTCATGGGGCCGCGGGATAACTGAGCTGTAAACCAGTAATCCTTTCTCACCGGCACACTGGCTGGCGACTTCTACTGCAGTCTGCACATCGGCGATATCGCCGCTGAGCACCTGATAACATTTGCCGCCGATACCAAATGCCATATGAATGCGCACCAGGGTGACATTGGCGGATTTAACCGCGCGGTCAGCAGCAGTAATGCAAGCTGCCACACTCCAGGTTTCCACCACACCGGCGGCTTGCCGGTTTTCTACCGGATTCAAGCCGCTGATGGCCGGTAACACTGAAGGGTGGAGATTAGGCAGTACGATGCTATCGACCAATAGATGGCCGCTGTGCCGCTCACCATTTTGTACCGACTGGCTCACCGCCCCGATATCGCCCCCCACCATCAGCAAATATTTGCCTGGGCACAGGGTTTTGCTTACCAGCAGGTCGACGTTGGCGCTTTTCAGCATCAGGTCGCAGACTTCCATCCCTTTGGCAATACTGCTTAATTCAACAATTCCAATGGCTTGTGACATGCCCATTCCTCTTGAAAAGATACTATCAGCCCCGACTAATCGTGATGGCGCTGCTACTGATGGCGGTAATAACACCACTGATACTGGCGTGTAGTGGTGCGCCCAAGGCGTTATTCGGGATTTGCCCAATCAATTGGCCTTGCTCAACCCGTTCGCCTACAGCAACGACGGCTTCTGACGCGGCCCCGATATGCTGGCGCAGTGGCAAAATGACCTGTTGAGGCAAATAGCTTTCCTCACTAAATGGCGCGGCGTGATACCAGTCGGCCAGATCCAAACGGGCAATTAGCCGCGAGATGGGTACCATGCGGTAATTTGCCATCGGGTCTGCTTCTCGTAGTTCCCCTTGGTAGCGGGCACCTTGGGCACGTAACTGTGTTTTCAACAGACGGTTAATGCGCATGGGCGAGATATCGACCGGACAGGCATAGCTTTCACATAAACCGCATTCCGAGCAGGTTAGGGCGCTGAGTAAAATATCGGGCGTAGCAACGTGTTGATAGATAATTGCTCGCACCAGCAAATGCGGTGGTAATTCATGGCCGATTAGATGGCGCGGACAGAGTTCGGTACACATGCGACACTGTTCGCAGACGGTACGGGCGATGGCGAGCACATCCTGATCACTGCGCGTGCGGCGGGTAATCAGCAAATGGTCAGCAGGCAGTACCAGTAAGCCACCGGTCGTCTTGGTGACAGGTGCATCAAGGTCATGCAGGGCATGGCCCATCATCGGGCCACCATTGATATAAGCCGGATGAGGAATGGTCGCGCCACCGGCCAGTGCCAGCACTTCCCGTAATGATGTCCCCAGTGGCACTGTCAGAGTTAATGGCCGAGCCACGGCACCATTGACTGTTAGGGTGCGGCGGGTGACCGGCCATTGCTGTTCAACCGCGCGGGCCACATTGAGCAGGGTTTGCACGTTATTGACCACCACACCAATACTGACTGGCAGGGCGGCGGGAGGAACCCGACGACCTGTCGCCAACCAAATAGTGATCACTTCATCCCCGGCGGGGTAAACATCGGGTAAAATATGCAACCGAATTTGCGCAGGCAGCAGCGGTGTCAGCGCTGTAATCGCCTCCTTATATTTGGCTTTTAGCGCAATAATTCCCTCACGAGCGCCGGTTGCGGTCATGCCATACAGCACACCGCGAACCAGTCGTGCCGCCTGACGGG
Source organism: Yersinia canariae (assembly GCF_009831415.1). Lineage (NCBI taxonomy): Bacteria > Pseudomonadati > Pseudomonadota > Gammaproteobacteria > Enterobacterales > Yersiniaceae > Yersinia > Yersinia canariae. Next base: position 2,995,037 of record NZ_CP043727.1, on the reverse strand, counting down.
GGATCAATTGCTGATCCACTTTCAGCATCGGTTCACATTCTGCGGCATTGACCAGGAAAATCTCCGCTTGCGCCTGAAGTTTCACCGCAGTTGGGAAGCCGGCTCCACCCGCGCCAACGACCCCGGCATCACGCACTCGCTGTTGAATTGTCATAGCATCACATTGCGCCAGTTCGCCATAAGCGGGGGGCGCGCGCCGCAGGTTGGCGTCCGGCATTTGAATGTCACTCATAAAGTGCCTCAATAATTCCGCGGATATCCTTGTCATCAGCCGGGCGTGGGTTAGTACGCAATGTCACATCGGCTTGAGCTGCAGCAATCATGTCGGGAATACGTTGTTGCAACTGGCGCTCGTCGACTTTCATTGCCACCAGCGGTTGAGGTAGCCCGCATTGGCGTTTCAGCAACTCAATCTGGTGAATCAGCTGGTTAACCGCACCGCGATCATCACCATTGGCCGGGCTGAAATGGCATAACTTCGCCAGTCGGGCATAGCGTTTGCGTGCCCGAGCATCCACGGCGTTAAAGCGAATGACCGGCACTAACAGCAGGGCATTGGCCAACCCGTGAGCAATGTGGAATTGGCCGCCCAATTGGTGGGCAATGGCATGATTAATACCCAGCCCGGCCTGGCTGAATGCCATGCCGGCCAGTGTTGAAGCATTGTGCATTTTGCCACGGGTTATCAGACAATCGCCTTTACGACAGGCGGTTGCCAGATGACGGAACACCAGTTGCACTGCTTTTTCGGCCAGCGCATCGGTAAAATCACTGGCTCGCGGTGACACATAGGCTTCCAGCGCATGTGTCAGCACATCTAACCCCGTATTGGCGGTGATAACTGGCGGCACGGTGGCGACCAGTGCAGGATCCAAAATGGCGATATCCGGGTAAATCTCATCGTCAAACAGCGGGTATTTAATACTTTTTTCCGGATCACTTATCACGCAAGCGCTGGTGACTTCCGAGCCCGTCCCGCTGGTGGTCGGGATGGCGATACAGGTTTCTATCTCCAGTCCTTGTTTGCGGCTAAACCAGACAATGGCTTTGGCGGCATCCAGTGCCGAGCCACCACCAAAACCGATTACAATATCGGGGCGCAGCGCTTGCATCTGTTCGATACCCTTAACCACCGTGGCGATGTTGGGGTCCGGTGTGATGTCGCTGAACAGACTAATATGGTTGTCAGCGGGTAGCGCTTGTTTCAGGTTATCCAGCACCGGTGAGGTCGCCAGAAAACCGTCGCAAATTATCCAGATTTTGCGCTGATGGAAGCGTTGCAGCACTTTGAGGCTGCCTTCCCCGCTATAAATTCGTGTTTGCAGGAAAAAAGTCTTCATACGTCCTCGCTCAGCGAATAGAAAAACCATTGGTCAGCACGCAGCGACGTTGGCGCGCAAAAGTGCGAGCCGAGGTGGTGCCTTCACCGGTTGGCGTGGCGATGGTAAAGGTGGTAAAGCCTTCGCCACCGACACCAATGCCTGCATAGGACGGGCCGTTTTTCACAAAAATGGAGGTCTGTAATAGACGGGCGGCCAGATTCAGGCGTGAAACATTCTGCGAATGCATAGTCGCGGTGTGGTGTAAACCGCCTTCGACTTGCAGGGCTAGTGTCAGACCGGCATCAAAATCCTTTACCCGCACAACGGGTAGCAGTGGCATCAATTGTTCAGTGGTGACCAGTGGGTCATCACCGGCAACCTCTACCAGTAACAGGCGCGGTGCTTTAGCAGGACAAGTGATCCCGGCGGCTTTCAGCAGTTCAATCGGGCTTTTACCTACCAGATTTTTATTAGCGTGGCCCTGAGGGGTTAGGCAGGCTTTGCGCAGGTTGTCGACATCTTGCGGATTGCTGATAAGTAGCGCATCGAAGGCCTGCATCTGTTGCAATAAACGCTCAGCAACACTTTCCACCACAATCAGGCTTTTCTCAGCAATACATGGCAGGTTGTAATCGAATGAAGCACCGGCGACGATATCCTGCGCTGCCTTCACTAACTCGGCAGTTTCATCCACTAAGCAAGGTGGGTTACCAGCACCGGCACCAATCACTTTTTTGCCGCTTTTCATGCCCATGGCCACAATGGCTGGGCCGCCGGTAATCGCCAGCAACGCAATTTTGTCGTGTGCCATCATCTGTTGTGTGGCTTCAAAACTCGGGTTTTTCACTGTCACCACCAAGTTGCGAATACCGCAACTGTTGAAGATGATCTCTTCGATTTTGGCGATTAAATCCAATGAGACTTCTTTAGCACCAGGATGTGGGCTGAAATAAACCGCATTACCGGCTGCTAACATACTGATGCTGTTATTGATAATAGTTTCGGTCGGGTTGGTGCTGGGGGCGACGGAACCAATTACACCAAATGGTGAATATTCGAATAACACCATGCCGCCGTCACCGGTCAGCGCAGTGGTTGCCAGATCTTCAATTCCGGGGGTGTTTTCCAGTGCGGCTTTGTTTTTCAGAAATTTGTCTTCTTTATTGCCCATGCCGGTTTCGCTGGCACCGCGTTCTGACAGTGACGCTAGCTGGGGTTTTAGCTGTTCGCGGATAGCGCTAATAATGGCGCTGCGGGTTTTCATCGGGCTTTGCTGATAGCGTAAAAAGGCGCTGTGAGCGGCATTGACTGCTTCATCCACGCTGGCAAAAATAGCGCTGGAGGCAGACGACGCAGTAGTTGGCGTCAGTTGCTCGGTGAGGATAGTGCGAATGAGAGTTTCAAGATCATTGGTGTTCATTATTCATTCCTCAGGTGTAAAGCCGATATGGCCGCTTCTGCTATGTACATATCTTGTTCGACGCTACCGCCGCTGATGCCTAAGCCGCCCACCAGTTGGCCATCACGCCACAGGGGGTAACCGCCACCAAAACTCACCACTTTTCCACCGGTGCTGGCTTCCAGTTGGAATAGGTCAGCCCCCGGTTGGACGGCGCTGCTGAGTTGATGAGTGGCGGTTTTCAAGGCGACAGCAGTCCAGGCTTTTTTGGGAGCCAGTTCACTGCTAACCAGCAAGGTATCGGGCATGCGGTAGGTCATAATCATATTGCCGTGGCGGTCGGCAAGTGCCACAACTACGGCAATTTTTAGTGTCATAGCGGCATCAACCGCCAATTTAACTAATTGATGAACATCGGAAAATCTAAGCCCAGCTTCGGAAGGGGGAGTCATCACAGATGTCGGTTTCTCTGTTGCTGCCGCCAGATAACGGGCGATCACGGTTTGCGCTGTTTGCTGTAACTGTTGGCGCTGATCTTCATCGCGGGCCAATGCATACAAGCAATCTGATAACCGATTTAGGTACTGCAATAACACCGGGCGCACGGGCACTTGCTCTGCCAGTTCTATTAGCCGCCGTTCGCAGCGCCGCGCCAGAGTGCGGGCAAAATGCAAGCGGCTACCGGCTTCTGTATTGCCGGGCAGAATAAAACCGTGCACCGGCGGTAACTGCGCCATGCAACGGTCTACTGCCTGTTCCAGTGCATGAATATCCTGTTCATTAATACTTTTTTGCCCAGCAGGCGGGGTTTCTATCCCAACACTGGCCAGCTCAGCACTGAAATAAAACAATTGATGTTGTACGGCATCAAGTAACTGAAGGTTTTCAGCCCCTTGTGCTACCCGAGCACACAGGCTGAGCGCCGCATTCAGTTCATCCAACGTGCCGTAGGTTTCCACCCGAGGGTGACTTTTTTTCACTCGTTGGCCGGTGAACAGGGCTGTGGTGCCCGCATCACCGGTTTTGGTATAGATGCTCATAAAATCACCGCTTAATCAGTAAGAACATTCATCATCAGTAAGAGCATTCATCGACGATGGCGACGATCGCCAGATCGATGGCATCATTCGGCTCGGCAAAAACACGCCGGGCGCTGGACCCCCCGGACAGCAGCACCAATTCCCCCTGACCGGCACCAACCGAGTCCACTGCCACCTCATCCGGCGTATTGCTATCAGGTGGGAGTGAACCATCACCCGCGACACGGCGTACCAACAGCAGTTTCTTACCAATCAGCGTTGGTGATTTTTGCGTTGAAACCACAGAACCTACCACTCGGGCCAGTTGCATGTTTACTCCTGCCTTAACAGTTGAATGTGACGGGCTGACAATGTGTCCTGTGCCAGCGGTGTAACCTGCGTATGGTGGTCAATCAATAACCAGCCGGGGTCAAGTGTGGCAATATCGCGATAGCTCAATATCTGACCTGCATGCAGCCGCACCGCCACCCCTTGGCTGTCACTGAAACTCAGCGGCAACGGACGCAGTGCCGCTGCGGGCAGCGCTGGCAACAGTTGGCGGTGCAGGCTGATATGCACTTTCATGCCCCACGACCATGCCTCATGCAGCGCAGCAACTGCCGGACATTGGGTATCGTATTGCGCCAGCCTGCGGATAAATGCCAAGTCCGGCAGCATCAGGTGTACAGTGGCATGCAGCACGAATACTGATGAGTCGAGCCCGGCGCGTAGCTGAGGCAGCAGCAGGGCGTGAACCCGGCGTTCGCGCTCGGCCAACCGGGTGACAATCTGGCTGACCAGTTGTTCGGTTTGCGCCTGAGTCAGATTCATGGCTGTCGTGTCCGTGGGATTGAGGTTAATAACGTGGCGAAAGCGGCAGGGTCGTCAGCGCCAGCAGCATTGGCCTCATCGGTATCAATGTGCATTTCCAGTTTCATTTGGGGTGAAACTCGAATCGCGACATCGTCCATGATCAATCGGCGGCCACTGCCCTGTATTGCCACTTGCACGCGGTCACCGTGTTTGACCCGATAGATAAGGGCATCCAGCGGTGACATATGAATATGTCGCAGTGCCACAATGACCCCCTGCGGCAACTCCAATTCGCCGTACGGGCTGACTAACCTGATCGCGGGCGTCTTATCCAAGTTGCCGGACATGCGCAGCGGGGCATTGATACCCAATGTGCGGGCATCGGTGCGGGAGATTTCAACCTGGCTATGGCTACGCAGTGGCCCTAGAATCCGGACATTTTTTAAACTGCCCTTAGGCCCGACCAGCGTTACCGTTTGTTCTGCGGCAAATTGACCGGGCTGGAGCAGCGCTTTTTTCTCAATCAGTGGCTGATTGGGGAATAATTGTTGGTAATCCTGCACCGAGAGGTGCAGGTGTCGATTGGAAACCCCAAGCGGGATCGGACGAAGACGCATTTCGTCGAGGATCTTACTGACAACGGGTTCCAGTAACGCTTTTTCCATCAGACTTTTCCTCGTTTACCCAAGTGGATACAGCGAAAGCGAGGCTCACCTTTATGGCGTCGGCAAGCCGGGTCGAGACAGAGATTACAGCTCACACGAAGAGCTGGCTGGGCCTCACTTTCTGTACTCTTTTTTTCCACGCTCAAGGTTATTTCAGGTGCATCGTCGGTGGCGGTATCGGCAGGTGGCGCGGCCTCTGCTTCTTCAACCTCGGCATCCTCATCTGCAGATATTTCGGTAATAACCACCTCGGCGATGGCCTCGTGCGCAGGTTCGCTCAAGGCTGTCGGCTCGGCGGCTATCGACTCTGGTTTGGGTGCTTGCCAATGCGCCATTAGGGTATCTGCCGGGCGGGCCAGTACCGCACGAGAAACTAAACCCTGATGCTGTTCGGCAAAGGCGGCACCGGTACTTATTGCCGCCTGAACTGAGGCCACATCACCGGTCAGGCGGATTAACATCCAGCCGGAGCCGTTGGTTTTTTCTATGCCGATCAGGTTGACGGAGGCGGCTTTCGCCATAGCATCCGCCGCGCCGATAGCCAGCGCTAGACCGCTAACTTCAAGTAAACCCAGTGACGTTTTCACGCTGTGCTCCTCGTCTTACCCTTAGGCAGAGGTCGGTAAAATGGCTTCTACATCGCTGTGCGGACGAGGGATCACATGGCAAGATTTCACTTCACCCACCGCGCTGGCTGCCGCAGAACCGGCGTCAACAGCCGCTTTTACTGCGCCGACATCGCCACGGACCATGACAGTGACCAAGCCGGATCCGATTTTCTCGTAGCCCACCAGTTGTACGTTGGCAGACTTGACCATGGCATCTGCGGCCTCAATTGCCGCGACCAGGCCTTTGGTTTCGACTAATCCCAGTGCATTGTTCATATTTCTCTATCCTTCATCGGGTTATAGGAATGACTTTAGGGTGAAAACTTAAACGGTAGACCTTTAACCAGTCGGGCGGCGTTGTTGCCTAGCCGCCGTAATAGGTCTTCATCTTGTCCCCATGCCTGCCGAAACAGCGGGCTGGCGGGGGGTAAATTACGGAAATGCACCACTACTTCGTTGGCAGAACAGGCCAGCCCGACCAATAACGGGGAGCTAACTGCGGCCTGCCAGGCGCGTTGTACTGCATCAGTGTCATCGTCTTGCTGCCATTGCCAAGGAATGCCTTCTTCCTCAATCCCCAGTAATACCGGGTGCCAGACTTCCTCGGATGTTGACGAGGTCAGGCTGATAACAATCGCTGGCGCATCATGGGAGAAGTTCATCGGCCACTCTCCCGCTGATAGGCCAAAATCAACCCGGTGGCTACTGCATTACGCGGGCCTTCACTGGCGCGGATGTTGCCGCGACCGGCCACCAATTTGTAGTGGGAGAGGGCGTCGGTAACCAATTGCGGGACTTCGAAATCCAGTGACGAGCCGCCGACCAGTACCACGAAGGGGATGTCGCGGATATTGCCGGTTGGGCTGACTTGGCGCAGGGCGCGAAGCGCATTGGTGACAAACACCCGCTCTTTGGCGGAGCGGCGAATATTGCGGACTTTTTCCAGTGCATAATCGCCCGGTAGTGGCACTAAACCTTCCGGTTTGACCACCACCAGTCGGGCAAAAACTTCTGGTGCAAGCGGTTGTGGGAAGAACTGAACACTGCCGTCTTCGTGGCGCAGGTGGAACAGACTTTCCACTTTGGCGAGCGGATACTTTTTGATGTCTTCGGCCAGATAGCGGTCTTGCAGATCCAGTTCCGAGGCGATGATCATCGTCACCATATCGCCAGCCCCCGCCAGATGAGTGGCGACGATTTGGCCTTGGGCATTGATGATGGAAGCATCGGTAGAACCCGCCCCCAAGTCGAGGATGGCGAGTGGCCGCCGCGTCCCTGGTGTGGTCAGCGCGCCGAGTATCGCCGCTTCAGCTTCTGCCCCCCCGACCTGCACATCAATATTCAGTGTCTTTTCGATTTCACTGGCGATATGCGCCATTTGCAGGCGATCAGATTTCACCATCGAGGCGATTCCCACCGCTTGCTCAAGGGAGAACTCACCCGCCAGACCACCAATGACATTGACCGGCACGGCGGTGTCGACCGCCAGCAAGTCTTGAATGAAGATTTCATTGGCCGGTTTGTTGGTCAGTTCCGCCATGGTTTGGCGAACGTGCTCGAGCATGCCACCGATATTGGTGCCAGCTTCACCGCTCACATTATCCAGATGCCGGAAGCTGTTAACTGCCGTCATAATGGCTTCCGCGCCAGTCGCGACATCCACCCGAACAGTGCGGCCATCGGCGAACAACTCCAGATGCCCGGCAGGAATGGAACGGGCTTTAACATCCCCTTCCGGCGTTTTCACCACTACCGCAGAGCGAGTGCCAATCAAAGCGCGTGCCACCGGGACGATGTTTTTGGTTTCTTCAGCGCTGAGTTCGAAGACCGTGGCAATGCCATAAGGGTTAGAGAGGGTTTCAATCACCTGACCCGGCATGGCAACTTCAACTGCCGCCAACATGCCCATTGGGATGCGGTCAATATGTAGCACTTCATCGACGATGGGCAGCGGATGAGTGAGGCGGTTGTTGACTAGTACCCCATCATCGCGTTGCAAGATAATCGCCGTAATGCGGTATCCGGCAGCGTTGGCGGCATTTACCACGGCAGCGACATCAGCAAAATCAACAGCAGACGGCACCACCAGAATGTAAGGTTGGGTAGGATCACGGCTGACCAGCTCATCAAGGGTGATGGTCAGCCCAACCCCCAACCCTAGTCCGCCGGGGGTTTTCGGGTTATGGCCGATCATGGTGGATTCAGTGATGATAGTTTCAGTGATGGTTTCCATCGCCACATCGCCAATCACCGGGGTTGCCTCGTTAATGCGAATCAGACTGATATCACTCAGCGTGATACCGGCCTTTTCCACTAACAGATTCAGCGCCTTATTGATGCCAAAAATGTTGCGTTGCGTCCCTTTGACACCGGTAGTCTCCGTCAGGGCGCTGGCAACAAACTGCAATTGACCGTCAACTGCAACTTGCGCTAATGCCACTTCTGTTGATGAGTTGCCGATATCCACACCGACTATATACCGCCCCATATTCCTTCCCTTAAATTGCTGCTGACAGTGACCCCCTCGGCTTTCACTGAGGGGCGCGAAGGGCTGATGTGCCTAGGGATGCGCCCGCGACTTAGCGCGCTACCATCCCAACGACCGACCGCCCTTCGTTTGATATTGCCAAACTAATCGTCGCCTTTTAACTTCTTGCGCTGGACATACAAAACGGCGGCCTCGCGCACGAATGCGGCACAAATGGTCGCTTTGTAGGTCTGTTCCAAGTCATCGGCAATGGCATTCAACTCTTCTTTGCTAGAGCGGAATGGGCGTAGGGCATTGTAGATATCCAGCACCTTGTCATCCGGCACCGCGGTCAACTCAGCTGCGCGTTCAAAGTTCATGGCCAGCAGCGGGCGACCCGCATCTTTGGCAATCGACGCCTGAATACGCAGGATTTCCGGGGTAATACGTAAATCCTGTGAGGTGACACTGCCGTTCAATACGTTTGCCAGTGTCAGGTCATCCAGTGTTTTATTGGTGGCAGTTTTCACCCAGTCAGGGTGTTTATTTGCCAGCGGATAATCAGAGACTTTGGCATCACTGCGCGAACTGGCCGCTGGAGCACAAGCAGCAGTTGGCGTTTGGCCTTGCAAGCTGTTCATCTTGCTCAGCACATCGCGAACCATGGATTCAATAGCTTCGGAATTCATTGTGTTTTCCTTTGTTAAAGCGCCACCCGGAGTTCCTGAGGATTCTTGCCGGTCACCACATATTTGGTTTCTTTAATGTGCAGAATCGCTGATTTAGCCTGATATTTTGGCCGTGCCATCTGGTCATTCAGGGTCGGAACGGGTTGCGGTGATTCCCGTTTGGCATAGCGGGCTGCGTTTTTACCAATCTGGCGATATGTTTCCAGTGTTAGCAGTGGGGCCTGTGGAAACAGCTCTAAGTTAGAGAGCGGCGGCAAGCCTTGTTGGTGAATGACCGTGGTGCCTTTTGACTGGATGCCAATAGAGATCCCGGAGCCACTCAGGCGGTTGCCTTCTACCGCGACAAAGGCCACATCGGAGGATTTAAAGCAGCGGATAACCCGTGCTTTGATACCTTCTTCTTCAATGCCGGCAATCAGCTCGCGCAGAATATTTTTGTGCGGGATGCCGACGATATTGGCGGTTTGCGACAGGCCAAATGCCGGGCCGACCGCAATGATCACTTCATCCTGATTGCTGCCAGGCCGGGCTTCACCCACTTCAGTGAGAAAATCCCCTGATGCAACGGCGGTTGCAGCTGGCGCAGGTTGGGTCTCTTGCTTAAAGGAAACGGTATTCTGGTCTCCCTGCATTTCCTGCAATACGCCTTCAATAATTTGGCGTAACAGTTTTTCGTTAATATCCACCATCTCGTGAACCCCTTAGCCAAGCTCATTCGGATCAAGCGCGTTTGGAATGTTTTTAATTTCTTCCCAACGTGCACCTTCCAGCCGGTAACCGGTAGCTGGCCCTGCGTAGTCATTGACGTCATTCACCGCTGACAGCACTTGGTTGTCACCTTTGATGATTGCCGAGGTATGCAGGTAGTCACCGGCAATCTTGGCTTTCTGGATGTTGAGCATGTCTTGTGCCACATCTTCAAAGCCGCCTTGTGCCAATGCTTTCACCACTTCCAGACCGGTGCGGTTTTTGCTGATAATTTCCTGAGCGAACTTGATGTCTTCGACGATATTGCGCTCTGGCATGTCTTTTGAACCGTGCGCATAGGTTGCCGCAATCACCTCTTCGTCGGTGATCGGCGGCAGGCCCATACCGGCGAATACGGCTTGCAGCGCGCGCGCAGCTTTATTACGAATTGCCACCACATCAGCTTCCAAGACCGGACGCAGGCCACCATCAACTTTCAGGTCGCGCTGCATGACGTTGTAATCGTCAAAGTCTTCGGCATCTTCGTTAGAACCGGCGAACATGTTGTCGTAGTTCGGCACCGCCGAATAACCGGAGGAGATAAAGTCAGTGCCCGGCAGGAATTGCATCAGCAAACGGGCGGTACGGCGCATATCCGAGTGGGTAAAGGTTTGGTCGTTACTGGATGCACATTCCAAATCCAGCGCCGAACAAATCAGGTTTTCCGCCAAAATGGCACGGATACCAGATGGCACAGCGGAAGGGACACCGACGCAACTCACGGAGCCATTTTGCAGCCCCTGAACACCAGCCGCTTTGGTGATATAAATGCAACGTGCTTCCAGATACAGCATGGATTTGCCTTCGGCGTAGCCCATTTGGACTTCGGAACCCGAGCCGGAGGTGAAGCGCATTTTCAAACCACGTGATGCATAGGACGAGGCGAGGAAGCCTTTTGACCACGGAGTGTCATCGCCATCGGTGAAGACGGGTTCAGTCCCATAAACCGAAATAGTTTCCGCGTAACAGGTGTGGCCCAGCATTCCCAGTTTTAGCTCGGTAGCTTCTTCCAAAGAACATTGAGTCAGAACGCCAGGGCGGCCAACTTGTGACCCGACCAACAGCGCAATAGCATTGAATGGCGCATAGCGAGCCACGGCCACGGTTGTTTCTTGCTCGTCAAAACCACGGAATGCACCTTCGGCGGCATCGGCGGCAATCTGCACCGGGTTATCTTTCACGTTGGTCACGTGAGCTTGTTGTGATGGAGTCCGACGCGCGCGCATTTTCTGCATCGACATCATCATTTCCACCACATTCATGTGGGATACCACTTCGACGATTTTGGCCGGTGTCATGGCGGTCGTCAGTGGCACAATAGTGCGGCGCGACACATTGGGGTCACACAACATATTGGCCAGCTTGATGGAATCCATCTTCATCACTTCTTCCGCATGCTCCAGATTGATACCGTAGCGGGCGATAAAGTGGTCGATCAGGTCGAAACTGCTTTGTGGTTTACCGTCGAGTTCAGTGACCACACCATTAACTATCTTGATGGAAGGTTTCGGATCGTTCGGACTTTCCATGGCAATAAAGCCTTCCTCGATCCATTCTTTGACAAAGCCGTCCTGGTTAACCGGGCGTTTCGCCAACGCTTCAAATCTTTTCGATTTCATGAAACAGCCTCACTGTGGCGTCAGATATAAGAAGGGCGGTCGTTTTTTGGTTCAGCACCCAAGGTTGCTAATACCGTTTTGCCGATCTCACGGGCAGAAATCACTGCTTGACGAACAGCGCCAGAGTCGCCGGAGATAACCAGAATAACTTCGTTACTAAAGCTGGTGCCCTGTGCTGGTGAGCTGTAAGCCACCACATCAACATTGGCGGATTTCACGGCGGTATCCGCCATCAAAACACCAATCGAAGCCGGTGCCCCAACAATCACGCCGCAAGAGCGGCCCAGAGGTGCGCCGAAGGCTTTTTCCAGTGCGTGACTGGCGCGGGCGCTGTATTGCAATTCAATGTGGCCAGCTTCATTGGCGTAAACATCGCCGAATGTCCGGTCTAACTCTTTCAATGCCACTTCCACGGCGCGTTTGACGTCAGAAACATCATCGCCGCCAAAGATAATCAGTGAGCCATGACCCGCACCGCCTTTGGTATCACGCGGTAATTCAATGCTGACCACTTCGGTATTGGTGGCTTTTACTGCTTCATCAGCCGCCATGATGTGTGGGCCAGCGCCCGTGCGAGCGCCCAAAATACCAATGGAGCGATAGCGTTTTTCTAGCTTCATAGCGTCTAATAGGGCGCTGTCTACGTTGGCGATTACCAGTCCGACCGTGTCACCGATCGCGGTTCCAACAAATTCCGTTAAACTGCAAGTTTTCTCAGCCATAGCCGTATCTCGTTGTTTATAGGATGGTTGTGCAGAAGACGCCGGGGCGTGTTCACTGACTTTTGCTATCACCTGCGCCATTATTTGGTCGACCAGGTCATTGCTTTTCATTGGCTATTTCCCTTTGGCAAAAATTTCTCGACATCGGTGTGTGGGCGTGGGATTACATGGGTTGATTTCACTTCGCCCACATTAGCGGCTGCAATAGCGCCTGCATCGGTAGCCGCTTTCACTGCCCCGACGTCACCACGGACGATAACGGTGACCAGGCCAGAGCCAATTTTTTCATAGCCTACCAACGTCACATTGGCCGATTTCACCATGGTGTCAGCAGCCTCAATGGCAGCGGTCAGCCCTTTGGTTTCCACCATTCCTAGTGCTTCTTGTTGCATAAATACCTCGACGGAATATCAGATGCCTTGTTCTGGCTTGAATTGTCATGTTCAGAAATAACGTTGTCAGGTTCGTGCTGAGACTGAATATACAAACAAGCAATGAAAAAGAATGGCTGTATTGAATTTACTGGCGGGAATGGTTAGCGATGAAATAACAAATTATTGTCATGTAATCATTTAACTGATTATTTTATAACTCTATTTGTTAATTATCATGTGGCAATAATTGGTTATTGCATCTTCATAATTACAATTAATTTCGTGACACTGGTTATTATTTTTGGTATTTGCGCGCAGGTGTAAAGATGAGATTGAGTTCACATTAAAAGAGAAACTGCGAGCTTGCTAACAATAACGAAAAGAATAAATGGCAAGAAAATCACATTATTTCATTAAAGCCTAAGTTGCTTATTTACAGGGTTCTGAGGGTTTTTTTGACGATGTAATAGCAATAATTTGTTATTGGAACTCTAGTTTTTGTTTAATTAATGTCGAATCACGACAACACTTTCATTTTCTGTCTCTTTATAGTGGTTGAGTCAAGGGCCGTGCATTACTGAACACAACGTATTAATCATAATAACTTCAAGCAGGGTAACCCTATGAACGACTCGCTCAAAGCTCAGTGTATTGCAGAATTCCTTGGCACCGGGCTGTTTTTATTTTTTGGTATTAGTTGTCTGGCAGCAATGAAAGTGGCCGGTGCCAGTTTTGGTTTGTGGGAAATCTGTATCGTGTGGGGACTTGGGATTTCACTGGCTGTCTATTTGACCGCCGGGATTTCTGGTGCTCATCTCAATCCCGCGATAACCATTGCTTTATGGCTGTTTGCCTGTTTCCCCGCGCGCAAAGTCATTCCTTACAGTATTGCGCAAATTGCAGGGGCTTTTGGTGGTGCAGCATTGTCTTATATGTTGTATCACAATTTATTCACTGATTTTGAAACTGCACATCAGATGGTCCGTGGCAGTTTGGAAAGTCTGCAACTGGCCAGTATTTTCAGTACCTTCCCATCACCGGCTATTAGTGTATGGCAAGCCGCATTTGTTGAAATCATCATTACTTCAATTCTGATGGGGCTGATTATGGCACTGACGGATGATGGTAACGGTGTTCCGCGCGGTGCATTAGGGCCGCTCTTAATTGGTATTCTGGTGGCGGTGATTGGTGCAGCAACTGGCCCATTAACCGGTTTTGCGATGAATCCGGCGCGTGATTTTGGCCCTAAATTATTTACCTTCTTTGCAGGTTGGGGAAAAATCTCGATGACGGGTGGTCGTGATATTCCTTATTTCATTATTCCTATCGTGGCTCCTATTATTGGTGCTTGCCTCGGTGCGGCAGTTTATCGCTTCTTCATCGGAAAAAACCTGCCTTGCAATACTTGTAAATTAGAGGATGAGAAAGCCAGTTTATAAATCAACGTGAGTTTCCTCATCTTGGTTTTTTGAAACGGGATGAGGAAATTTCGTGATCTATTCTGGTTAATGGACTGATTATAGTCCCCTGTTGATTATGACTCTGGTAAGGTGGATTGTTATTTGTATTCATTTCACCAGAGCATAAACCTTGACAGGGAAATAGGTTTTTTGCATTGCAAATAGGAATGAAAATATAACAAAGCAGTAACACATTGTTCATTACAGGGATGATTTATAGTAACAAACGAAGCTTAATAACAATAAATTAAAATTAACTGAGAGGTTTTATCATGATTTCTGCCAGTTCTCTAAACTCAGAGCTCATAAATAAAATCGCGCAGGATTTTGCTCAGGCAACCGGGCTGGCTGTAGTCGTGGTGAATATTCACGGCGAAGAAATTTCTGATCTATTTAATTTTACGCCATTTTGTCAATTGATGCGCCAAGACCCGGTTAACCACCTTCGTTGCCGAATGAGTGATCGTTGTGGTGGCCTTGAGGCCTCAAAATCTAATGAACCTTGTATTTATCGCTGCCATGCCGGGCTAACGGATTTCTCTATCCCGCTGGTTATAGCAGGTCATTTGGTCGGGTTTGTTCTATGTGGCCAGGTGCGGCTACACTCGGATGTTTATCTGATTGATATTCTTAATGTTGATAATCACTGGCAACAGAATCCGGTACTGATGGATGAATTCCACAATGTGCCCATTATGGATTTTTCTCGCGTGATTGCTTCGGCAGATTTACTGAAGCTGATTGTGGAGAATTGCCTCAAAAAGCATCTTAATTTTGTGGTGATCAATGACAATATGGGCAGCAAAGAACCGGGTAGGATACGTCCGGTTCACCCCCACGACAGCAAAATGAAGAAAGCCTTGCGCTACATCGATACGCATTTATCGGAAGAATTGCGACTGGAAGAAGTGGCTGCAAAGGTATATCTCAGCCCTTACTACTTCAGCAAATTGTTTAAAAAATATCAGGGCATCGGGTTTAATGCCTGGGTCAATCAGCAACGGATGGCCAATGCCAGAGAAATGTTGCAACACAGTGACTGGAGCATTGCCAGTATTGCCAAGAATCTGGGTTTTTCCCAGACAAGCTATTTCTGCAAAGTGTTCCGCCAAACTTACAACGTGACACCGCAGGTATTTCGCTCACTTTCTTCTGAACGCAGCGAAATGGAATGACAGTTATTGATCTAATATCAATTGGTCATGCTATTCATTCAAGATTGTCTATTTAAAAATTAAATTTAATATTAAAAGTACAAAATAAATAATGACAATTTCTTGCTATTTTTTTTAATGGTATTTTTGGTATAATTGATTGTTTTTAATGTGATATTTTCATTATCGATAGCAATTATTTGTTGTGGATAAGCAAGAAAGTTACTCGCAAAAAATAAAATTAACCATTTTTTTTGATCAGAAAGGCGTATATTAATTTTAAGAGAGTCTATCAGACTATCAATTAATAAATGGCCTGTTATAACAGTGTAAATAAAGAGATAAATTATATAACAAGAAAAGAAATTAATAACAGAATCTACTGTAATTAGATAATTGTAGTTACTGAAATGGTTATATCGTGTACTTGCACTAAAGTCACGATTGGGAAGGGGGTGACAATCCCCCGCAGCCCCCGCTGCTGTGATGCTGACGACCCCGCTGAAACCACTGATCCACAGGATTGGGAAGGTAGCGGGGGAGGATGATGCTAAGCCAGAAGACCTGCCAAATCAGTAAAAGAGTTTCAACTCCTTCGGTGGGAAGCGGGTTGTCATCAGATGCGCGCAGCGGTGTCGTTGCGCAAATGCACCTTTTTGACACTGCATATCCCGCTTGAAATGGCGGGATTTTTTTATGCAATACTCAGGCAAACAAGCATTTATCATCGCGGGAACCAGCAGTGGGTGCGGTAAAACCACTGTGACGCTGGGTATTTTGCGGGCGCTGATTGCTCGTGGATTGTCGGTGCAGCCGTTCAAAGTCGGGCCAGATTATCTGGATACCGGCTGGCATACCGCTGTCAGTGGTGTGACGTCACGAAATCTTGATGCATTTATGTTGCCACCTGCCACCCTCAATGGGCTATATAACCAACATATGCGCCATGCCGATGTTGCGGTGATTGAAGGCGTTATGGGGTTGTATGACGGCTACGGGACTGATCCTGATTATTGCAGCAGTGCGGCGATGGCCAAGCAATTGGGCTGCCCGGTTATTTTGCTGGTGGATGGTAAAGCGGTTTCGACATCAGTGGCGGCAACGGTACTGGGCTTCTGCCAATTTGACCCCGATATCACCATTGCCGGGGTGATTGTTAACCGCGTCAATTCAGAAAATCACTATCAACTTATTCGCCATGCCATCGAACATTATTGTGGCATTCCGGTTCTGGGCCGTTTACCGGTCATGGATGATGTCGCTTTGCCATCACGCCATTTGGGGTTGATTCCGGCGCAAGAGCGAGGTGGCGTGGTCTCCAAACAGCCCGATAGCGCGCCGCGCTGGCAACGGCTGGCACAGCAGGTTGAAGAATTTATCGATCTGGACAGATTGCTCGCCCTGACCCCTTGCACTGAACTTCCCGTTGGCACCCCACCCGCATTACCGCCGTTGGCCTTGGCCGATGGTTTGACACTGGCCTTGGCCGAAGATGAAGCCTTCAATTTTTACTATCCCGATAACCTTGATCTGCTGGAGCAAGCTGGGGTGCGTATTCAACGTTTTAGCCCACTGCATGACCGCCATTTACCCGCCTGTCAGATGATTTATCTGGGAGGCGGTTATCCGGAAATCCACGCTACTGCGTTGGCGGCAAATACAGCCATGCATGCCGCGTTACAGCAAGCTCACAATCAGCAAATCCCCCTGTATGCCGAATGCGGCGGTTTGATGTATCTCGGTGACGGTCTGACAGATGAAAGTGGGCAACGCCATTCCATGGTGGGAATTTTGGCCGGTGAAAGCCGGATGGGAAAACGACTGACCCGTTTTGGCTACTGCCAAGCCGTGGCTCGTAGTGACACTTTGTTGGCAGCTGAAGGCGAAATCCTGCGCGGTCATGAATTCCATTATTCCGATTTTACCAGCCCATTGATACCAGTTTTTGATAGCAGCAAGTGGCGTGATGGCGCGGTTATCCAGAGTTGGCGCAGTGGTTATCAAGTGCAACGTACTCAGGCCAGCTACCTGCATATTCACTTTGCTCAGCGCCCCGGTTTATTGGATGGCTGGCTGACGGCAGCCCGGGGTGTGCTATGACCTTGATCGCATGGTTTGTTGCTTTCTTATTAGACCATTGGCTTGGTGACCCACCGCACTGGCCGCATCCGGTGCGCTGGATTGGCAACCTGATTACGGTGCTGCAACGGGCCATCCGCGCGGTCTGCCGCAGCGAGCGAGCACTGAAGTGGGGCGGGGCAGTGCTGTGGTTGCTGGTGGTCGGTATCACCGGGCTGACCAGTTGGGGATTTTTATGGTTGATGACAGAGATTAACCCGTGGCTCGGCTGGCTAGCGCAAGTATGGATGATTTACACCTTGTTGGCCGGGCGCTGCTTGAGTGACGCGGCACTGTTGGTTTTTGCTGCGCTAAAGCAGGGGTCTTTGGCACAAAGCCGCGAAAAGCTGTCATGGATTGTCGGACGTGATACCTCGCAACTGGAGAAACCACAAATTACTCGTGCGGTGGTGGAAACCGTGGCGGAGAACAGTGTCGATGGCGTGATTGCGCCGCTATTTTTCCTAATGTTGGGCGGCGCGCCGTTGGCAATGGCCTACAAAGCGATGAATACCCTTGATTCGATGGTGGGATACAAAACGCCGAAATATCGGTCAATTGGTTATGTGTCTGCGCGAATGGATGATTTGGCAAATTGGATCCCTGCGCGCTTGAGTTGGTTGTTATTGAGTGCCGCAGCTTGGTTGATTCAGGCCGATTATCGTCAGGCGCTACGTATTGGCTGGCGTGATCGCTATCAACACTCTAGCCCGAATTGTGCTTGGTCAGAAGCCACGGTTGCCGGAGCTTTGGGCATCCGCCTTGGCGGCCCGAATGATTACTTTGGCGAGCGAGTAGAAAAACCTTGGATGGGTGATGAGCGGCGTGAAGTGGCCCTGAGTGATATTCCGCGCAGTATTCACTTGATGATGATGGCGTCGTTATTGGCCCTTTTACTATTCGCATTGGCTCGGCTGCTGTTGGCCGGCATTTTATAAGGATAACCCCATGAGCTATATAAAGAATCCGCAAGAAATTGAGCAAAATAGCTTTGCCATTATCGGCGATATTATTGCCACTGAACGACCCGGCACTCATTTTGCCAGTGAGATGCACGAGGCGGTGATCAAGCGGGTTATCCATACCACAGCAGATTTTGACTGGTTGGATATTTTGTATTTCTCACCCGATGTACTGACTCACATTGCCGAGGGGCTGCGCCGAGGATGCACGTTATACACCGATACCACTATGGCGATGTCGGGCATCAATAAAACACTGCTCAAGCAGATGGGATGCGAGTGCCGCTGCTATATCAGTGACCCGCGCGTGGTAGCCGATGCGCCGATGCAGGGCATTACCCGCTCGATGGCGGCGGTGGATGTTGCGTTGGCGGAACCGGGCGAAAAACTGTTTGTGTTCGGCAATGCGCCGACGGCGTTATTTCGTTTGTTAGAGCGCCAAGTGACTCCAGTGGCGGTGATTGGCGTGCCGGTCGGCTTTGTCGGCGCGGCGGAATCCAAAGATGCGTTGGCGGCAAGTGACCTGCCCTGCATTGCCGCTCTGGGGCGCAAAGGGGGGAGTAATGTGGCGGCGGCGATTATCAACGCCATCCTCTACCAGTTACGGGGGGCGATATGAGTAACAGTCTGGCCAGTGATGATATCGCGCAGCAAAACCAACCATTAGACAGCATTTGGCACAACGGCAAGCAATACCGAAAAGGCTATACCACGGGTTCGTGTGCCACTGCGGCGGCAAAAGTGGCCGCGCTGATGGTGCTGCGCCAGCAAGTGATTGATCAGGTCTCTATCGTCACTCCCTCTGGCGTCACCCTGTGCCTGAATGTCGAGCAGCCGCTGATTGAAGGCCAACAGGCGACGGCGGCTATCCGTAAGGACGGTGGCGATGATGTCGATGCCACCCACGGCATGCTGATTTTTGCTCGCGTAATACTGACTGAACAAACCGAAATTACCCTCCGTGGTGGCGAAGGGATGGGAACTGTCACTCGTAAAGGTATTGGTCTGCCGGTGGGCAGCAGCGCCATTAACCGCACCCCGCGCCAGACTATTGAAGCCGCAGTGCGCGAGGTCATCGGCCCATTACGCGGCGCGGAGATAGAAATTTTTGCGCCAGAAGGGGTTGAACGGGCGAAAAAAACTTACAACGGGCGGCTGGGTATTCTGGGGGGGATTTCCATCATCGGCACCACCGGCATCGTGACGCCGATGTCAGAAGAGAGTTGGAAACGCTCACTGGCGCTGGAGTTGGAGATGAAACGGGCGGCGGGTGAAGACCGCGTCATTCTGGTGCCGGGTAATCACGGCGAGCGCTTTGTTCGCGACCATTTGGGGCTGGATAGCCAACGGGTGGTCACCATGAGTAATTTCGTCGGCTATATGTTGCAAGAAACTGTGCGCTTGGGATTCCGCCATGTTTTGCTGGTTGGACACCCCGGAAAACTCGTCAAAGTGGCCGCCGGTATTTTCCACACCCACAGCCATATTGCCGATGGGCGTATGGAAACATTGGTGGCGCATCTGGCATTGCTGGGAGCACCACATGCTCTATTACTTGAAGTTAATCAGTGTGATACCACAGAGGCGGCAATGGAATTAATCGCCGACCAGGGCTGGCAGGAGGTGTATTCGCGCATTGCGGAGCGTATCTGCGAACGGGTCGCCGAAATGATGCGTTTTTCTGTTAATCCACCCCAGTGTGACGCCATTTTATTCTCTTTTGATAATCAGGTGCTGGGCAGTAGCCGGCCATTGGATGAGATTGTGGAGGCGCTCCGATGATTACGGTGGTGGGCATTGGCCCTGGTGATACTCACTATCTGACTTCACAAGCGCGATGGGCAATCGATCAAGCCGAGGTGCTGATTGGTGGCAAACGCCATCTGGCCACATTCAGTGGTAATACCAAAGAATCTCGCTTGCTGGATGCTGATCTGCTGGGGTTATTAGAGTGGCTGGACAGTAATAAGAATCGCGCCATTGTTGTACTGGCCTCGGGAGACCCTCTGCTTTATGGCATCGGAAAATTACTGGCGGCCAACTTCAGTGCAGAGGAATTGCATATTGTCCCCGGCATTAGTGCGATTCAATATCTGTGCGCCAAAGTGGCACTGGATATGAATGACATTTTCCTGACCAGCAGCCATGGCCGAGAACCCGATTTTGACTGGATCTTCCAGCACGACAAAGTGGCGATGGTGACCGATGGGGTTATTGGCCCACGGGCCATTGCGGATGCACTGCACCAGCGCGGCCTATCTCGCACCTTAATTATTGGTGAAAACCTTTCGCAAACCAACGAACGCATCCATCGCCTGCCGGCAGATCAAGTGGCAGCCCGTTATGACATGAATGTGGTGGTGATCCTCAATGAAAGATGAGCTGTTCTTACGCGGGCAAAAAGTCCCGATGACCAAAGAAGCAGTACGGTCATTGGCCTTGGAACGATTGGAATTGCCGGACGCCATTCACCTGATTGATGTTGGCGCGGGAACCGGCAGCGTGGCTTTGGAGGCTGCACTGCGCTTCCCAAATTTGCGGGTGACCGCCATTGAGCGCAATCCGGCAGCCCTTGAATTGATTGATGAAAACCGTCAGCGGCTTGGGTGTGGCCGGGTAGAAATCATTGCCGGGGTGGCACCACTGTATGTCGCTGATAAAGCCGATGCCATTTTTATTGGCGGTAGCGGCGGCCATCTGGCCGAACTTATCGACTGGTCATTAATGATGCTTAACCCCAAAGGTCGTCTGGTTCTGACCTTTATTTTGCTCAATAACCTCAATGATGCATTAAGCCATTTACAGACCTGCGCCATCAGCGAGTTGGATTGTGTGCAACTGCAACTCTCCACTCTGACCCCTCTGGGCAGCGGGCACTATTTTAAACCGAATAATCCTACTTATCTTATTTCCTGCCACAAGGAGGCGAGCAATGTCTGAGCATCCTAATGCCGTACCGACACCTGTTACACACTCATGGGATACGCAAAAAGTCTGGTTTGTTGGGGCTGGGCCGGGTGACAAAGAGCTGATTACATTAAAAGGCTACCGCTTGCTGCAACAGGCTCAGGTGGTCATTTATGCCGGATCACTCATCAATACCGAATTGCTGGAATATTGCTCCCCCCAAGCGGAGTGCCACGACAGTGCGGGTTTGAATCTGGAGCAAATCATTACGTTGATGGTGGATGGCGTGCGCGCGGGCAAGCTGGTGGTGCGGTTGCAAACCGGTGACCTCTCATTGTACGGCTCGATTCGTGAGCAGGGGGAGGTCTTGGGCGAACACGGCATTGGTTTTGTCTCCGTGCCGGGGGTCAGTGCTTTCTTGGGTGCTGCGGCGCAGCTGGGGGTCGAATATACCGTACCGGAAGTGGCGCAAAGTTTGATAATCACCCGCATCGAGGGGCGCACCCCGATGCCGCCATTGGAGCAACTGGAAGCCTTTGCAGCACACCAAACTTCAATGGCTATTTTCTTGTCAGTGCAGGAAATGGACCGCGTTGCCGAGCGTTTAATTGCCGGCGGCTATCCCGCCACTACGCCGGTTGCGGTGGTGTACAAAGCGACATGGGCTGAAAGCCGCACTGTACGCGGCACCTTGGCGGATATCGCCGAGTTGGTTCAGGCGGCGGCGATTCATAAAACTGCACTGATTTTGGTGGGGGCGTTCCTCGGTGATGAATACCACTATTCCAAACTCTATGACGCGGGGTTCAGCCATGAATATCGTCAAGCCTGAATCAATAGCCGTATTTTGCCTGACTCCCGGTGGCGTACGGCTGGCGCGGCGTTTGAAAACCCATTTGCCACTGACCTGTTTTACCAGTGACAAGCTGCTGGAGCCGGGCTTTTTACCGTTCAACGGCAGTTTTGGCGATACCATGCGCGAGGCGTTTAAACAGTATTCAGCGCTGGTGGTGGTGGGGGCTATCGGCCTGACCGTGCGGGTTATCGCGCCGCTGGTGAATGACAAAATGACGGATCCTGCGGTAGTGGTGATTGATGAACGCGGGCAACACGTCATCAGTTTGCTGTCGGGCCATGTGGGAGGAGCCAATACGCTAACCCGCTATCTGGCGGGCATTTTGGGCGCAGATCCGGTGATAACCACCGCCACGGATGTTAACGAAATGGCGGCGCTGGACACACTGGCAACCCAGTTGGATGCCGAAATGCAGGATTTCCGCCACGCAGTCAAAGTGGTCAATCAAATGTTAGTCAGCAGCCAAAAAGTTGGGCTGTGGTGGGATACCCCTCTGCTGGCCGAACGTGACCGCTGCGACACCCGAGGGTTTATCCCCGTTGACTCTCTGGATGCATTGCCGCAATTGGACGCATTAGTGTGTATCACTTTGCGCGATAGCTTGCCGCTGCCCGCAGAGCAACTCGCCGCGCTTCCTGTTTATAAGCTGGTACCACGCCGGGTAGTGGCGGGAATTGGGTGCCGCCGGGCGACTTCGCTGCAAACGCTGGTTGAGTTACTGCAACAGCAAATGGCAGAAAATCACTTTGATATCATGGCATTGCGCGCCATTGGCAGTGTCACCATCAAAAAAGACGAACCTGCGCTACACCAACTGGCCCAGTGTTGGCGGGTGCCGTTTGAACTGTTCAGTGTCGGCGAGCTGAGCCGCCATGAGCAACGTTTCCCTGCTTCTGATTTTGTCCGCCAAACGGTGGGAGTCGGCAGTGTTTCACAACCCGTCGCCTGGCTGATGAGCGACGGTAAATTGGTTGGCAACACTCTGCGTCAGCAGGGCGTCACTATCACTTTGGGAGTATCGCATTAATGTTAACCGTGATTGGCATCGGGCCGGGCAGTGAATCGATGATGACGCAGGACGCTATCGCCGCTATCCGCGAAGCGGAAATTATCGTCGGTTATAAAACCTATACCCATCTGGTGAAGTCCATGACCATGGATAAGCAGGTGATCAAAACCGGGATGTGTAAAGAGATTGAGCGCTGTCAGGCGGCCATTGATCTGGCAATAGCGGGTCATAACGTGGCGCTGATCAGCAGTGGCGATGCCGGTATTTATGGCATGGCGGGCTTGGTGTTGGAGCTGGTTACACAACAACAGCTTGAACTGGAGGTGCGGCTGGTGGCCGGTATTACCGCCAGTATCGCTGCGGCTTCACTACTCGGCGCGCCGCTGATGCATGACTTTTGTCATATCAGCCTGAGTGATTTGATGACCCCGTGGGAGGTGATTGAAAAACGCATTATCGCGGCGGCGCAGGCAGATTTCGTCATCTGTTTCTATAACCCACGCAGCCGTGGCCGTGAAGGGCATTTGGCGCGGGCGTTTGAGCTTATGCAGCCGTGGAAAAAAGCCGAAACACCAGTCGGTGTGGTGAAAGCGGCGGGGCGTAAAAAGCAGGAGAAATGGTTAACTACCGTGGGTGAAATGGATTATAAGCCGGTGGACATGACCAGTCTGGTGATTGTCGGTAATCAGGCCACTTATTGTCGTAATGGGCTGATGATTACCCCTCGCGGCTATTCATTATGACGGGCTATTTGCTATGACCCAGGATTATCCGCCAATCCATGTCTTCGGTGGCACCAGCGATGCGCGGCTGATTTGTCAATTACTGGACGGCGCAGGCGAACATTACAGTTTGTCAGTTGCTACGGATGCTGGCAAACAACTGGCGGGGGATATTGGCGGCGAGATATTGGTAGGGCGGATGGATGCGGCCGCAATGACCGATTTCCTTATCAAAAGGCAGGTGTTGTGGGTGATTGATGCTTCGCACCCCTACGCCGACTTGCTCAGTGACAATGTGGCTGCCGCTTGTCGGCAATCCAATGTGCCGCTGATCCGTTATCAGCGCCCGAGTGAAATTGAGGTGCTCAATCACCCACTGCTCTACAAAGTGGGCGGCGTAGCAGCAGCATGTGCCGCAGCACAGCGGCTAGGGCCGCGAGTGTTGCTGACAACGGGCAGTAAGCAGTTGGCTGAGTATCAACAGGGGCTGATAGGTAAAACTTTATTGGCGCGAGTGCTGCCGACAGCAGAGGTGCTGAGCCAATGTGAAGCGCTCGGATTGGGTGTGGATCAGATTATTGCGCTGCGCGGGCCATTCAGCGCGCAATTCAATCAGGCATTGTATGAGTTTTGCCAGCCAGATGTGGTCATCACCAAGGAGTCGGGTGCACAAGGGGGTTATCAGGAAAAAGTGGCTCCCTGTCTGGCATTAAATATCCCCTGCATTGTGGTGCGGCGTCCGGCCGCAGTGGAATTGGGCAGTATTGGGCAACAAGTGACTTCATTGGATGAATTTACCCGACATCTGATGCACTGGCAGCAACAACGAGGACAATAAAATGAAAAAGGCACTGTTGGTGATCAGTTTTGGCACCAGTTATGAACACACCCGGCAAAAGAATATTGATGCCTGCGAGCAGCAATTGGCGGCGGCTTACAGCGATCGCGATGTATTTCGCGCATTTACGTCAGAAATGATTATTCGCAAGCTGCGCAAACGTGATGGATTGCTGATCAATAACCCGCGAGAAGCACTGAAACAGCTGGTTGAGCAAGGATATCAGGATGTCGCCATCCAATCCTTGCATGTGATTAATGGTGATGAATACGAAAAAGTTGCTAATGAAGTGCGCAGCTTCAGTGCGTGTTTCCATCATTTGGTTTTGGGTACGCCACTGTTGAGTAGTTTTGCCGATTATCAGCAATTACTTGTGGCGCTTGAGGCACAAATGCCTCGCCTGGCCGCCGATGAGCGCGTGGTATTTATGGGCCACGGTGCCAGCCACTATGCGTTTTCAGCTTATGCCTGCCTTGACCATTTAATGACCTCGCTGAACTTCCCGGCCTTGGTCGGTGCCGTCGAAAGTTACCCGGAAATCAGCCATATCATTACCCGCTTACAGCAGCAGGGCGTGCGCAAAGTTCACCTGATGCCCTTGATGCTGGTGGCCGGTGATCACGCCATCAATGACATGGCCTCTGATGAGCCGGATTCATGGCAATCACAACTGGAAGCTGCCGGTATCAGTGCTCAGTCATGGCTGCAAGGTCTGGGGGAAAACCCCTTGATTCGCCAGATGTTTGTCGAGCATTTAGACCATGCCTTGCAGCAAAAAAAGCAGGAGGCAGCGTAATGAGCGGCAGACTTTATGCATTAGGTGTTGGCCCCGGAGCCAGTGATTTAATCACTGTGCGAGCAGCAAGATTGATTGGCAAGCTTGATGTGCTGTATGCCCCTGCGGGACGTAAGGGCGGTGACAGTCTGGCGTTGTCGATTGTGCGCGAGTATTTATCCCCCCAAACCGAAATCCGCACCTGTCATTTCCCGATGAGTGCTGATGACAGCGAAAAACAAGCGGTGTGGGATGAGGTCGCGCAGCAGTTACAAGTCGAAGTTGCTAAGGGCCGTCAGGTTGGATTTATCACCCTTGGCGACGCCATGTTATTTAGCACATGGGTATTTTTGCTAGAACGCATTGGTCGGCCAGATTGGTTAGAGATTGTGCCGGGCGTGACTTCTTTTGCCGCCATTGCTTCGCGCGCAGCATTGCCGTTGGCGATGGAACAACAATCGTTGGCGATTATGTCTTGTACGGCACCGGAAGCTGAGCTGGAACGCGCACTGCAAGAGCACGACTGTGTGGTGCTGATGAAAGTTTATGGCCGCTTTGCCCGAATTCAGGCGCTGTTGGGCCGACTAAATCTCTTCCCACATGCGCTCTTGATGTCGGAAGCCTCATTGCCAGGAGAGGTGTGCTGGCGTCAGTTAGATACGATTGCCGCTGACCAGCCATTGCCTTATTTCTCGACTATTTTAGTAAATAAGCAGCAATTAGTTAATGAATAACAGCAAGTTAATAAATAACGAGTCGTTAAGTTTTTTAACCGATATCCAAAGTGATTGGAGTAACTAATGGAAATGGAAAAAGAGTTAAAGAAACTTTCATATAGCGGAGTTGCAATAGCAATCTTGCTAACACTGGCACCCAATGATGTTTTTGCTATGCACATTATGGAAGGTTTTTTGCCGCCAATGTGGGCGTTAGCTTGGTGGATACTGTTCCTGCCGTGCTTGTTTATGGGGCTGGTGCGCTTAAAGCAGATTGTCTCTGAAGACAGCAATCAAAAAGTGCTGCTGGCACTGTGCGGTGCTTTTATTTTCGTGTTATCTGCACTGAAAATTCCATCCGTGACCGGCAGTTGCTCACATCCGACCGGTGTCGGGCTGGCGGTTATCCTGTTTGGGCCGGTTGTGGTGGCGGTATTGGGCGCAATTGTATTGCTGTTCCAGGCGCTATTATTGGCCCACGGCGGCTTGACGACCTTAGGCGCTAATGGCATGTCAATGGCGGTCATTGGGCCGGTCGTGGGTTATCTGGTTTGGAAGTTGGCCTGTAAAGCGGGATTGCGCCGTGATGTCGGGGTGTTCCTCTGCGCCATGCTGGCGGACTTAACCACCTATTTTGTCACCTCCGTGCAGCTAGGATTGGCATTTCCTGATCCGCAATTTGGTGTTAGCGGCTCGATTGTCAAATTTATGGGGGTGTTCTGCATTACCCAGATCCCCATTGCCATTGCTGAAGGCTTGCTAACGGTGATGATTTACGACCAATTGACTAAACGCCAGTTAATTCACGCGGGGACTCATTAACATGAAAAAGACTCTTATTTTGCTGGCGATGGTTATCGCTCTGGTCATAATGCCGTTCTTTATCAATCACGGTGGTGAATACGGCGGCTCTGACGGTGAAGCTGAAACCTTGATTCAGGCCACAGCACCCCATTACCAACCCTGGTTCCAGCCTTTGTATGAACCGGCCAGCGGCGAAATTGAAAGCCTGCTATTCACCCTGCAAGGCTCCATTGGGGCGGCGGTTATTTTCTATATCTTAGGCTATTACCGGGGGAAACGCGGTGAGCATGCTGGGGATTGATAAACTAAGTTATCAAAGCCGCTGGCGGCAGGCCGATCCCATGGGAAAACTGGTGTTGTATGGTGTTTTCCTATTATTGGCCATGCTTAGCCCGCCGATGTATCAAGCACTGCTGTTAGTGTTTATCGCCGGGCTGACGTGCTATCTGCTGCGGGTGGGGCCGCGCCGTTATTTACGCTGGTTGGCAATACCGCTCTCTTTCTTATTGGTGGGGTTGGTGACGATTGTGTTGTCCCTCTCCCGCCAACCGGAGAGCTTGTGGTGGGGCGTGCAAATGGGTCATTGGTGGCTGGGCATTGATAGAGTCGGCTTGACGACCGCCAATCAAACACTGTGGCGTAGTTTGGCGGCATTGGCGGCGACGTTTTGGTTTGTGCTTAATACGCCTTTTCCGCAGCTTATCCAAATATTGAAGCGCTGCCATGCCCCTCGATTGCTAACTGAGCAAATCCTGCTGACCTGGCGTTTTATCTTTATCTTGATTGAAGAAGCCGCCGCTATCCAACAGGCGCAGTCTCTAAGATTTGGTTATATCTCATTGCGTACCGGTTACCACTCGCTAGCAATGTTGGTCGGTATGTTATTTACCCGCGTGATGATTCGCTATCAGCAAATGGTCATTTCGTTGGATATGAAACTCTATCAGGGCGATTTCCACCTGTAAGGCAGGATGTAATGTTAGCCACAAAGCAGTTAGGTTTCAGCTATCAGGATGAGCAGGTATTGCACGATCTGACATTGGATTTCAGTCAACACGCGGTCACCGGTGTCTTGGGGGCCAATGGTTGTGGTAAATCCACCTTGTTCATGAACCTGACCGGCATCCTGCAACCCCAGCAGGGTGCGGTATTGTGGCAAGGCGAGCCGCTCAGTTATAAAAAAGCCCATCTACGCGAATTACGTCAGCGCGTGACCACGGTATTCCAAGACCCGGAACAGCAGATTTTTTACACTGACATTGACAGTGACATTGCTTTCAGCCTGCGCAATTTAGGCATGCCAGAAGATATTATTGCTCAGCGTGTTGACCGGGCATTGACCTTGGTTGATGCACAAGGATTTCGCCATAAATCTATCCAGCATTTGAGCCACGGGCAGAAAAAACGGGTGGCGATTGCTGGCGCGCTGGTCATGGAGGCGGAATATCTATTGCTGGATGAACCCACCGCAGGACTGGACCCAGCAGGCCGCCAACACATGATTACTATTATTGAGCGCATTGTCGCAGAGGGAAAACGGGTTATTCTCTCCAGCCATGATATCGATCTGATTTATAAGGTTTGTGATTATTTGTATGTCTTATCGCGGGGGCATCTGATGATTGCAGGCGAAACAACAGAAGTGTTTTTGCAACAAGATAAGCTACATGCCGCCGGGCTGGTTCAGCCATGGTTAGTCAAAATGCACAGTGAGCTGGGGTTGCCACTGTGTAAAACGGAAGAACAACTTTTTGCGCTGATGCGTCAGCGGGAAATGGAGGCAGTGCGATGAGTCGGCCCGTGATGAATTTATCGATAATGGTGCAAGGCACGGCATCTGACGTCGGTAAAAGTGTATTAGTGGCAGGGCTATGCCGCATTTTTATGCAAGATGGCTACCGCTGCGCGCCGTTTAAATCGCAGAATATGGCACTCAATTCGGGGATTACGGCTCAAGGTGAGGAGATGGGTCGTGCGCAGATTTTTCAGGCCGAGGCCGCCGGAATAGCACCAGATGTCCGTATGAATCCAGTGTTGCTCAAGCCCACCAGTGACCGCAAGGCGCAGGTGGTTTTAATGGGTAAAGTTGCCTGCAACATGGATGCCGTGGAATACCACCAATATAAGCCGCAATTACAGCAGCAAATCAGTGAGGTTTACCACAGTCTGGCGCGTGAACATGACGTCATGGTGCTTGAAGGGGCAGGCAGCCCGGCGGAAATCAATCTGCGCGATCGGGATATCGTCAATATGGGCATGGCGGAGATGGCGGATGCGCCAGTATTGTTGGTGGCTGATATTGATCGCGGCGGTGTTTTTGCGTCTATTTATGGCACCTTAGCATTGTTGCATCCGCATGAAAAAGCCCGGGTAAAAGGGGTGATAATCAATAAGTTTCGCGGTGATATTGCGCTACTGACCTCGGGTCTGGAACAGATTGAAGCCCTGACAAATGTCCCTGTGTTGGGTGTGATGCCGTGGCTGGATATTGATTTAGAAGATGAAGATGGTGTCGCACTGCAAAATGGTAAATATCAGGATACGGCGGAAAAAGCGCTGGATATTGCCGTGATTCGCTTACCGCACATTGCCAACTTTACCGATTTTAATGCGCTGGCAGCTCAACCGGATGTCCGTCTGCGCTATGTTTCTCAGCTGTCGGCATTGGGTCAACCGGACCTGATTATCCTGCCGGGTAGCAAGAATACGCTGGGGGATTTGCAATGGTTACACCACAGCGGGCTGGCGGCAGTGTTACTGGCACAGCATCAACATAATGTACCCGTGATAGGTATCTGTGGCGGTTATCAAATGCTGGGGAACCGCATCATTGATGGCGTAGAGTCGGGGCTTGAGCAGATGGACGGCTTAGGGCTATTGGATGTGGAAACCGAGTTCGCGCACGATAAAGTCACCACGCGAGTTAGCGGCTATTGTCAGACCGGCCTGCCGGGGATACTGGAAAACTGTCGTGAGCAGCAACTCGAAGGCTATGAAATCCATATGGGTGTTTCCCATTTGGGGAGCGATGCCACGCCTTTTGCGTGCTTAACGTTACGTAACGGGCAATCCGAGCAGTGGGTGGATGGTGCGGTAAATGCTGATGGCAGCGTGCTGGGCAGCTATATTCACGGATTGTTCGACAGCCACCATTTTACCCGCGCACTATTAGATAGCTTGCGCCAGCGCAAAGGGTTGGCGGCCTTTGACGGTGTGACCGTCAATTATGCTGAACATAAACAGCAACAGTTCGATATTTTGGCATCGCACATGCGAGAAAATATTGATATTGATAGGATTTTTAAACTCATGCAAGCACACCAACAGGAGCGCGCGCAGTGATTTTGATTACCGGAGGGGCGCGCAGTGGCAAGAGTTCATTAGCCGAACGCTTAGCCGCGCAAGCTGCCGAGCGGGTGTTTTACATTGCCACCTCGGTGGTGACAGATGCGGAAATGGCCGCGCGGGTGGCGTTACATCGTACCAGTCGCCCGGCCCACTGGCGCACTTGGGAAGGGTATCGCGACCTCGGCACAGTGCTTGAGCAACACGTTGAACCCGGCGAAGCTGTGATGCTGGAATGCATCACAACACTTATCACCAATTTATTGTTTGAACTGGCGGGTGATACACCGCCAGAACAGATGGATTTTACGTCACTGGAAGTGGGCATTCAGCAGCAAATTACCGATCTACTGGCAGCCTGTGCCCGAAGTTCGACCCCTATTTATTTGGTCACCAATGAATTGGGCATGGGAATTGTGCCGGAAAACCGCCTGGCGCGGCATTTTCGCGATATCGCCGGACGGGTCAATCAGCGCCTGGCCGCTGCCGCTGACGAGGTGTTTTTAGTGGTTTCTGGCATTGAGGTAAAAATTAAATGAGCCTGCGTTTATTTCTCGCAACATTGCAGTTTATGACCCGCATTCCCGTGCCTGAGCGCTGGACCCAAGGGTTGGCGATGGATAATTATGAGCGCGGTATTATTGGTTTCCCCTTTATTGGCCTGATTGTCGGGGTGATAGGTGGGGGGGTATTCACTCTGTTGGCTCCGTGGTGCGGTGTGCCGCTGGCGGCGCTGGGATATGTATTGGCGTTGGCGCTGGTGACCGGTGCTTTTCATCTCGATGGGCTGGCAGATACCTGTGATGGGGTGTTTTCGGCCCGTAAACGCGAGCAAATGCTGGAGATCATGCGCGACAGCCGCCTCGGCACTAACGGCGGTTTGGCGTTAATATTTATCGTGGTAGCAAAAGTGCTGGTGGTCAGTGAATTGGCACTGCGCGATGTCTCCATGTTAGCGCTGTTGACCGCAGCGTCGGTGGTTGGGCGCACGGTTATTGTGCTACTGATGTATCGCCACCGTTATGCGCGCGAAGGTAATGGGTTAGGCAATATTTACATTGGCAAAGTGACGGGGCGACAAACGGCCATCACGTTGCTGGGGGGGGCGGTATTAGTCCTGTTACTCGGCAAGGGCACGGCACTGCTGGCGCTGATTATCACCATGGTTGTTGTGCTGCTATTGGCGAGCTATCTGCGCCGCCGTTTAGGGGGGCAAACCGGCGACACGCTGGGAGCTGCTGCTGAAGTGGGTGAATTGGTATTTTTACTGGCGCTGTTGTAGCACTATTTATGTGACACTGCGGGTTTCCGATCAATATTGATGAGCCATTCTATGCGACTTTTTCTGGTGCGCCATGGGCAAACTGAAGCCAATTTGCGCGGTGTTTTTTGCGGTCTGACTGATGTGGCGTTAACCCCGCTGGGGGTAGAACAGGCCGGCAATGTCGCGGGTTGGCTGGCGGATGTGGAGTTCGCTCATGGTATCAGTAGCCAGTTACTGCGTGCGCGCCATACTGCCAATATTGTATTGGCGGGGCACTCACTTGATGTGGGTACCAATGACCAATTAAATGAAATGAATTTCGGTGAGTGGGAAATGCGCCACCATCATGATTTGCAGCGTGAGGACCCTGATGCGTGGGCGGCATGGGTGGCGGACTGGCAACAAGCTAGCCCCACCGGCGGGGAGTCTTTTCCACAGTTTTCAGCCCGGATCGAAAGCGTGGTTCAGTCACTGCTTTTAACAAAAAATAATGATAACAATCAGTTAGTAGTTGCCCATCAAGGGGTATTAAGCCTGATGTTGGCGCGCCTACTGGCAATGCCAGCGGCAGCCATGTGGCATTTTCATTTTGAGCAGGGGGCATACAGCGTGTTGGAGATCCGCGAGGGATTTGTCACGTTGCGTGCGTTCAACAACCGGGCTGTTTGGCAGCCTGCAACGCGAGGTTAAATACATGCAAACACTTTCATCAATTCTACGCACGATTGGGCCGCTGGATAGCAGGGCTATGACCCGAGCTCAAACACGTCTGGACGGCTTGCTAAAGCCGCCTGGCAGCTTGGGCCGTTTGGAACAGTTGGCGATTCAGTTGGCTGGAATGCGTGGTTTATATGGTCATCAAGTCGATCGCAAACAAATCATTGTGATGGCGGCTGACCACGGCGTTTACGATGAAGGTGTGGCTGTTTCCCCCCGTGTAGTGACGATGGTTCAAGCATTGAATATGGTGAAAGGCGTCACCGGTGTTTGTGTGCTGGCGGCCAATGCAGGGGCCGAAGTTAAAATCGTTGATGTGGGAATCGACTGCGAGGCGTTGCCCGGCGTGCTAGATATGAAAGTGGCGCGTGGCAGTGGCAATATAGCCTGTGAAGCTGCAATGACTCGCCAGCAAGCTGAAGATTTACTGCTTGCCAGCGCGAAACTGACATTACAGCAGGCGGCTGACGGCGTGAAAGTGT
The DNA here is from genome assembly GCF_009831415.1 of Yersinia canariae. Taxonomy (NCBI): domain Bacteria; kingdom Pseudomonadati; phylum Pseudomonadota; class Gammaproteobacteria; order Enterobacterales; family Yersiniaceae; genus Yersinia; species Yersinia canariae. Next base: position 2,962,464 of record NZ_CP043727.1, on the reverse strand, counting down.
TTGGTGTGGGTGAGTTAGGCATGGCCAATACGACCCCAGCAGCGGCGATGGTCAGTGTGTTTACTGACAGTGACCCACAATTAGTTGTGGGAATTGGGGCAAATTTCCCCAGTGAGCAATTACATCACAAAGTGGCCGTCGTCCGGCGGGCAATTGAAACCAATCAACCGGATGGCAGTGATGGCATTGATGTGTTGGCAAAAGTCGGTGGTTTTGATTTGGTGGGCATGACCGGGGTGATGTTAGGCGCGGCGGCCGCGGGTTTGCCGGTTGTTTTGGATGGTTTTCTCTCCTATGCCTCGGCATTGGCTGCTTGCCGTATTGCCCCAGGAGTGCGTGATTATCTGATTCCATCGCATCTATCGGCAGAAAAAGGCGCGGTTATTGCTCTGAACCATTTACAACTTGAACCTTACTTGCAAATGGGCATGCGGTTAGGTGAGGGGAGCGGCGCGGCACTCGCCATGCATTTGGTGGATGCTGCCTGCGCAATGTATAACAATATGGGGTCGTTAGCGGAGAGTAATATAGAACTGCCAACACCGGCTGTTTGATGTTGTTTCAATCATGATGACTAAAGCAGGTTTCGGTTGGCAACCCAAACCTGCTTCAATTTATACTAATAAAAACAATTAATTACTCTTATTCTGTAACCCACGTGCGGCCAGATTATTGTTATCCACCTGCGGTAAACCTGTTGTTGCAGAAGATGACAGTAATCCTGTTTCAACATAGTTGAACAATTTCTCGCGGGTATCGGTGATATCCAGGTTACGCATGGTCAATTGGCCGATACGGTCGTCTGGTGAGAATACCGAATCACCTTTCTCCATGGTCAGGCGCTCTGGTTTGTAAGTCAGATTCTCAGACACAGTATTCAGGATGGAGTAATCATTGCCACGGCGCAGTTCCAGTGTCACTTCACCGGTGATTTCGCTGGCAACCCAGCGCTGAGCCGAGTCACGCAACATGAGCGCTTGCGGATCGAACCAACGGCCTTGATACAGCAGACGGCCCAGAACACGGCCATTAGCATGGTATTGCTCAATTGTATCTTCATTATGAATACCGGTCAGCAGACGTTCATAAGCGATGTGCAGCAATGCCATCCCCGGAGCTTCGTAAATACCACGGCTTTTGGCTTCGATGATTCGGTTTTCAATTTGGTCGCTCATACCCAAACCATGACGACCGCCGATGCGATTGGCTTCCATCATCAGCTCGACACTGTCGTCAAATACCACACCATTTAATGCAACCGGATAACCACGCTCAAAACGGATAGAGACTTCTTCCGCTTTCACGACCACATTCTCGTCCCAGAATTTTACGCCCATAATCGGGTTAACGATTTTGACGCTGGAGTTCAGGAATTCCAAATCTTTGGCTTCGTGAGTGGCGCCCAACATGTTGGAGTCAGTGGAATAGGCTTTTTCGGTCGACATTTTGTAATCGAAACCGGATTGAATCATAAATTCGGACATTTCATGACGACCACCGAGTTCATCGATAAAGTCGGTATCCAGCCACGGCTTATAAATTTTCAATTCAGCATTGGTCAGCAGACCGTAACGATAGAAACGCTCAATATCGTTACCTTTGTAAGTGCTGCCATCACCCCAAATATTCACGTCGTCTTCTTTCATTGCGGCCACTAACATCGTCCCGGTAACGGCACGGCCCAATGGCGTGGTGTTGAAGTAAGTGACACCCGCCGTGGTGTTATGGAATGCCCCACATTGAATGGCGGCAATCCCTTCGGCAACCAGTTGTTTACGGCAATCAATCAGGCGGGCTTTCTCTGCACCGTACTCCATCGCTTTACGCGGAATGGCATCGTAGTCCTCTTCATCAGGCTGACCCAGATTAGCCGTATAGGCGTAAGGAATTGCCCCTTTTTTCTGCATCCACAGCAATGCTGCACTGGTGTCCAAACCACCGGAAAAAGCAATACCAACACGCTGATTAATAGGAAGGTGTTTGAGAATAGTTGTCATCAATAAAATCCTGTATGAATTAGGTCTGTCTGGCAAAGGTTTCAATGCCTACATTGATATCGCAAAACCTGTGTTCGAGTCAAAGGGATTTTGCATATTTATGTGTGTTTCATTGCATAACTATTTCATTGTTATTATTGCGAAATGATGTTTCATTTAAATTAACTTGACGTTCTATTACGCTATCTGTGTCGACTTTTTATCACGTATAATACGTTAAAATTTAAAGCGAGAAATCGCCATTGTAAATCTGCACTTAGGGATATTTCACCATAGTGGTGGAAAGTGTGGATGTATGCAAATGGACAGGGTTTCAGGGACTGTTAAGTTGAAAATCTTTTGCGAAAATGCATGGTATAAAAAGCGAAAATCATATCGGGTACTGTTTTGGCGTGAAATAACGCCGCTGGCAATTCCGTTGTTTATTGAAGGTTTGTGTGTGCTACTGATGGGCGTGTTTAGCACTTTGCTGGTCAGTTGGTTGGGCAAAGAAGCTATGGCTGCAGTGGGGCTTGCCGATAGTTTCAACATGTTGATTGCTGCTTTTTTTGCCTCTGTAGCGCTCGGTACGTCAGTGGTAGTGTCATTCAGTTTGGGGCAGCGTAAGCGCAAACAAGCACAAACCGCGGCACGTGAATCCATCTCTCTGTTGGTCCTAATCTCGTTTTTATTAGTGTTACTGGTGCATTTTGCCGGAGAAACCATTATCAATCTAATGGCCAGTCAGGCCGATCCCGCCGTTAAGGATATGGCGCTGATTTACCTGCATTTGACCGTATGGAATTATCCGGCCATGGCGATAACTCTGGTGGGATGCGGCGCATTACGCGGCGCGGGCAACACAAGACTGCCGATGTTTATCAATATCGCCATGAATATTCTCAATATTATCATTAGTAGTGTGCTGATTTACGGTTTGTGGAATTGGCAAGGGCTGGGTTTTGTCGGTGCGGGTATCGGCATCACACTTTCGCGCTACTTAGGTGCTCTGGTCGTGGTGTTGGTGTTGATTTTCGGGGCCAATAATACCTTACGCATTCCTTTTAAAGCCTATTTTATGCCCTTTACCTCGGCCATTATGTTCGAAGTTTTGAGTATTGGTATTCCTGCCAGTGTTGAATCGGTGATGTTTAGTATTGGGAAGCTGATTACTCAGCGTTTTGTGGCCGGGATGGGGACAGAAGTGATTGCCGGTAACTTTATTGCATTCTCAATCGTCGGGCTGATTAACTTGCCGGGTAATGCGCTGGGGTATACATCAACCATTATTATTGGAACTCGTCTGGGGAAAGGGCAGATTTTGCAACCCATTCGTCAGCTCCAACATATATTTTGGCTCTCAACTCTGGGCGTCAGCTTTATCGCTTTGCTGTCGATCCCCAGTGCCGGATTCTTGGCATCGCTGTATACCAATGAGCCGGGGGTCATAGATGTCGTTAAGCACCTGATTTGGATCAATGCGCTATTTATGCCAATTTGGGCGGCGGCCTGGGTGTTGCCCTCGGGGTTAAAAGGCGCGAAAGATGCCAGTTACACCATGTGGGTAGCACTCGCAGGAATGTGGGGATGCCGCATCATCGCTGGCTACATATTGGGCGTTACATTAGGATTTGGCGTGACTGGGGTGTGGATAGGGATGTTCCTCGACTGGATAGTGCGCGGCGTACTATTTTACCGCCGGATGTCCACAGGCCGCTGGTTATGGCGTTATCGGCCAGCGGCATGAAATTGAAACCGGCGTGACCAAAAAGTAACGGGTCACAGACACTGTTTATTTATCTTTCTATCACTCACTGATACCGCTCGGCATGGCCCGGTGTTGAGGGTATCAAGTTCAAACCTAATTATTTCCCTCGCATTCCTTTCTTTTTTGCCAGAAATATCAAATGGCAATAATTTGAACCTCATCACGAAAGCAATAAAACAAAATAAAACAACAAAATGCATGTTTTCAGTTTTTAATATCTAACTAACCTAAAATTAAAGAATATTAGTTTAATTTTATGAGGTATTTATTCTGTTCGTGGGATTAATTGCTATCACGTTAATAGGTCTAATTGATGTGATTATGTTGTTTAATGTTGCTTTGAATGGTTGTTTCTGTGATTGTGAATTGCAGCTAAAAACATAATAACACTTTCTAGCATTTCTTATCTTTTGAGGCCCGACATGAAAAATGTAGCAATACTTGGAAGCAGCGGGGGAAATCTGTTCAATCTCGGTGGCGCATACCCCGAAAGACTTCTACAAGAAATTTATACCCAACTTCATTCTGCGGGGGTGGGTGTCAGTGCGGTGCAATTTATTGCCGCAGAACAATCAATGGATGTGGCAAAGCCGACCACCGCCGCCGCTGTTTATTCGATAACTGCCGAGGAAAGTGATAAGCCGCGGATTAGCTTCCAAGGGCAACTGTCTGAGGTGAATGACGCGGTAAAATCCTTGGATGAGGCCATTGCGGCACAAATCCGAGCCGGTGATATCGACGGCATCATTATCATGAGTGCAGACCCCGACCGCAGTAATAAAGAAGCTATTCTGGCGGCGATAGAAAAGAAAATCCCAATCGTGGGCACGGGGGGCACCTCGATGGCGATGATTACCTCCAAAGGTGCGAATGTCATTGCTACCTCCGGCACCACAGGCACTAATAGTCGAACTCGGGCCATCTCTTTTACGGCCTCCTTATGTAAACACTGGCAGATAAAATATACCCCGGTACTGGGCAGTGGCGATGTCAATATGCCCGGTAGCGACAAGAGCCTGCTCAAAAGAATTAATATTCGTAGCATTATGATCCCAGCCTTACCCGGTTTTATCGCGATGGCCATTGTGCTGGCGCTAAGCCATATTCCGGGGCTGCAATCACTCAATGCAATTTTTGAACTGTTGCTGAAGGGGCTACCGGTTATTGTCGCGGTTATTGCGGCGAAACAGGTTTCAGAGCTGGATGAAGTGTCGATTGTTGCCGGTGTTGTTGCTGGTGTTCTGTCAGTCGAAGGTGGGCTAATTGGTGGTATTTTGGGCGGGATCGGCGCAGGTATTATGGTGCGTTACCTGTTTGGTTTATGTCTGAAATGGCAATTCCCAATGACCACTATCAATATTGTAGCGGGTGGTTTGTCCGGTTTATTCTCCGGCTTGGTGATGTATTACCTGCTCAGTCCATTGGCATTAGCCGCCGGTGATTATATTAAACTGGCTATTGAAGCGACTCTGGCATTTAGCCCAATTTTAGCCGGATTATTAGCAGGTTTGGTTATTTGGCCCGCTATTCTGGGCGGGGTTTATCACGCGGTTATATTGCCGCTGGTATTGCTGGAAATGGAAAAATCCGGTGTCAGTTTCCTTGGTGCGGTCGATATGGTCGGGCTAGTCATGGTCGCTGCAGGTATTAATCTGGCAAACGTGATTGCTCCGCGAGAAAAAAGTGAAGCCGCAGTAGCCGCGCCTGGGTTATTAATTAACTTAGGCTTTGGGACATTCGTCGAATCGGCTTATCCATTCATGTTTTCTAATAAAGTTGTCTTTGCTGGCGCAATATTCTCAGCCGGCGTAGGCGGAATGTTGCTCGGACTATTAAACATCAAAGGGGTGGCTTATGTACCCGCATTTGCCTCGCCGTTCTTATCCAATAACGCATTTTATATGGCAATAGTGATGACGGTAACGCTGGTATTGACCTGTGTCATCACGCTATTAGCCAACAAGTTTGTTGCAATTAAAAAGGCAGTACCCGAATCACCAACACCAGGGATCTCGGGCTAAGAGTTAACAATTAAAAAAGCAGTTTTATATAAATCAAGTAGAGGTAAATATGTTCAACGCTGATATGAGTAAGAAACGTTCCGTCGCTATGGATAAAGTACGAAATGCAATTCAGTTACATGGCGGTCAAACTATTCTGAGTACTGGAATAACCGGAGATGATGCTCGCTTAGCGAAAGCAGTATGCGATTCAGGGGTGAAATTATTGGAACCTAATCACCCTGCGTTGGCATTGGCACGTGGTCATAATGGTGTGACGAATATGCATGCCGCAGAGCGCATTCGTCATGAAATAACCATTGGCCAAATGGCGGAAGCTGTGCAGGGTGTGCGTAATGTGGTCGCTGACGATATTTTTATTACAGTCGGAATTGCTGGAGGTTTTACCGAAACGGTGCCCACACCAGTGACTGAACAAGATATTTTATTGATAGCTCAATCAGGTGCGGATGGTTTACATACCCATAAATCCAGTTTTGAAGATTTAAAAGAATTGGTCGACTTAGCCCATAAATATGGTCTGACGGTTGATGCTTATATTGGTCACCCGAGCGATTTACACACATTCGGTATTGCAGCAGAAACTCCTGCTGATGTTGCTGAGGTGGCTAAACAGATGGAAGGTCTGGGTGTCGACATGATTGGTTTAATGACTGGCATGAGTTATGAAGGTGTCAGTGCGGGCGATATTCCGGATGTCATTAAACAAAGACTTCTGGCATTGGTCGGGGCGGTTTCTGTACCGACATTAGCTGAGGGGGGGATCAATCTGGAAAATGCAAAAGCATTTAAAGATACCGGCGTAAATATTCTGGTCGTCGGAACGGCCATTGATAATGTTGTGTGTAATGCGGCCAAGGATGTCGTGTCGCAATTTATTACTCACTGAGTAAAGGGGTGACCGTATCTGGGGACACGCCAGTGGCTCACACCACGATGATCCCAACGGCACGTTTGCCCTTCATTTAATATTATTGGCAGTCAAAGGGAGAAATAATATTTCTCCCTTTTTTATGGGAGTTAATACATGTATAGCTTACTGGCACTTGATCTTGATGGCACGTTACTTAATCAAGAAAACCAAATATCAGCTCAGAATATTAGTGCGTTAAAACATGTTATTCACCACGGTGGCACAGTTGTTTTATGTTCTGCCAGACCTGTCAAGGCTATTGCTGCTGTTATTCGTGATACAGAACTAGAACATTTGATTCGTTATTTTATTTCGTTTAATGGCGCATGGATATATGACGTGGTTGAGAAAAAAGATATCCGTTTTATACCATTCAGTCATGCTGAAGTGAAAACTGCTATCACTATGCTTACAGGGAATGAGTTTCAACATCATTTTTTCACTCGCGATAATATCATATCTTGCACAGAAAATATTAGTGATTATACGCGTTATGAATCCCAACTTTTTGCAATGGAAATAATATTGACGAAGCCGAGAGATATTGTTCAGCAAGAAGATATTGTTAAAGTTTCTATTGTCGGCTCAACAGATTTTATTGATGGTGTTGCCAATAAGATAGATGAGGAATTTCATCGGCAATATTCACTCAGTAAAACCAGTCAGCATTATTATGAAATAATGAAATATGGCATCAGTAAGGGAGAAGCATTACATTACTTATCTCAATACCTAAATCTTGGTGCTCAATCCGTAGTCAGTATTGGCGATCAGGAGAATGATATCAGTATGTTCCAGTTTTCAGCTGTGGGTATTGCAATGGGTAATGCCAGTGATTTTGTCAAATCTTGTGCGGATAGGGTGAGTAAAGATAATAACCAGCACGGGGTTGCTTTTGCCATTAATCAACTCTGGCCACTGTGACTGAATCGTCTTTTGTTTCATAAAATTATTGAGTAGAATGACACTAAGAGCCTATTCTAATAGGCGTAATTGTCGCCAATAGTTTGAACATGAACAGCGCAGAAAACCAAAGCATGCAAGTAGTGCGTGAGGATTTTGAGGACTGCCCAAGTTCAAAATGGCAAGTAAAATAGCCTAATGAAATAGGCTCTAAATGTATCGTACAGCTTTGGGCCGCTATTTTTATGAATCAGATCAAACGTAAACAGTTTATTTTAGAAAAGCTGGATAGCCTTGGTGAGGTTTCTGTTATTGGTCTTTCCGAGGAATTGGGTGTAACGTCTGAAACGATCCGTAGAGATCTTTCCTATTTGGAAAAAAGTGGTGAGGTCACTAAAGTCCATGGCGGTGCGATAAAGGTTCAAAATATACAAGAGGGCAGTTTTGCCCAAAGAATGGATTTAAATCGCCAGGAAAAAATGTTAATTGGGCAATATGCAGCATCACTGGTGACTGAAAATGACACTTTGTTTATAGACTCTTGTACAACTACCCTTATTTTTGCGTCATTCTTGCCGTTAGTAAAATTCACTGTTTTTACCAATTCATCATTAATTGCCGATCAAATTAAAAGTAAAAATAATATGGCTGTTGTGCATGTCTTGGGTGGTGAATATAATCATACCTATAAGGCTAATTTAGGTATTCAGACAATTGAACAAATGAATGATATTCATACTGACTTCAGTTTTGTGGGAGTGGGTGGGATAGACAGTGATTTTGGTGTCATGGTGAAAAATCTGGATGAAGGGCGTATTGCCAAGAAAATGCTGGCGATGGGCAGGCAGAAAGTTATTTTATGTGATACCAGCAAATTTGGTCAAAGTGGGCTAATGAAAATAAGTGATATTAACGATATCGATATAATTGTTACCGACAAAAAGAAGAATATTCATAAACAAGCAATTGAAGCTATCTATTCAGATAAAATTATCTATGCCAATTAACACTGTATTTTTTTGTTAATATCGCCCTTAACTAAAGCAGAGGGGAGCAACACATCAATCGCCAATAGCGGCTCAATGCACGAAGTGAAAAGCTTTCTCTGTTTCTTAAGCCGAATTATTAAGCATTTCTCGCCAATTGCCGATAAAGAGATAAGTTCCACTATCGTGCACACGAGAAAGGTAATGGGAAGTCGTGGGATGAGCGCGTGCCGTGTTGTATTGGACTTCTTATTTGCATCGGGGAAAGTATGGATAATTTTCAAAAAGAGATAGAAGAGAGAACGAATCTCACCTCCTCCAACAGATTTGAACTGTTGCTGTTCCGTTTGGGGGAGTCCCAGGAGGAACAACAATCTGAGTTATATGGTATTAACGTCTTTAAATTACGTGAAATAGTCCCGATGCCGGCCCTGACCAAAGCGGCAGGTATGGCTTCGCCAATGATGGGTATGGCGAATATTCGTGGTGAAATCATTCCTGTGATTGATCTCCCGGCTATCGTGGGTTGTGTTCCCAAAACCGGATTAAATATTCTGCTGGTGACTGAATATGCCCGCAGCACCCAAGCATTTGCGGTGGAATCTGTTGACGATATTGTTCGCCTGGAGTGGAGTCAGGTACTGGCGGCCGACGCGGGGGTAAAAAGCCGCAATATCACCAGTATCGCCCGGCTCGACAACGATAAATCCAGTAACAGGCTGGCGCTGGTATTAGATGTTGAACAAATTTTATATGACATTATTCCCGCTAATCGCAATGTGCAAATTGATAGCGAGAAGACCAAGGCATTTGATTTGAAGCCGGGTGCAGTGGCTATTGTGGCAGAAGATTCAAAAGTTGCCCGCTCTATGCTGGAACAAGCATTGAAGATGATGGATATTCCCGCCGTCATGCATATCACCGGCTTGGAAGCATGGAATAAAATCAAGAAGATAGCTGAGGAAGCAAGAGCTGAAGGCTGCCCCATTTCGGATAAAATCTCATTTGTGCTAACCGATTTAGAAATGCCGGAGATGGATGGCTTTACGCTGACATTAAATATTAAGCGGGATGAATTCCTGAAGAATATTCCTGTCATTATCCATTCTTCATTATCGGGCAGTGCGAATGAAGATCATGTCCGCAAAGTGGGCGCTGATGCCTATGTGGCAAAATTCGAAGCTAACGAATTGGAAGCGGCTATCCACAGTGCATTGGATTCAAAAAAAGCCCTGAATCCATAACCGCATGATTATATTGATAAACCCGCTCTTGAAGATAATATCAGCAGGAGCGGGTTTGCTAGTGAACAGTGGGAGCCCACGGCTTTATATTGTGGTCTAGAAGTTATATTTAATCCCTAGCATTACAGCAGTATCGCTATAACCTTTGTCGCCAATTTGTTGGCTGACATTGCCCCAAACATTCAGTTGCTTATTTATCTGGCCTTCTACACCGGTTTTCAGTTCGCCGATATTACCTGCACCGGCCTGTTTTACTGACATGCCGTCCATCTGGGCACCAAAGTCTTTACTATTATGGATCCAGTTAACTTCAATAAACGGTTGGAATACCCGATCTTTACCTTTATTACTTTCATGGAAACCATTCATAAAAGCTTTCGCCCCCAGACGGGTCTGGATATTGCCATCACCTTCGCCGGAGACATTGGTGCCATTAGCTTCTTGGTGATTGTCTGCTTTTACGCCCATCCAGATAATTTGGGCTTTGGGCTGGATAAAGTAAGTGGCATTTTTGGCAGTATTTTCACCGATTTTAAAGGTATATCCGCTCTCGATCGACGCCGTTACTCCTTTAGATTTGTACTCTTCAGTATTTAAATACTGGCCGTCAACAGTATTATTGAACCAACTGTATTGTGCCCAGCTATCCACATACCAACCTGATTTATCCGCTTTATTGGCAAACCAAGTGCTGTACATCCCGAGGCTATAGCCATCAACGGATGAGCGCGCGTTGTAACCGGAAATCCGCGACTCGGTTTTGTTCTTACTCTTGCCGTAACCGGCCATTACCCCGAGATGGAAACGATCCAGCTCATTGTTACTCCACTGTGCAATATCACCGCCGAGTTGTAAGACATAGCGGTTGGCTTGCGTGCCTAACTGTTTTTGGTTATCGCGTGAACGGGTATTCCCGCCTTCATTGCGTAACCATAAGCTAGTGACTTTCTGCTCGCCAGTCAGGGCATCAATGTATTGCGTTTCCCCGAGACGATCATGGAGTCGGGTGACAAACATATTGTTGGCCGCCGCCAGATTAGCGCTGTAGCCAGCCGCTTCAGGGCGCTCAATCATCGTTGGCGGGTCATTAGGTTCGGTTGGTGATTTTGGCTCCGGCATTGGTTCTGGCTCTGATATTACCGGTGAAAGCAGATTGGTCAGATACCAATGACTGGCATTTGTTCCTGTACCGCGAGCCAGTGAGTAATCAAATGCGCCAGCAACAATGCGGCCATTCTTCACAAACTCACCGTCAGAGCTACCATTAACTTGGACTAATTCAATGCCATTCAAGGTTTGTGCGCCACTGCCGCCCACATTGGTGACACTCACTTTGGTCGTGCCGGAGGTATTGCCATTGACCACCAGTTTATCGGAGGCGGAGGTGTCGTCATTCAGTACAGTGTTGAAGCTCAAAACCCCATTATTGCCAATGTAATTACCCATTACGCTTAGTACAGTTCCCGGCACGCCGTTAAAACTCACCATACCGGCATTGCTCAGGCTGGCGAGTGTTTGGTCATAACCGGCCAAATCCAATACGCCACCATGGCGGATGTCGTAATTTGAAGTGGAGCTAAACGCATGGTCAATACCGGCTTTTAATAATCCGCCATTATGGACTTCAGTTTGGCCAGCATAAGTTTGTCGATGGTTAAATTGAGTCATGCCGTTATGGACAATAACAGTGCCCGTTCCATTTAGAAGGTGCTCAAAATAGTAGTCAGGATCGGTATGATTAAATACGACACGGCCATTACCCGCACCAAAATTTATTTGATTGGCATTTATTATGCCACTCGCAGTTGCAGACTGATTTTCAGCGGAACCGAAATTAAGTGTGCCGGTCGAACCTGCTTGTTCAGCAATTACCAGATTATTACTGACATTAACTACTCCGCCATTAGAGACAGTCAACACGCCATCACCAACACTTCCCAGAGTGACATCCCCACGGTTATTCCAGACAGAACCGACATCACTGACGTTAATAGTGCCAGAATAACCCGCTTTTAGCCCGATGCGGCCGAGTTCATTATCAACTGTCGCGCCGTCAGAGATAATTAAATGACCATTTGCCAAATAACCGATTATCACATCTTGGTCCATATGCCATGACGAACCATTGCCCGTAATATAGGCATAAGCATCGCCCGTATTACTGCTACCACCTCTGCCAATTACGCCTTGGCCTTGAGCAATAAAGGCATTTCCCGGGCTGCGTAATGAATATAATGTCGCACCGTCTTGAACGCGAAGAATACCACTTTCGACATTATTGATATCGCCGTAGCTGGTAATAGTAGAGCCTTGTCCACTGAGAGTCAGAGTCTGCGATGCATTATTTTTCCCTCGGCCAAAATATATTCCGCCGTATAATGTTAACTCACCGCCGTTATCAACGATGATATCACCTGCGCCATATAACATGGATATTCCAGCCCAGCCGGTATCACCTAATGAGCCTGAGCCTAATAGCACAGTTGAACCTTGGCCACTGACTTTGACCGAACCGGAGGAACCTTCTTGCTGGGCAATAGAAAGCCCTCTTGGAGTGATGACACTGGCACCGTTAAGGACGGACAGTTTTCCTGAACCGTAATTTCCTATCTGCACAATGGCTTGATTGCTGGCATGAGAGATATCAGCATAGATACTGCTCCAAGTGGAACCTTGGCCACTGACGATGACTTCACCTTCAGAGCCAACTTGATTTCCTAAGATGGTCGGCGAGTTAGCGGCATAAAAGACTTTGGCCCCATTTTCAATCGCCAATGTGCCCGCCCCTTGGTCACCAATATATTGTTTAAATCCGTTAGAGCTGGAGCCGGATAAGGGTTGACCGAGAGTCCATTCATTACCATTATTGACGGTAACTGAGGCGCTACTTCCTGCGGAGCTGCCTATAGATAAGCCCCAACTTGCCGCGGTAATATCTAATAAAACATGACCATTATCGATAAAAACATTAGTATTGCTGTCGGGTAATGTATTTAGGCTCCAGTTATTCTGATTGCTCCATTCAGGAGATAGCGTACCACGCCATTCATTGGTCGCAGCATTAACACTGGCAACGCTTGTATTTGCTAAAACTGCCACCGAGATTAACAGAGATAATGTCTTTCTCCGGGGGATATTCTTAGAGGTAGCTAAAGGTGGAGGTTGGTACGTCATATTAATAATCCTCACTGGTTTTATTGGGTTATAGCGCAATGAAATTATTTATTTAGCGCTATCAAATTTGATAATCTTTAATTTTTATAATCTATAAATAACTGAAACTAATTATTTAAAATAAGTTGGTTTTGTTGTTTTGGTTATTTTCAAAAGGAAAATCAGTGATTTTTATAGTGCCGGATGGGCCAATGAAAGGATATGAGAGGTATATCTATATTCTTGTAGGATATTTCCTATCTTAAATGTTGTTTGCGCTAGATCAAGAAAGAATGAGGTGATGAATTTATGTAAAAAAATAAATTTAATGGGTGATTTTATTATTTGTTAACTCTGGCTGAAGTAATTAACTTATTTCATAATTGACTGATCTATAGTATTTAATGTTATTAGCCTAAAATACCTTTATAAATAAAGTTGTTATCGCTAAATCGCACTGTTCTACCGCCACCGTATAAGTATTACAAACAATCCGATGGCAGTGATAATACTTACTCTTCACCTAATAAGCTTTTTTTGGCAGCAGCAAGAAATTCATCTGATAATTTATCTCCAGCCGTTGCGCGTGCCAGTGTTAACGCGCCAGATAACATTGCAAGTTGTGCCAGTACATGTTGCTTGCGTTGTTCAGGATCTTCTATATCAGAAACCGATTCTAATCGTTCTAACATAGATTTCACGCCGCTGAGATAAACTTCGCATACTGGTTTTTCATTATCCTCACGTGCTACATCGCTGGCTAATGCAGTAATTGCGCAGCCATCTTCTACATGATCACGATGAGTCGGAGAGAGATAAAGCTCCACCAAAGTGCGCAGATTATATTGCTCAGGCTGACGGCTGACTTCCTGCCAGCGCGTGTTGGAATCATTGAGCGCCTGGCGGCTAGCGATAGCTGCCAGTTCATCTTTAGAAGTAAAATGTCCGTAGAATCCGCCGTGTGTCAGCCCGACCGCAGCCATTAAATCGTTAACACTGACACCATTCAAACCTCGGGCGCGAAAGAGTTGCGAAGACGTTTGTACGATAGCTTCGCGATTGAGCGCCATCTGTTGCTTTGATACTCGGGCCATACATTTCTCCTTATTGAGCAGGCAGCATCATAAAGTATGCTATGCCAGCACATCAATAGATGTTACCTCTCATCAATAGATAAGTTGACTTATGCTCTCCCTATCCCCAGACCATGCCGAAGAAGTGATGTATTTCATATTGATGCTCCATTTCAATGATTATTCATGATGGTCAACATTTATTATATCTGACATACATAATCTATTGGGGCAAGCGAATCATTGTTGACACTTAGATGATGATAATCATAATATCTAAATAGATGATAATCGTCATCTATTATTTCAATAAGAGAGCTAACTTCATGAACACTATTCCCGCGGTTCTTATTACAGGTGCTTCATCTGGCATTGGCGCCACTTATGCTGAACGCTTTGCACGCCGGGGGCATAACCTCGTATTGGTCGCCCGTGATAGTGTGCGATTGGAAGCATTGGCAACTGAACTTCGCCAGAACAATGGCATTACTGTTGATGTTTTGCCGGCTGATTTAACCCAGTCTGATGAGCTTGCTATTGTAGAGGCGCGGTTGCGTGATGATAACCGTATCGGGATCCTCGTCAACAACGCTGGCATGAGTATTGGGGGAAGTTTTATTGAACAGACAACGGATGATATTGAGCGACTGCTCGCCCTTAACACCCTCGCGCTGGTGCGGCTTGCCAGTGCTGTTGCTCCACGTTTGGCGGCAAAAGGCGAGGGGGCCATTATTAATATTGGTTCTGTAGTCGGCTTAGCACCTGAGTTTGGTTTGACTGTTTATGGCGCAACCAAAGCATTTGTGCTGTTTCTATCTCAGGGGCTTAGCATTGAGCTGGCAGCTAAAGGTGTTTATGTTCAGGCCGTATTACCCGCAGCAACACGGACTGAAATTTGGCAGCGTTCTGGCACAGATATCAACACGCTTTCAGCGGTGATGGAGGTCGGGGAGTTAGTGGATGCCGCATTGGTTGGCTTTGATCGCCGCGAATTGGTGACTATCCCTCCGTTGCATGATATCGAGCAGTGGGGAACTTATCAGGCCGGACGGCAAGCTATGTTACCGGGTTTTGCCCAACAGCATGCCGCAGAAAGATATCGGTAAGGAAAGATAAGATATTTATGGCCCTGAAATGCAAAAAAACCGCTTAGTTTCCTAAGCGGGTTTTTCTAATTTGGCTCCTCTGACTGGACTCGAACCAGTGACATACGGATTAACAGTCCGCCGTTCTACCGACTGAACTACAGAGGAATCGTGTGAACGAGGCGAATAATAGCGAGGGCGATGACATTTGTCAAAGTAGAAAAACACTAAAAATGCGCGTTTGCTGAGAGAATGAGCTTATTGGCTTGTTTTTCAGCAAACTTGTCAATTTTTATCTGATTTTTATTCAGACTCGCCCTGAATATTACGGTGTCACTTTAACTAACTGACTGTTTTTTACCTGATTCCCGGCATCATCGAAATAAACATAGTCCAAAGTCTGTTCGCCGCTAAGTGAGGTGGGCGAATGCTCAAATTGATATTGCCGTTCTGCGAACGGGCTGATCATCATATTCATCTCCTGCGCGATGGTGTAGCTTTGTTGCCGGTTTTTGAGCTGAATCTGGCCGAAAGAAACGTGATATGGCGTTGGATTATGCGCCGTGAGGACAAACTCTTTATTCTGTTTTTTTAGGGTAAAACTGACTTCTTTCATTGCTTGTGCCGGCTGGGGGGTTAGTCCTGCTGGCCGATAGAAAATCTTCATCTGTGTATTCATTGCCATCGCCACTTGGGCATAAGCATCTGTATTACGCTGTGATTTCGGGGGGATTTCATACAAATTAAGCCAATAAACTGACTCCCGATCACCAGGTAAATTGTCACCTTTATTAATAATGCGTAGCGCTTGTGCGGCCCCTGGCTGCATTTTAAATACAGCCGGTAACACCATAAAAGGAGCCTTGGCTTGGTCCGGTGTGCTGTCGACATCGCCATCATCTACCCAAGTCTGTACCACGACCGGGTAATCATTGGTATTTGCCAGCATCAGTGTGCGTTCGCGCGACTCAGGCTGGTAAATCATGCGGGTTGAAGCTGCAACGAGCCCCGCGATAGCATGGGGATTAATACTGAATATCAATAAAAACAGGCACAAGTTTCTCATTGTATTTTCACCAAAACATAGGCGGTAGCATCGACTTTACCGGCCGTTGGGGTGCCATTAGGCAGCTTTTTTAATGTGGCAGTGAAGTTGTGTGAATAGTTGTTGAAACCCGCAGCATTGCTGCCATTAGCATTAGCCCCGGTAAGAACCGGGTACCAACCTGCGCTGGATGTAGAAGCACAATTATTGACGCACCCACCCCAGCCAACAAAATTCATGGGTCTTCCACTACTATCACTGAGGCTTATTCCCACGCCGGTAGCAATACGGCTGTCAGTACCATAATGGTCTGAAAGCAAGTAACTGACGCCACCTGCAGAATTGACCAATCCTAGCCCTTGCGCTATCAGATACCCCGGCAATGAAGTCTGGATGCCGAGCGCGGTTTGTCCGCTATTAATGCCCGATTCGGTGCCAGCCTGACATTCAATATCGACGGTGATATCCGCACTACGTGTTTGATTATCATTGAGTTCACTTACGGTGATGATGGGGAAAATCACATAAGGCGTTACATTGCGAACGACGCAGGTATTTTTACGCGTCAGGATGGAAACCGGCGAGGTATTCATCCCAAACGCCATATAGCGGCCTGTTCCCCAAGTCTGATAATTTGTCGCTGAATCATAACCTGTTTCTGGCACGGGCATGCCGGGCCCTTTGAACACCACATAACCATTGGGTTGATTGCAGGTATAGCTACCGGAATAGTTATCTGCCGCTGGTCCTGAACATCCCCAGCTGGACGGGCCTGGCGTGCGATCTACCGCGCCGACCTTTTTCAATTCCGCGCGGATTTGGGTGAAATGTTTGCCTTTAATCTGAATTTTATTACCGACCACATCATATTTTTTCAGCGGAACTTGCTGCCAGATTCGGGTGAACTCAATGCCACTATCCACATGAATCAGTTTTAACGCGGTATAAGGGAAAAAGGTTTGAAAATAGTTGTCGCCCATATTGGTATAGCCACCGACATTGCTGTCGCCATTGGTGGCAAAGACTTCGAATAAACTGTCTTTATCGGCGATATCACATTCATAGATAACAGCCTCGGGATCGGACCAGAAACGAGCCGGGACCAGACTAATAATACTGGACGCCAGAATTGAATCGACGGGCTGAATGTAATTGCTGGTGATATTGATGCTGCCTAGTTGCAATGAGGCTCCGTAATTATCGCCTCCAATATTTGCCCCTTTCCAGACACATTGGGCATAGCCAGGTAGCATAAAGATCAGTAACGCGAGTGCAAAAAATAATCGCAAACCACGGGAGAGATGGGACTTGTATTGGTGGAGATTGGCACCGCGAAGTGTCATGGGATTCATACTGTTTCTCTGATTCAATGTTGGGTAACGACACACAAGGCATCGAGTTTATACAGCTGTTTATCATTTTTAGGCGTGCCTAAATCGTAATCTAACTGGCAGCGTTCATTGGCGGCATCCCCCCAGACCAGCATGAGCGTCCCGCGGGGATTTTCAGCCCGTAAATACGCCTGACTGGCTTGGCCGACCATTCCGACTTCCAAATTTTGTGGGGCATCGTCACTCTTGTCACCGGTTGTGCCCGCAGGGATATACACCACCGCGCCCATAGGTATTTGGCTACCATCGGCCAGTCTAACCGTGATTAAAAGTGGATATCCGCTGAGGGTACGGAATTTGACCTTCACTGCGGAACCGGCATAAGGCGCAATTTGCCGCTCGCCGTCCTGGAGTTCAGTATTGAAATCCATGCCATCGGGATCGAGGGTGATGGTGTTGTAGCGATAGGGCGTCAAGGTTGGAACTAAGGCATAACCGAAGCGGTCAATTCTTGCTCCTTGGCCATACATCACTTTGGCCCCACTGGCACCTTTTGCTTCTATCAGCGCAAAGGTATCACTGAGATACGGCCCCAACGTGACACCGCCGCTGTGGAACGCCACAGCACCACGCGCGCTGGCAGAACCTTGCCAATAACCAGGGCTGCGCGATGCGCTGCCACTCAGGCTGGTGGTCGGTAAACGTTTTTGTAAACTACCGCTAAAGGTGTTTTCCTTGTTTTGTTCATTGCGGGCGAAGTCCATGCTGTAACTGGCAGACTGATCATCGCCCATCACACCGGCGAGTGATGTCTGATAGCTGGCACCGCTGACCCGGCTATTGACCGCACCCGCGGAGATATAAGGTGCTTGCGGGCTGCCCCCTAATGGGAATGAGAGGGACATTTGTACCACTGTCTCATTGGTCGCGAAAAGATTGGCCCCGTTCGCCGCAGGCATACCACTGCCGGGGTCGACAAAGTAAGTTTCATTGTTACCCCCGCCAGTTTTTTGTTGTGAAACCGCAAGGTTAAAACTGGTATTGCGCCACAGGGTATTGGCATAGCCCAATTGCAACTGAGTATCTCGCTTACGCGAATTGCGGTAATTCTGTGAGGAGGCAGTTAAATACAGCGAACCATAATTGTTGAGGTTCTGGTTGAGGGATATCTCAGCTCGGCTGAGCTGTTGATAAGTGCCCGAACTCCACACTTTGCCACTACTGGCCGCCCGAATGCCCAACACATCACTTAAATCACGGTAACCTTCTGTGGAATAGCGGTAACCCGCGACAGATAATGTCGTGTTAGTGGCTTCAAACGTTCGGCTAAAAGAGGCCCGCGCCATCCAGCCATTCTGCTGTTTATTGTCAGGTGAGTCGGCATCGCCGGGAAGGCTGGCATGTGAATAGGTCGCATCCAGCCCCAGCGCCCCAATATAATGAGTGAAAACGCCACCCAGCATAACGGCCTGATATCCTGACGCCACACGCATCCCGGTATTGGCGGTAATAGCATTACTTATCCCGCGCTGGTAAGTCAGTTCACTAAATACTTCGTGGCTGCTCAGATCACGAACCTGACCTGCGGCGAAACTATAGCGGGAATACCCCGGGCGTAATGATTCCGGCACAGAGGAGAATGGCACCTGAAAGGTGCTTAGACTGCCATCGGCTTCCTGAATTTCAACAGTCAGGTCGCCGCCAAAGTTGGTGGCAGATAAGTCATTGAATTCAAATGCTCCCGGCGAAACGGTACTCTGATAAATTGGCCGATTATTTTGATATACCGTGACTTTCGCATTGGTTCTGGCAATCCCCCGGACAACGGGTGCATAACCCCGTTGCGACTCCGGCAGCATGCGATCATCCGTACTCAGTGCCACACCGCTAAACCCGAGGCTGGAGAAAAATTGGCCAGAACTGAATGTCTCACCCACTGTAACTTCACTGCCAATCGCGGGCAGGGCTCGTTGGCTATATAACCGATTAGATGTCCAGTTTGCGCCACGTGTTGAGTCATAGCGCAATGAGCCTTGTTGACGAAAACGCCACATCCCGGTGTTGATACCATTGTTCAGGCTTAAATAGCTTGAGTCAGTATTACGTCTAATCCCATCTTTGTTATAGCCCACATGATATTGGTTTAAATTATAATTACTGAAACCAATGGCCTCTCCTGCCGTGAGATTGCGTGGGTCAACGTAACCACGCGGGACGTTCTTAACAAATAGTTGTGGGACAGATAAGTCAAAACGCAACTTGGCATAATCGAAGCGATAATCACTGGCAGGTAGTAGGGTTTTGAAATCCAGACAGTTATCTTCCTGATCGACGTTTTTCAGGACATTGTCATTAACGCCGGCTTGCAGCAGTTGTGATGCTGACAAGCACGGAACAACTTCGTCATCTTTCGTAATAAACATCAGTTCGATACGATCGACAAACTTGTTGTTCATATAGAGATCAACTTGGTATTTGCCTGCTTCATAACTGTCTTTTTTATTAAAGCGGGAGATGGAGCCCAAGCCGAGTGATGAGCCGCGTAATAACGCATCCTCAAACACATATTCGTCTTGTTTATTCTCATCCGCCGCTGACACGAAATGGCTGACCAACAGACCCTGTGCCAGCAGGTAGGATAGCCAAGGAGCAAACCTCACTGGCTATCCCTGTAGCCTGGCACATTGTGGATTATCATCGCGGCCGCATTACAAATGATAATCGCAGGGAATGTTGGTGCCATAATCATTAACCACGTTTAGCGTCAGCAACTCACCCTTTTTAGCTTTAACACCTGCCGGCAAAGCCAGATCAGTGGTTGAGTTGGGCGCAAACATCTCGCTAGTTGCAAATGAAATGGTTTTCCCATCACTTACCAGTTTGGCATCACGCAAGCTTATGTAATAAGCCGTAGGGTTATGTATCTTGATTTTGTCGCCACTAGTGCTAGCCAGAGTGACGCGGATTTTCTCACCCAAGGTATCAACGTTTTCTTTCAATGCTGCAGGGCGATAAAAGACTTTCAGCCGGTTATTAACAATCAAAACCAGTTTGTTTTCCGGTTCCGAGTCTACTTTTTTTAACGCGGGGATTTGTAGGAAGTTCAGATAGAAAACTGACTCACGATCTTTGGGTAAATTATGTTCAATATACGACAAACGAACCACTTGTCCGCTTTGGGCTTCCATGCGGAATATTTGTGGTGTCAATGCGAATGGGACATCATTTTTTGATGGAGAAGACTGATTATTTCCGTCATCCATCCATAATTGAACCAAATTAGGATGGTCATCTTTATTACTGAGTTGAAGCACTTTCTCCCGTGTGCCTTCAGGATAAATGATACGTGTTCCTGTCATGACAACACTGGCTTGCGTCCATAAGGGTACGCCGCTAAGCAGCAACAACGAGCAGGCGATAATTTTGTGGGCAATCAGTGGCATAGCGCTTACATATCCTCGGTTTTTCTGGTGTATTTCGGCTCCGTTACCGGTGGCCAACGTATTCATGAACAGCTTGGATTTCACGAATAGTCAGGGATAGGTGATCGCATATTGAGCTGAAGCAATAACGCTCCCTGCTGTCGCGCGACCTTCTTCCGTAATGTATTGTGCAGCCAAATCCTGAGATGCTGATGTTGCCCCAGCAACCAAGGTAATGCCGGGGACCGAAACACTGCCGCCAGACATACGAATTGGTGCTCCGTTAGTATCAAGTAATTGAATGGCAACGTTTTGTGCTGTCCCTACGTTCCCCAAATTACCTGCAGGTGTGACATTCATCCCTTGGAAAACAGAGCTGATTTTGGTGTCTTGTATGGCGATATTGCAGCCGGTTAGATTGATCGTGAAGTTGGTTTTACCGGCGACTGAGTTGACTTGATTCAAATTACTGGTTGAGACGGTTGGTAACAAAACAACGGGTGTGTTGGCTGTGCCATTGATATCAACCATGCAAGTTTGTTCGGCAACTTCTCCCTGAAACTTGATAGTGTTATTTGAGGTTGCCGCCAACGCTATGCCCGGTAGGGTAAGTAGCACCAACGCAATTAATGTTTTTCCCATGATATTCCCACTTAAATTTATGATTTATATTTTCGCAAACGGGATCTTAAGCATTCAACAGAATGAGCGATCATCAAGCTGAATATGACCATCCGTTATTTATATTGACTATCTGGTTTTGGGACCACCGGTAGTGTAAGGGGAAAATCGAGGCAGCAGAATGAGAGGCGTCTTTGTTTTATATGTGAAATTTCCCACAAAACGTGTAGGAACTTATCCTGTATAACCGAGGTGTAATTAAAATATTCATTTATTACAAATGGTTATGTTTTATTTTGGGTGTGAGTTTATATTTGGATTATTAAATATAAAAGTCAGGCAGTAAAAAAGCCCATCAGAATCTCCGATGGGCTTTCAGCAATAATATTATTTCGATTTCTATTTTATCGCGCGGAACTGTCTATTTCAGAGTATGAAGCAATTAATTCTACCAATAATTGGTTAGTCTCAGTCAACAGTATCAAGTAATCAACACCATAAGAAATGACGGCATATCTATCTTGTGTATGCAGTAATGATTCGAATTGAATACAACTTTCTACTAGTGCCAGCGCATCAATTAGTTGTACGGCACCTTTAATTCGGTGAACCAGACTGGCCATTTCTTTAAAAATATCAGTAGAAATAGTACTGTCATCATCAGCCGTTAGGCGCGTATACAGTGTCGTCAATGTCGCAGTATCTTGTATATTGCTTTCCAGTAATGATTGCAATAACTTCAACTCCACCTCGTGGCTCCCGCCGGAGAGTGATTTTAGCTTTTTCTGTGCCGTCAGAAGGGGGGATTGTTGCTCACTGTCAGTTGAAATTGTTTTTTCCTGATGCGCGCTATCTTGTGCGCTGACATCATCATCAGCATCAATGACGGTGTGATGATGGATAACATCCGCATTGCTTCCAATAATTTCCAGCCGAAGCAGGGTAGTCCGCAGCGTATCAATAGTTACAGGTTTGACCATGCAGTCATTCATACCGGCGTCACTGCAACGGGCCGCGCTTTCTTCCCGCGCATCCGCGGTACAGCCAATGATAACCATATCTTTCATTGTTGCACTATTGCGGATATGGGCTGCCAATTCGTAGCCATTCATCAAAGGCATATTGTAATCGGTAATGACGGCATCAAAACTGTAATGCTGCAATATCTGCCAAGCTTCTGCGCCATTTTCAGCACTCATGACTTGCTCAATACCGATAAAAGCTAACTGTTGTTGAAGTAATTGGCGATTGGCCGGTAAATCATCGACGACCAGAATTCGCAAGTTTTTCAACTGACTCAATTGCGTTTCATCTGCGTGTACAATGGTTGAATCTGGCGGCAAATCATCCGCAGTTGCAACCTCCAGCGGCAAGGTAATAAACAGGCTAGTCCCTTTGCCGAGCTGGCTTTCTAAGGCAATTTGCCCACCCATTTTGTGAATCAATTGATGGCAGATCCACAGCCCTAAACCGGAACCACCGAAACGCGGTGATTTACCCTCATTGGCCTGGCTGAATGGCTGGAATAATGTAGCTTGTGCCGCAGGAGAGATGCCAATACCGGTATCAGTAATATCGATATTCATTATGCCATGCTTTTCGTCAATGGCTTCCCAGGTAATATCCACTGACACACCGCCATGTTCAGTAAACTTCAGGGCATTACCCAATAGATTCCCCATCACCTGACGGACGCGCAGCATATCAACCATAACTAAATCAGGGATTTGATCATCCAACCAACCAGAGAATCTCAGGTTGCGTTCATCGGCGATAGGTTGATAAATCGTGAACATGCGCTCTATTTCTTGGCGGAAATCGACGACAGCAGGGTGGACACTCAGTTGACCGGCTTCAATTTTAGCGGAGTCGATAATGTCATCAAGCAACAGCATCAAAGATTGAGCTGATTTAGATACGGTCACCAGTGTGTTTTTATCCACGGGTTGCGGGCTGCGTATTTCCAGCTCCAGTAACCCCATAATGGCGTACATTGGTGTGCGCAGTTCATGGCTAATGGTCGCCAAGAACGTGCTCTTGGTGCGGTTGGCACTTTCAGCTTCAACACGGGCCGCTTCCAATTGCCGCTCAACAGTTTTGCGCTGGCTGATATCCAACCAACCGCCGAGTAGACTGCGCTCAGCATTATCCAGAGGAATAATCCACAGGAAGATATCACGCAATTCACCGTTAATCTCAAGAGATAAATCCACCATTTGGGGCTTTCTATCGTGTAAAACATCACGACAATACTTATCTATCTCGCGGTCAAGTTGGCTGGTCATCGGCCAGTGAGCTTGCTCAGTCTTCTGATTGAGCATGTCGTTTAGCTTATCTTGATGCGCATCTGCAAAGTGGCTGTTATAAACCGCTAACTCACCATCTGTGGTGCGAATAAAAACAGCAAAGGGTAAGGCATTAATAATTGATTCTTGCTGGACTAAACGGGCATGCAGTAACTTGGCCTGGCGGCGTTTATTGAACACAAGGTAACCAAGGTACAAGCCGAAGACAAGCAATATGCCGGAGCTTATTTTTAGCGCCAGCATCAGCCATTCATTTTCTAATGAATGTTCATCAAAAGAGGTGGGTTTAGGTTTGAATGTACTCCATTCACTGATCAGATTGTCTAATTCTTCCGGAGGAATAGATTCAATCACTTTATCTATGATGGCTTTTAATTCAGGCAGCGCCGGATTAATGGCAAATGCCATCATTAATGGTTCTTCTCCGGTAACCGCCACCGTCTTGATATTAGGTGTAAAGTTCTGTGCCGACAGATAGTTAGCGGTCATCATATTTTTGATAATCGCGTCTACTTTCCCTTGTTGTAACCAGCGCACCAACGTCATGGTGTCGGGTGCTTCTACAAAGGTGATTTTCTGTGCCAAAAGAGCGTTGCTAATAACCCCACCGGAAGTGCTGCCCGCTTGTATACCGACCCGTTTTCCTGCTAAGTCTGCGACATTGTTGATATCGATACGATCTTCTCGTGTCAAAATACCCCATAAAGATTGGGCAACAGGTGAAGAGAAGAGGTTACTGCCATACTGACCATTGCGCGCAGCGACGATGGGCAGCATATCTGTTTTCCCGGCGATAAAATCCCGCACAGCTTCGCCGGTATCTTTAGTGTAAATCGGTTTAAATTTAATCCCGGTTCGGCGTGAAATAATATCAATCAGATCGACAGAGAAACCCGCCATCTCGCCGGTTTGGCGATCACGGAAAATTAACGGAGCCAAATCCAGCGGAGCTACATAAGTCACCACCGGATGGTGTTGAATCCAGTTAACTTCCTGTTCCGTCAGCAGTAATTTGGCATCAATATTGTAATGGTGTTTGCTACCAAACCAACGCTGTTGAATATCACCTGTGGCGCGGCTGGGCAGTAATTCCAGAATCTGATTAATGTAATCAATCAGTTTTTGATTTTTTTCCAGAGCCAAAAAGGTATAGGGAGCAGGATGATAGGGCGCAAAGTTTCGAATTTGCAGTGTCAGCAGTTGTAATTGATCAATCAAATAGTTTGCTGACGTGGCATTTGCGACAAAGACGTCGGCATTACCATAGGCGACCGCCAGTAACCCCTGTAATTGGTTAGGGTAGGCGACGATTTTATCGGCATGATAATTAAATAAAAACTCCGGTGACAGAGGCTCGTTATTCACGATAGCCACCGTTTCCGGATGAGTGCGTTTCGTGGGATCCCAATTTTTACTGCGAACTTCAACATGCCGATTGGTAAAGAATGCATGGGAAGCTATCAGCCCTGGCTGAGCGGGCATCGGGGTTCCCGCCATTAAGTCAACCTGACCATTTTCCAGTGCATTCAAAACAAGGCCATAATCACAATAACCAATCATCTGGAAAGAGAGTTGGCTGGCATCACTGATAATTTTCAAATAATCCGCGACGATACCTTCTATGGAATTGTCATCGCGATTAACAACGAAAGGGGTATTGGCATCAATAACAACGCCCACTTTTACTGTACGCCGGCTTGATTGGCGGGCATCAGTGGACGGAGGGAGTAATAAGTCTTCGCTGTAACTGTTTGCGATACTGTGGATTGTCAGCGGTTGACCGGTATCGCATCCCTGACGGCCGGTTATCAGGGAAGCATGAAGCTGCCCGCTAAGTAATAGCAAGCAACACAGTAAAATGCGTAAGGAAAACCAACGACGTAAAAATAACGCGGTACGCGATAAATCAGACTTTGCTGAGCTATACCAAATTATGGGTATGCGCATAATCAGCCAGTTCAATTACAGAACTTAGTCCTAATTTAGTTAGGATCCGTGTTTTATAGGTACTGACAGTTTTGTTACTGATAAACATCTCATCGGCAATTTGTTTATTAGACAGACCATTGACCAGGTAGCGCAAAACATTAATTTCCCGCTCGGACAACAAGCGAGCGCGATTGACTGGATCATGACTTGAAGGCTGCCCGGCTAATTGGGTCAAGGTTTCTGATGGGAAGAAAGAATACCCACGTAATACGTTCTGCGCAGCAAAAAGAATTTCACTAATATCTTTATTCTTACTAATGAAACCGTTCGCGCCAGCCTGTAATGCCCGAACAGCAAAAACCTGTTCGTTTTTAGCTGATAAGAATAATGATTTACCTGTAAAGCCACGTTGTTGTAGTTTTTTCAGCAATGAGAAACCATCAAAATTTGGTAGTTCAATATCGATAATAACCAGATCAACAGAATTATTTTTTAATGTTTCCAGGGCTTCACTGCCATCAACTGATTCAAAAATAGTTGAAAATTCATTGCTTTGTGATAATAACGCACGAATAGCGACACGAATCGCCGGGTGGTCATCAACTATCATCACTGATTTTGTCATGTTATCTCCGTAAACCGTTATATCTTGGGATTCGCAGAGTTAATTCACTGCTCCTCGCTCGCACCGATCGACTTCAAATGATTACCCAAGATGAGATAAACAAGAACCGCTACTGCCGATGCCCAAGTACTAATTATCTGAGGTACTATTTCGGTGATTTTAATCTCTAATTATAGATTATCAAGAAAAGATTCTTACTCATGCATAGGTTGCGTAACTAAATTCTTCTCATCGGCATTATTCTGCTTAGTGAATTGATTATAAACGAGTTAGGAATTTTTTTATTGTAATTAGAATGTATTATTCAGGAAAAAAAGAGAAGAAATAGTTAAGTTATAATTATAAATGTGAATATATCCGACTTTTCGACATCATACGTAGGAAAGTTCCATGATACTTTGTCCGACTTATTCTCTGATAAATATCAGAGAGATAGCCGCTAATTTGATAATGACTTCGTGAATGACGGGGTAATGAAAAATTAATAATGAAGCTTTAAGCGTTTCACTATTAGGACAAATAGCGGTGTTAACCACGCAAGCAAAAAACCCGCTTAGGTGACTAAGCGGGTTTCTCTAATTTGGCTCCTCTGACTGGACTCGAACCAGTGACATACGGATTAACAGTCCGCCGTTCTACCGACTGAACTACAGAGGAATCGTGTGAACGGGGCGAATAATAGCGGGGTATGAGGAACATGTCAAAGGGGAAACAGTAAATTTGGATTGTTTGCTTACAGTTTGCGCAACTTATTGAGATTTTTGGCTTTTCGCTCAACATTCACCCGTAAAAACGCCATGGTGGTTGATAAAGTGGCGGGCAGTTATGTGGTCACACTGCCCGCCAGAGAGCTTATTGCGGGGCATCCGTCAGGACAAACATGCCATACGGGTGAATTTGCAGGTAATAGCTATCTCCTGGCGCCGGTTGCAATTGTGTGGCATTCACTTGCAATAATAATGATTGGCCATGCCAATCAACTAAAACCTCATATTGAGGGCCCATATAAGCCACTTTATTGATAGTGCAGCGCTGGCTCGGCTCACCTTGCTGGCTAAGGGTAATAGCCTCCGGCCTTACCCCCACGGTAGATTGTTGATATCCCGCAGCAAATCCTTGTGGACGAGGGATGTGATAGCCAAAAATTTCGACGCTATCACTATTGATCCGCGCGGGAAAGACGTTGGCATCCCCCATAAAACTGGCCATAAAGTGCGAAGCCGGGTGGCGATATAATTCTTGCGGCGCACCAATCTGCATGATTTTGCCTTTGTTCATCACCAACACAGTGTCAGAAACAGCAAAAGCTTCACTTTGGTCGTGTGTCACATACAGCGAAGTAATATTAAATTGCTGCTGCAATTCACGAATCTTATCGCGCATACTGCGACGCAAGTTGGCATCCAGATTACTGAGAGGTTCATCAAACAGCAGCACTTTGGGTTTTAGAATCAGTGCCCTTGCCAGCGCCACGCGCTGTTGTTGCCCCCCCGATATTTGATCGACAAAACGGTCAGCAAACCCTTCTAAGTCCACTAATGCCAGCGCTTCCGTCACCCGCTCACGAATTTCACTTTTCGGCCGACCCAGCATTTTCAGGCCATAACCAATATTTTCGCCGAGCGACATATGGGGGAACAAGGCATAGGACTGAAACACCATGCAGATATCCCGTTGCTGGATAGATCTGTCAGTGACATCCTCTCCATCAATAAAAATTTGCCCGCCAGTAGGTTTTTCCAGCCCGGCAACCAGTCGCAATACGGTGGTTTTGCCACAGCCGGATGGCCCAAGTAATGTGACCATTTCGCCTTTAGGAATAGCCAGATTTAAGTCATCAATGACGGTATTGGTGCCAAATCGTTTGGTGACATGCTTGAGTTCGACAAAATGCTTTTTCTCAGCCCCTTGGTTTTTATCAGAAAAATGATTTTTATTAGACCCATTATTTTCGTTAGTCATCATGTTAAGCCTTATCAATGCGCCGTTATTCAGCGTTACTGGCTTTTGAGCGGGCAATTCGCGCTTCGCCAACCAGATAATCAAACAGGAAGATGATGGCGAGCATCACCACAATCAGAATTGAGCCATAAGCAATTGCGATGCCGTATTCACCATCTTCTACCCGGTTAAGGATGTAGGAGGTGGCGACTCGCGTATCTGGCGTCACCAAGAAAACAATGGCACTGACGGTGGTCATGGCCCGCACAAAGCTGTAAATCAGCGCCGATAAAATCGCCGGACGCAGTAATGGCAGCAAAATGTAAATCACTGTGCGTAGCGAACCGGCTCGCAAGCTGAGTGAGGCCTCATCTAGCGATTTATCGAGTTGGCCAAGGCCGGCAATCCCGGCGCGTATCCCAACGGGCACATTTCGCATCACCATCGAGATAATGACGATGGCCGCTGTGCCGGTCAGATACACCGGCGCACTGTTAAAGGCCAGAATATAGGAGACCCCCGCCACCGTTCCCGGCACGGCGAAACACAACATGGTGCTGAATTCAATGGTTTTTTTACCCCGAAATTGCTGGCGAACTACGATATAGGCAATGAGCAGACCAAAAGCGGCGGTGATAGGTGCGGCGATGCCAGCATAGAGCAGCGTATCGAGCAGTGAAGGCCACGCGCCATCACTGAAACCTTGCCCAAATAGCTGGTTAAAGTTATTCAGCGTTAAGGTGTAATCGACACCCCAGTTGACGGTAAAGCTACCATAGAAAATACTGCCGTAAAGCAATACGTTAAAGGCAATCCACACATACAACATGGCCGTCGTGCCCCAGACCAGAGTGACCGGTAATGGTTGGACATCACCGCGCGAAGATTTACCGGAGATGGTGACGTAAGAGCGTTTGCCTATCCACATGTATTGGATACAGAAAATAAACAGTGAGAACATCAGCAGAATGACACCGAGTGTCGAGGCTGCCGGATAATCAAGTTGTGCGCCCGTAATATAGAAGTAGATTTGTGTGGCGAGCACGTCAAAGTTCCCCCCCAATACCAGTGGGTTACTGAAATCCGCCAGTGATTGCACAATGACTATCAAAAATGAGTTCGCCAATGCCGGTTTCAACAGCGGCAGAAATACCTGCATAAAGGTCTGCCAGCGGCTGGCGCGCAGGGTATAAGAGGCTTCTTCCAGCGATGGATGAATGGTTTTAATCGCGCCATCGAGGATCATAAATGACATTGGGGTAAAGGCCAGAACTTGCGCCAGCCAGATGCCGGTAAAGCCATAGAGCCAGTTAGTATTTGTCAGCCCAAACCACGTGACCATTAGCTCGGTGACATAACCGGAGCGGCCCATCATCAGAGTGACACCCAGCCCAACCACAAACGGCGGAGTTACAATCGGTAGAATGGAGAAAATTCGCCCTAGTAAGGCTGAGCGCTTGGCAATTCGTGTGGTGTAAATCGCTAACACCATACCAAAGAATGTGCAGCCGATACCGACCGCGACCGACAGCACGAACGAGTTCCAGATAACTTGCAGGATATGCGCCTGCCCAAGGATCGCCATAAATTGCCATGGCGCAAAAGCTCCGCTTTCATCGGTAAAGACTGGAATGAAGATGGCGATACTGGGAAACAGAATGAAAACGGTTATCAAGGCAATGATGGTCACCAGTGATCCGAGAACAAAACGGTCGCCCCCCAGCCATTCAAGGCGAGCGAGCGCCAAAGTAATGACCGCCCCCAATGCAATAAACAACCCAATAGTGGCAAAACCTAACCCGCGTTGCAGCCATGCGGAGCTTATTACGACGAATAAGGCGCAGAATAGGGCAAAACCGGCATCAAACAGGTGACGGGCACGATGTTCACGCCCTTGTGGGGATAATGGCCGGAAAAGGAGCACTAATGGCAAGGCAAACCATAAAGTACTGATGTTCAAGCTGGACCAGCCGAAAGCTGCCAGGAGTTCGGAACGGCTCGCGTCGAGCAGGCCGTAATCCAGACTGAACGCAGGTAGCAAAGCAAAAGCAGCCACGGCAAAAGCGAGCCAATAGAAAATGGCATCCCGTGTCTGCGGGAGCCGCAGAGCATGTGTCATGGTATTCCCCAGATAACCTTCCTTGGCGTCGCAGCAGTGTTCACCACCACACTCACGAACCCGAGTCACTTACTTGGGCAAGTTCAGCGGGATGAGTGAGCCCCATTCTGAGACTCACTCCGTGGGCTGGTATGAATGCGGTTCAAACTGGTATCTGACCAATTTGTTATGCACTGGCTACCTGCTGTAACGCCAATGATTCAGTTATAGAAATAAACGATAAATCATTGATATAAGTAGGAGGACTTTGTGGGCTGTTATTTGCCCATCTTGACGTCATTGACCCACTTGGTTATCAGCCTTTTACGCATTTCGGTAGCACCGTAGGTGTCCATGTCGTAATTAATCAGCTTCAGATCATCAAGCTTGAGTGAGTTAGGGGAGGTTGCGGCCGTCGTGTTGGTCAGAATTTGGTACGACTGGCCTTTCTGCCATGCCAATTCTTGTGCATCTTTTGACAGTACCCAGTCAACAAATAGCTTGGCGTTGTCCAGGTTACGCGCCCCTTTCAGAATACTGACGCCACCAATTTCATAGCCAGACCCTTCGCAAGGCGAAATCAATTTCAGCGGCGCGCCTTTCTCTTTTTCCAAAGAGTAATCATGCAAGAAGCCAATGCCGATGGTGGTTTCACCACGAGCGGCGTTACGGGCCGGGGCGATACCTGACTTGGTGTATTGCGACACGTTGGCATTCAGTTTTTTCAGGTAATCGAATGCGGCCTCTTCTCCCCACAGCTGTGAGAAAGTTGCCAGTGCGGTGTAGGCAGTGCCAGAGCTTTGCGGATCGGCAATCTGGATTTCACCTTTATAGATTGGATTGGTCAGGTCTTTCCAGCATTTCGGTTCTGGTAGGCCTTTTTCTTTCAGGCGGTCGGTATTAACCCCCAGCCCTAAAATACCGATATAAACTGCAGAGGAGTAGTTACCTTTGCGTTTTGCCGGGTCACGGAATTGCGGCATAATTTGCGCTAAGTTAGGAGAGGCATAGGGATAGAGCAAATCCATTTCACCGGCCTGTGACTGCGGGTCCAGTGTGCCGCCATACCAAACATCGGCCTGCGGATTCTTTTTCTCTGCATCGACTTTGGCCAGTGTGCTGCCGGAGCCATTACGAATAAAGCTGGTTTTTACATCGTATTTTTCGCCAAACGCTTTGGCTTCTTCTTCACACATAGCATTGGTTGCGCTGCAGTAAATAACTAAACGGCCTTCCGCTTTGGCAACGGTTGTAAAGGCACTCAGTGCGAGGCCCGCGGCTATCAGTGCTGAGAGAGGTGCAAGTTTCATAACATTATCCTTTTTATACCCTTATGCACGCGTTACCGGGTGCATGTTGGGCTGTGTTATAGAGACAACGGTTACAGAGACTACAGTTGTAGGTAGAGGTATGACTGACTTTGTTTAACGTACTGTTTTCAATCGATTGATACCGGTCATCAATAGCGGCATCAATAACAAACCAACACAAGCAGATGCCAGGGTCAGCAGAGCAAAAAAGCCTTGCCAACCATAATGTTGTAACACTTGCGCCAGTGGCCACCCCGCCAGCGCAGCACCGAGATAAGCAAATAACCCGAGAAACCCAGTAACGGTGCCCGCAGCATCTTTATGGGTATATTCGGTCGCCGCCAGACCAATCAGCATTTGTGGCCCAAAGACAAAAAAGCCAATACTGAAAAATGTCACTGATAGCAGCGGATAGTTGTGTACCGGGGCCAGCCACAAGGCCGTCATGGTCAGAAACAGCCCCAGTGCAAATAGCAAAATCATCGGGGCGCGCTGTCCACGAAATAACAAATCTGACCCCCAACCGGCAAATAACGCCCCAAATAATCCCCCTAACTCAAACAGCGATAAGGTGGCATTGGCACTGAGCAAATTGACGCCATGGCTCTCTGCTAACCAAATATTGCCCCAGTCATTGAGGGCAATGCGGATCAGATAGACCAGCACATAAGAAACGCCCAACAGCCAAATGGTGCGGTTGCGCAAAATGGCATCGCGAAAAATACGCCCCATCGGCATGGGAGGGCTTTGTTGCTCTTGCCACTGATCCTGCGGATCTCGTCGCCATTGCCCGATGGTCGGTAAACCTTGCTGTTGCGGTTTGTCACACAATTGCCAGCATAACCAAATACCTAACACGATGCCGATGGCCCCGGGGACTAGCAGTGCGGCCTGCCAGCCATAGTGCGAGGCCAGAAAAGCCGATAGCAAAGGCACCGCCGCGCCCCCAATGCTGATGGACGTATTCCAGCACCCCCACCAAGTCCCGCGTTCATTGCGTGAATACCATGTGCTCAGCAATTTGGCACAAGGGGGCCAGCCCCAGCCCTGAAAGAAACCGTTTAAAGTCCAGACCACCAACAAGGCGGGCAGAGAGTGGCACAGGGTAAAGACCACATTCAGTATCCCGGTCATCATCAAACCGATACCCATAATCCAGCGTGCTTGGGTGCGGTCACTGACAATGCCGGAAACAAATTTTGAACCGCCGTAGGCCAAATAAAATAGGGTGCCGAGTAAACCGATATCCCCTTTATCCAGCCCCAATTCCAGTTGCATCACCGGCATGGCGTAGTTGACACTTTTGCGTGTCAGATAAAAGGCGGCATAACCCATTACCATGGCGGCCATCAGGCGCGGTCGCCAATAGCGGTAACGCGCATTCACCTGTTCCGGCGTCAAAGGCTCAGGGGGGAAAGTCTTTGACGACAATGGGGGTGCTGACATGGATTCCTCCGGTAATTGTGTTGAGTGTAAGGAAGGAAAAAGTAAAAGAGATGAGACAAGGTTGTAGACAGTTAGGAATAATGCTTATTTATGAGGGCTTTTGATCTCGTTCTGTGGGCAGGCTCACAGAGTCGCTGGTGCGGACATGGGTGGGCAGGTTGACCACCACTCGGGTTCCTAAACGGCGTTGTAGCAGCCAGTCACCGCCAAGCGCACGCACGCGCTCTTCAATACCGCGCAAACCCAATCCCCCTCCTTGCGGTTGCACGGGGATCCCCATCCCGTCATCACGAACTTCCAGGGTGATGATATCGTCGGTCAGGCGCAGACTCACCTGGATATTTCTGGCGTTAGCATGCTTATTAATGTTATTAAGCAGCTCTTGCATCAGGCGGTAAAGTGTAAACACCACCACATCCTCACCGGGCGTCGGGGGCAGTGCATAATCCATTTGGAAATCAATTCCTTGCTCGGCAAAAGCAAATTCTTCTGCCAGATGATGCAGTGCCTGATTGAGTGGCATTTCATCAAGCACCGGTGGGCGCAATTGACGTAATAATTGGCGAGTTGTTTGATGAATGCGCTGTGACAAACTGCTGATTTGATTGGCCGCAGATTGGGCCGCTGGAGAAGGGGCACTGCGGTTTACCAACATCGCCTGAATTTGAATGGCGGTGATATTCTGGCCGATTTCATCGTGTAACTCGCGGGCAATTTCTTTGCGCACATCCTCCTCAGTATGCACGAGCCGCTTCATCAGTTTGCGGCGGGTTTGCAACTCTTGCTCTAACTGATTGCGATACCGGTGCAGATGTTGTGCCAACTGCTGTTGACGGCTGATGGCTATTCCCAATGTCAGCCCCAAAAGTGCTTGAGTAGAAAGGAACAATTCCAGCTCAGCTAAATCATGAAATGCGCCGCTGGCCTGACGGGTCACCGTTATCATCAAACTGCCTAACACCGCGGCTAACACCCCTCCTTGCCAGCCGAATTTGTAGGCCATAAAGACATTGGGCAGGAAGACAAAAATCAGCAATAACCGCTCCATGTTTGGGGCAATGGCAACCTGCACACAAACCCCAATAGCGAAAATCAGCGAACACCAAATGAGCAGTGATGTGCGCAGAGGCGGATCTGGCATCTGTTGGGAGAACAAGTTTCGAATATGCTGCTGTTTTAAATATTCATAAATGAGATAGGTAAACGGTACCAGCAGTATGCCGCCGGTAAAAGTGGCGAGCAGGGTGTGAGTTAATGGCAAAGGCAACCAATACCCCAGAATTAACCCGTGCAGCAGACTGTTACCCGTAACGGCGGCGAGGAGCAGTAATAGCCGCTGCCAATAAAGTGTGTAATGGTGCCAAAAACGCTGGGTCAGTTCGGCGGGCAGCAAACTGAGGAAAGGGGACAACATGATTAAAATTGTGGGTTGCAACTGTTCACTGTGCAGCCATCCCAATGCAGCGCACTCGGTCAGTAATAACACCGACCAATAGCGGCGCGGCAGCAGGATAATCAATGCCAGCCGTAGGCCTTGGGGCAGTAATAAAACGGCATGCAAACCATCATCACTCAGATAAAAGCTAATCGTCCACAGTGCCAGCCAACTTAACGCAAAGAAAATAGCCAGAAACAGCGACAGCCCCACTGAGCGCAATTGCCACATATCAGTTCCCTGCCAATAACTGATGTTGCAATGCAAAATGCACCAGTTCAACGGTGGTTTCGCAATTCAGTTTACCCAGAATATTAGCCCGATGAACATGTACAGTTTTATGACTAAGTGATAATTGTTCGGCAATGGTTTTAACACTTATTCCATTGATTAATAACTGGAAAATTTCTTTTTCTCGTGGTGTTAACACCGCCAGTTGTTGCGGCTGTTGTGGCATATGGCGCAATGCCCGCAATGCATCAGCACACAGATAGAGCCCACCGCCATTGACAGTGCGTAGCGCCTGAACCAATTCATCCGGGCCACAGCGCTTTGTCAAGTAACCACTGGCCCCCGCATCCATAGCACTTTGCACAAAGGCGGTGGTGTCATAAATACTCAGGATAATGGCGCGGAAATGGGGCATTTTTTGACGCAGGCGCTTGAGCAGACTTAATCCACTTTCATCTGGCATTGAAATATCCATAACAGCGACATGGACATTTGTCTCGGGCAGATTGGCCCAAGCCTCTGCCGCCGAGCCATATTCACCAATAATATGAATATCTTTTTCTAGTGATAATAGCTGTGCAAAACCCGAGCGAACAACAATATGGTCATCTATCAATGCGACATTAATCATGATTTTTCATTATTATGGGACATAAGCTTTCATGATGCTCATCAATCATTAGCGTAGCAATAATTGTTATCAAAAATGTAAGAGGCTTAACATATGCGGGAAAAACCCGATGCAGAAATAGGAAGTTTTCACTGAAAAAAAGCCGTGCTCCACAGGGTGAGTGTGGAGCATGAAAAAAAACGGAGTGAAACTGAGGTAAGGTCACACGGCTTTTTTACTGCGGTAAATACGCTGTGGCCGGCCCACTTTGCCATAAATTATCTCTGCTTGCAGGGCTTGGTTAGCAGCACAAAACTCCAGATAACGGCGGGCTGTCGTCCGGCTTAATCCGAGGACCTTTGCAACATTTTCAGCGGTGTATTCATCTGCATTATTCGTAAATAGCATCTGAATTTTATCCAGTGTCATTTGGTCAATACCCAGTGGCAAAGTCACCTTTTGTTCGCCACGAGCATAGGTGTTGTACATCTCATCAATCTGGCGCTGATTGACCTTAGTACCATCTTGCAGGACTTGATGACGATGGCTGTAACGGGCCAATGATTGTTCCAGCCGTTCGTAGGCTACTGGTTTTATCAGGTAATCAAAAACCCCATAGCGAATAGCCTCAGAGACTGTTTCACTGTCACTGGCTGCAGTCACGAAAATAATGCCACCAGAGAAGCCTTGTAAGGTCAACTCCCGTAATAATTCCAGACCACTGCCATCGGGCAGGTAGTTATCCAACAGAATCAAATCAGGATGAAAGCGGGCTATCATGCTTCGGGCTTGCTGTAAATTGCCGGCGAGCCAGACTTCATGGCAGTAAGTGCTTTGTTTGATAAATTCTGCATGCATTTCCGCCAGTGGCGTTTCGTCTTCTACCACTAAAATATTAAGACATTCCATGGGATCTCCCTGTCTTTGAGATCAATGCGTCTTTGGAATAAAGACTGTAAATAAAGTGCCGCGCGGCGGATTTTCTTCTATCGTAATGGTGCCGCCACTTTGCTGAACATAGGTGGCCACCAAATACAGGCCAATACCGTGTTCGTCTGAATTTTTAGAACTGATACCCCGCTCGAACAGGCTATCTTGAAATTGTGGGTCGATACCGCACCCATGATCGGCGACTTCTAAAATCACATCATCACCCTCATCAGACAGGTAAATTTCAACTTGTTTATCACCCTCTGGGTTTTTTAGGCTGGCCTCAAAAGCATTATCCAGCAGGTTTCCCATGATGGCGGCCAGTTCATTTTCGCCTATATTGGGCGGTAAATTACCTAACTGACAGCCGGGGATAAAGTTCAAATTCAGGCCTAACTCTTTGGCCCGGTGGTATTTACCAAATAATAACGCCGCAATCTGCCGGTTATTAAACGCGGTGCGCAGCATATCAATCAGTGCCTGATGAGAGGAAGACTCGGTTTTCACCATCTCTAACGCCCGATCAAACTCTTTCATTTGCAACAACCCACTCATCGTCGACATCCAATTAAGATGCTCATGGCGCACTGTGCGCAGATTTTCGACATATTGTTTAATCTGGCTGAGTTGGGCGCTGAGAGTATGAATATCATCCTGACTGCGAAAACTCACCACCCAGCCCTGAAAGACCCCCTCTTCCGACCAAATACCCGCCCGGTTGGCAATAGCATTTAAGCCATTAAAAGTACAGAGTTCATCCTGGCGGTTTTCGCCACTTTGATCGAGAAAGAAGTGGTCAGGAGAGACGACATCACTGACTTTACGACCAATCAATTGCTGTGGCGTGGCTGAGATATGCAACATTTTACGCGCATTCTGATTTATTGCAGTGATCCTTCCCTCAGGATCAACCGCTAACAGCCCTTCAAATACGGCCCCAAACAGCGCTTCTTGCTGGCGTAGCACGCGGGCTATTTCTTTCGGTTCCATTCCCATCATTTGGCGGCGGATGTGGTGAGCAAACAACCATGACAAGAACAACAGCACCACGAGTACCAGGATAAAAGAGTGGGTGAGGGGCAACAGGTAAATAAGTCGCCAGTGATCTATTTTGCTAATCAGATAACCGAGCGAAACCACGCCAATGATTTTTCCCTGTTCATCGCGGATTGGGGTTTTAGCGCGCATGGCCTCGCCCATGGAGCCTTTACCAAAAATAATGTAACTCTCGCCCCTTTCCAGCGCGCCGGGTTTGGTCCATTGCATTGGGTAGCCAATCATCTCGGGATTAGGGTGATACAAACGAATTGATTGAGTGTCACCGATGACGAGGTAATCAAGGTCAGAAGTGTTTCCAAGCCGGCCGACAATTTGTGCTAATTGGGCTTTATCTCGATGTTTAACGGCATTGACCACCGAATCCATCGAAGCAATTATTTTGGCCTGGTTCATTGCAGTTTTACTGACTTGATCTAGCAGGTATTGCTCAAAATTATGGCTGAGAAAACGATCTAGCGCGCCGACCAGTAAGATAGATACGGTTAACAGCAGCAGAAATATGCGCAATGGAAAGGCCATATTTTTCAACCGGCCCCATATACGGCTGCGCCATTTCAATTTGTCTGCTAGGGAAGAACTCGACACGCGACTCACCTTAATTAACATATGGGCCATTGCACAAGCGTTAACATAAGTTAATTTAAGAAATAATTAAATAGCTAAGAGAAATAAAAATATATATTTATAATTAAGAAAATTAAAACCATTAAATAACTTATATTTACTCTCTTATATGTGAAATAGGTCAATTAACCGCGCTATTTTTATGTTTAGCATGTGCTCACAAATTAATTCAAATTAAAAATAATCTGACTTCAATTTATCTCATCTTGTTGTTTTTATGTGAATTTTTTATTTATAGTTATGGCGGTTTTTTATTTTTATTGTTCTCGCCTTAACTTGTTTTTTATTTGTTATGTAAACGTTATGGCAGAGAGTGAATTATGGATACGGTATTTAATAGAATTAATCGTTCAGACCATCAGCAGATTGCAGAAATAACACGTTTCTTACGTGCTAATGATCTGAATATAGATACCACCGTTGAGGTGTTTATTACCGTAAGCCGTAATGAAAAGCTTGTAGCCTGTGGTGGCATTGCTGGCAATATCATCAAATGTGTGGCGATCAGTGAGCAGGTGCGGGGCGAAGGACTGGCGCTAACACTGGCAACTGAGTTAGTTAATCTGGCCTATGAGCGCCACCACAGCCATCTGTTTATTTATACCAAAACTAAAAATGAGAGTTTATTTAAGGCCTGTGGCTTTTATCCTATAGCCAGTGTTCCCGGTATTGTGGTGTTGATGGAAAATAGCGACTGCCGTTTGCAGCGCTATGCCAAACAATTACGCCAATTACGTCAACCAGGGCAGAAAATTGGCAGCATCGTAATGAATGCCAATCCGTTTACCCGTGGGCATCAATATTTGGTACGGCAGGCCGCAGCCCAGTGTGATTGGTTGCACCTGTTTTTAGTCAAAGAAGATAATTCACGTTTCCCATACGAAGACCGCCTGCAATTAGTGCTCGAAGGCACACAAGATATTGCCAATCTGACGGTACATCCCGGCTCGGAATATATGATCTCCCGAGCCACATTCCCGTGTTATTTCATTAAAGATCAAGGCGTAGCAGATGACTGCTATACCGAGATTGATCTGAAAATATTTCGTCAATATTTAGCCCCGGCACTGGGGGTCACTCATCGTTTTGTTGGGACTGAGCCATTTTGTACTGTGACGGCCAAATATAACCGTGACATGGGCTTTTGGCTGGAAACACCGTCATTACCGTATCCCCCGATTTCACTGGTGGAAATAGAACGTCTCAAATATCACAACACCGCTATTTCCGCCTCATGGGTACGCAAATTACTGGCACAGGGGGATGGCGAAACCATTCGAAAATTAGTTCCTCCCGCTACCTGCCATTACTTACAGCGACTGTTGACGCAACGCGCGCAAAAGGCGGGCAGTGCCGAGAAAACCACCACTTTAGTAAAGAATTCAGCCCTGTTTTAACTGATTAAAAGCAGTTGGTTAAAGCAGGGCGCAAAGATAGGGACTGATACGTAAGTCAGAGACCGCAAATTTGAAGACAAGTTAATCAGGTGAAAAATGAAAATTATTAGAGAGGCTGTCGCCGGAACATTGGAGTCAAGCGACGTCATGGTGCGCATCGCGCCATTAAATCCACCCGAAATAGATCTGCAAATACACAGCAGTGTGGACAAGCAGTTTGGTGAAGCCATTCGCTACAGCGTGCTGGCGTTGCTGGAACAGTATCGGGTGACTGGGGTGCAACTGATTATTGACGATAAAGGTGCGCTGGATTGTGTTTTACAAGCACGGCTGGAAACCGCGTTGCTGAGAGCCTGCGATGAAAAAATTCTGCCATGGAGAGCGCATTGATGAAACCCGAAATGAAAAACAGAATGCGCCGCAGCATGTTATTTGTTCCAGGTGCTAATGCCGCAATGGTCAGTAATGCCTTTATTTATCAGGCAGATGCGTTGATGTTTGACTTGGAAGACTCAGTTATCCTGCGCGAAAAAGATGCCGCCCGTCGTTTGGTTTATCACGCCTTACAACATCCACTTTATCAAGATGTAGAAACCATAGTGCGAGTCAATGCATTGGACTCAGCTTATGGTCTGGCTGATTTAGAGGCTGTAGTCCGTGGTGGGGCGGATATCGTGCGTTTGCCGAAAACTGACAACGCGAAAGATGTAGAAGATATGGCGCACGAAATCAGCCGTATTGAGTCGGAATGCGGCCGCGAAGTGGGTAGTACTGGCTTGTTGGCGGCAATTGAATCTGCGCAGGGTATTACTCAGGCGCTGGCTATTGCACAGGCGTCTCCGCGCTTAATGGGGATTGCATTGGGCGCGGAGGATTATGTCCGCAACCTACGCACTGAGCGCTCTCCCGAGGGAATTGAACTGTTGTTTGCTCGCTGTTCAATTTTGCAAGCTGCCCGCGCAGTCGGTATTCAAGCTTTTGACACCGTGTATTCCGATGCCAATAACGAAGCCGGTTTCTTGCAGGAAGCAGCACTTATCAAACAACTGGGTTTTGATGGCAAATCGCTGATAAACCCACGCCAAATCGAACTGTTACACAACCTTTATGCCCCGACTGAGAAAGAAGTCCGCCATGCACAGGCGGTGGTCGATGCGGCTGTAGCGGCTGAGGCAGAAGGGCGCGGTGTGGTTTCCCTGAACGGCAAGATGGTGGACAGCCCGGTAATTGAGCGGGCACGGTTGGTTTTACAACGTGCGGTCAGCGGCCTGCGTGAGGAATAAGAAATGAATAGGCAACAACGAGTAGAAAGCTTAAGTCATTGTCAGGATAACAGCCCTGCATATCACCTGTATCAAAACACATCTAAAGCGAATTTACAGGCGCAGAAGC
Source organism: Yersinia canariae (assembly GCF_009831415.1). Lineage (NCBI taxonomy): Bacteria > Pseudomonadati > Pseudomonadota > Gammaproteobacteria > Enterobacterales > Yersiniaceae > Yersinia > Yersinia canariae. Next base: position 2,921,590 of record NZ_CP043727.1, on the reverse strand, counting down.
CGCGCAATATCAAGATTTGTGATTCATTGGAAAATGCTATCCGCCGCAGCGGGTTGCAAGACGGCATGACCATTTCCTTCCACCATGCTTTCCGTGCCGGTGATTTGACCTTGAATCTGGTCATGAATGCCATTGCTGCCATGGGATTCAAAAACTTACGGTTGGCTTCCAGCTCCCTGAGCGACTGCCATTCACCGCTGGTTGAGCATATCCGCAATGGCGTCGTCAGCGAAATATATACCTCCGGCATGCGCGGGCCGCTGGCGGATGAGATATCGCGCGGATTGTTAGCCAAACCTGTTCAGGTTCACTCCCACGGTGGCCGCGTTAATCTGATTGAGTCCGGCGAATTGACCATTGATGTCGCTTTTATTGGGGTTCCGGCCTGTGATGAGTTCGGTAATGCCAATGGTTTTAGTGGTAATGCCTGTTGCGGTTCCTTGGGGTATGCCCGTGTTGATGCCGAATATGCCGATTGTGTGGTGCTGTTGACTGAAGCTCTGGTGGCTTATCCACACCATCCTGCCAGTATTACTCAGGATCAGGTCGATTTGATTGTTCGGGTTGAACAAGTGGGGGATGCCGACAAGATCGGCGCTGATACCACCCGTATGACCTCTAATCCCCGTGAATTACTGATTGCTCGCCGCGCCGCTGAGGTGATTGCGGGGTCGGGCTATTTTGTTGATGGTTTCTCTTTGCAGACTGGCACCGGCGGAGCATCACTGGCTGTGACTCGCTTCCTCGAGGATAAAATGTTACGTCGCAATATCACGGCGGCTTTTGCCCTCGGCGGTATTACGTCAACCATGGTGGAACTGCATGAAAAAGGGCTGATTACCAAGCTGTTGGATGTGCAAAGTTTTGACAAACAGGCGGCGGCTTCACTGGCTCGTAATCCCCGTCATATCGAAATCAGTGCTAACCAATATGCCAATTTCAGCTCGAAAGGTGCATCAGTCGACCGGCTGGATGTGGTGGTGCTCAGTGCGCTGGAGATTGACACCGCTTTTAACGTCAATGTGTTGACCGGCTCTGATGGCGTGCTGCGCGGGGCTTCCGGCGGACATTGTGATACTGCGGTAGCGGCTCGGCTGTCAATTATTGTCGCGCCGTTGGTGCGCGGACGGATTCCGACCTTAGTCAAGGAAGTGACAACTTGTGTGACGCCGGGTTCCAGTGTGGACATTTTAGTGACCGATCACGGTATTGCGGTCAATCCGGCACGGCCAGAACTGGCAGAGCGCTTGCAGCAGGCGGGTTTGCCGGTGGTGACTATCGACTGGCTTTATCAACGCGCACTGATTTTGACGGGTGAACCGCAACCGATCAAATTCACCGATCGCGTGGTGGCCGTGGTGCGTTATCGCGACGGTTCCGTGATTGATGTTGTTCATCAGATACAGGAGTAGACGATGAATACACTTTCCCCCGCGTTAGCCGCTAACCGACCCATTAGTTTACCGGAATTGCTGACCAGTCGGGAGTCGCGCCAGAGCCGTCAACAGGCCTGGCTGGCTCGCCACCCAGTCACGTTGATTTCTCTGACATTAGTGGCTCCGGGTGCTGTGAAAGATAACCCATTGACGCGCAAGCTGTTTGCACTGGCGTGGCAAGCGATTACTGCATTGAGTCAGCAGCAGTGCTGGCCCGTATTGCAGCAAGAAGTTTTCCCATTGCCGACCGGTTGTGAGGGGTTGATAGCGGTTGATTTGCCTGCTGAGCAAGTGAAAGACGCCGCACTGTTACTGGAGCTAAAGCACCCGCAGGGCAGGTTATGGGATATCGATGTGCTCGATGTTTCGGGGCGAATTCTGTCGCGCCGTGATGTCGGGTTGGCACCGCGCCGCTGCCTGCTGTGCCACCGCCCAGCGAATGTTTGTGCTCGAGCGCAGACCCACAGTATTGAAGAACTGCTGGCCCAGATGGAGTTGATGCTCAATGCCACAACTGCAACGCACTGACAGCATGGCGGTTTCGTCGCCCGCAGATTGGGCTGGCGGTGACTTTAGCCAAAAATATGGCGCACTGGCTTATCGGGCGATGTTGGCCGAGGTCAATCTGACTCCCAAGCCCGGGTTGGTGGATTGCGTTAATTGTGGTGCGCATAAGGATATGACATTACAAGATTTTTATCACAGCGCTGATGCTATTGCACCGTGGTTGCCGCGTTTTATCGAACATGGCATTCACCATAGCCATTTACACGGGCAGGCCGCGCTTAACCGTCTGCGGCCCTTGGGGTTAGCTTGTGAAAACAGCATGTTTTTGGCCACCAGCGGTGTGAATACCCATAAAGGCAGTGTTTTTTCACTGGGATTAATGTGCTGTGCGCTTGGGCGGTTGTATGCGCGCGCGCAACAGATCAGTGCCGATGCGGTGTGTCAGGAAGTCGCCAGCTTATGTTGTGGGCTAACGGATCGCGAGTTGTGCCAGTCTAATCCTCAACAAACCGCTGGGCAGCGCCTGTTTTCTCAACATGGCCTGACGGGCGCGCGCGGTGAAGCTGAATCAGGCTTTGCAACGGTGTTAACCCATGCTTTACCCGCGTACCGGCGCTTATTAGCCGATGGCGCACAACCTGACCATGCCTTATTGCACACCTTGCTGATTTTGATGTCCGTCAATCGCGATACCAATGTGGTTTCTCGCGGCGGTATGGCGGGGTTGCAATGGCTACAACAACAGGCGACAGAGCTTCTGGCCTCACTCTCACCAGCAGGGATGCGCGAGCCTCTCAGCCAGTTAAAAGTGCGGATGTTTGACGCCCAATGTATCGCCCGCAACCTTAGCCCTGGTGGCAGTGCTGACCTGCTGATCCTGACCTGGTTTCTGGCGCAATTCCCTCATCATCTCCCTCACAAAAATAATAACGGTGTTATAGGAGTCTCTCTATGTTGAAGTCGCAAGAGAAATTATGGAAAGCGCTCGCGCCTTTTGTGGTGTTGGCCGTTCTGCTGTTGATACCCACCCCGGAAGGTATGCCACCTCAAGCCTGGCGCTATTTTGCGATTTTTGTCGCCATGATTGTCGGTATGATTTTAGAGCCAATTCCCGCCACCGCGATAAGCTTTATTGCGGTGACAATTTGCGTGCTGAGTTCCGACTGGGTGCTATTCAGTGCTGCGGAAGTGGCAGATGCCAGTTTTAATGGTGGTAAAGAGTCATTGAAATGGGGGCTAGCGGGGTTCTCCAGCACCACCGTTTGGCTGGTGTTTGGGGCGTTTATTTTTGCGCTCGGCTATGAGGCCACCGGGCTGGGCCGTCGAATCGCCTTGTTCATGGTCAAATTCATGGGCAAACGGACACTGACACTGGGTTATGCCATTGTTATCATTGATATTCTTTTGGCCCCTTTTACACCATCGAATACCGCCCGGACGGGGGGAACGGTGTTCCCGGTGGTGAAAAACTTGCCGCCGCTGTTCGATTCTTACCCGCATGACCCCTCTTCACGGCGTATTGGGGGTTATTTGATGTGGATGATGGTGATTGGCACCAGCATCAGCTCCTCCATGTTTGTGACCGGCGCGGCACCTAACGTGCTGGGTATTGAGTTTGTGAATAAGATTGCCGGTGTGCATATCGGATGGATGCAGTGGTTCTTAGCATTCCTGCCCGTTGGCTTAATTTTGCTGATAGTCGCCCCTTGGCTCTCTTATGTGCTGTATAAACCCGGCGTCACCAAAAGTGATGAAGTGGCGGCCTGGGCACAAACGGCATTGAAAGAAATGGGAGCACTAACTCGCAAAGAGATGATTCTGATTGGTTTGGTGCTGTTGAGCCTGTGCTTGTGGGTATTTGGCAGCAAGTTTATTGATGCAACAGCGGTCGGTTTACTGGCCGTATCTCTAATGTTGGCGCTGCATGTGGTGTCATGGAAGGATATTACCAAATACTCCAGCGCCTGGAACACACTGGTCAATCTGGCGACATTAGTGGTGATGGCCAACGGCCTGACTCGCTCCGGTTTTATTGATTGGTTTGCCAACACGATGAGTACCCATCTTGATGGTTTCTCACCGAATATGACGGTTGTAGCATTAGTGCTGGTGTTCTATTTTTCCCACTATCTGTTCGCAAGTTTGTCTGCTCATACCGCGACAATGCTGCCGGTAATTTTAGCCGTCGGTAAAGGATTAAGCGGCGTGCCAATGGAACATTTATCCATGTTGTTGGTATTGTCTATTGGGATCATGGGCGTTCTAACCCCATATGCTACCGGCCCTGGCGTGATTATCTACGGCTGTGGCTATGTGAAATCGAAAGATTACTGGCGACTGGGCGGGATCATGGGGGTGTTCTACATCAGCATGTTGCTACTGGTGGGCTGGCCAATCATGAGCCTGTGGTATTGATTTTTCATACCAATATGTGAATCGGTGACCGTACCTTGGGGCACTCCGACGGCTTACGCCGTTACGACCATAATGGCACGTTTCCCTTTGATTTACATTGGTTATTTCAAAATTCCATTCTAATACTGAGAGTCGGGCCAGTCAGCGGCCCGACATATTTATACCCGAGGGCGAGCTAATGTCTTAGCCGGTGTAGACACCAAAGACTCTAGGCAACCACAGCGATATTTCTGGAATATACGTCACTAGCATCAGGACCAAGAACAGTGCGCCATAGAACGGCAGCATTGCTTTCACAACCTGCTCAATTTTCTGTTTACTCACCGCACTGGCGACAAATAACACTGAGCCTACCGGGGGAGTAATCAAGCCAATCCCCAGATTAATCAGCATAATCATGCCGAAATGCACCGGGTCAATGCCTAATGAATTGGTAACCGGCATCAATACCGGCGTCAATATCAAAATCAACGGTGCCATATCCATTAAGGTGCCTATCAGCAACAACATGATATTGATACACATCAGAATGACGTATTTATTATCAGAAACCGAGGTAAAGAACTCAGTGATACGCTCGGGTAATTGCATGTAAGTCATGATTGCGCCAAAACTGGCCGCAAAGCCTATCAAAATCATTACGATAGTGACGGTTTTTACTGTGCGGTACATCAACTTGGGCAATTCTGACCATTTATAATCACGATAAATAAACATGGTCACAAAAAATGACCACAAACAGGCAATAGCGGCTGATTCAGTAGCAGTAAATATCCCGGAAAGGATCCCGCCCATGATGATGACCACCGTCATCAGCCCCCATAATGTGTCGACAAAGATTTTAAGTGCTTGACGGAAAGGGACGCGTTCACCTTTGGGGTAACCCCGTTTATACGCAAAGCCGACACACATTAGCATCAGGGTGAAACTCAGTAACAGGCCGGGTAGGATCCCGGCAATAAACAGCGCCGCAATGGAGACTGTACCGCCGGTTGCTAATGAATAAATCACTGAATTATGACTCGGGGGAGTCAATATTGCTTGTACTGAGCCACTGGCGGTCACGGCGGCGGCAAAATCACGGGGATAACCTTTTTTATCCATTTCCGGGATCATCACTGAGCCAATTGAGGCGGTATCTGCCACTGATGACCCTGAAATTGCTCCGAAAAAAGTTGAGGCGACGATATTGACCAGTGACAGACCACCACGGATAAATCCAACGAAGATATAGGCGAAACTCACCAGCCGTCGCGCTATTCCCCCTTCGGCCATAATGGCACCTGCCAGAATAAAGAATGGAATCGCTAATAATGAGAACTTGTTTACGCCACTGGTAATTTGAATCATTACCGCTTCCAGAGGTAAATCAATCCAAAATGCGCCAGCAATAGCACTCAAGCCGACGGCATAGGCGACGGGCACTCCGATAGCTAACAAAATTGCCAAGGTAAAAACTAAAATAAATGCGTCCATAAGGCAAAGTTCCCCAAATTATGAATTGCCAATCATGACTACCGGGCGGTGGGTTTGCGGGCCAAAAAATAGGCGCTCGATAATAAACAGCAAGGTAATAGCGGAGCCGACAGGTAGAGGAATATAGGTTTGACCAGCAGTCAGTAATGGGAACTCAGCCACGGGTTGTGACCAAAGTTCGCTGCATAAAATGTAGCTGTAAACCAAAATAAACAGGCTTATTAATATCATCAGCAAATCCACCAATATCAGGCAGACTTTTTTACCTGTTTCAGACAACCGGTCGGTGACCATACTGACGGCAATATGTGAGCCGGAGCGATAACTGGCCGCAGCGCCAACAAAGGTAAATGTCACCATGCATAAAATAGCCACAGGTTCGGGCCAGGATAAACCATCGTTTAGTACATAACGGGCGAATATCCCCATAGGAATAACCGCAACCATAATAATTAAAGCAATACCAGCTACCCAGATAGACAGGCGATATAAAACATCCATCGTTGATAGATAAGAGCGAGCCATAGCGGAGACCTCAGAATATAGGCGGTATTCGAATAGCGTCATACCGCCAAAAGAGTATTATTGAACAGCACTGATTTGCTGGATGAGGTCTTGGTAATCTTTGCCAAATTCATCACGAACGGGCTGAGTGGCTTTGTAATAAGAGTCATGATCAATTTCATGATATTGCACGCCACCAGCTTTCATTTTGTCATGAGATTGCTGTACATAGGCTTGCCATAATACTCGCTGTTCTGCCTGTGCTTCTTTTGCCAGTTTCAGAATGGTTTGCTGATCTTCAGGAGATAATTTATCCCACTTGGTTTTAGAATAAAGGAACAATTCGGGAATAATAAAATGGCCGCTCAAGGTGTAATTTTTGACAACCGGCAGATAGTTATGCGCGATAAAAGTGGGCTCGTTATTTTCGGTGCCATCAATAACGCCAGTTTGCATACCACTGAACACTTCACTGACACCCATGCTAAGTGAGTTTGCGCCCATTGCTTTGAGTGTTGCTAGCGCAATAGGACTACCTTGTACACGGATTTTCATACCTTTAAGATCTTCAGGTTTAATGACCGGCTGTTTCGTTATCAGATTACGAGTACCGGCATCCATCCACCCGAGGAACACCAATTTGGAGTTTTTATTGTTAGTGATTTTATCGCCTATTTCTTGGCCGATTTTACCATCAAGTACTTTATGCAAGTGATCTTCATCGCGGAACATATAGGGCAGAGTAAAGACACTGATCTCAGGTAAAATAGATGCAACGGGTGTCATAGAAACACGAATAATATCAATTGCCCCCATTTGAGCCTGTTCTATCATTTGTTTTTCATCACCCAATACCCCACCAGGAAAAGTTTTAATTTCCAGTCGACCATCAGTGGCTGTCTTCAGTTTGTCGCCCATATTTTTAACCGCGACAACATTAGGATAATCTTTAGGGTGAACATCAGCGGCTTTAATTTGTTGAGCGGAGGCTATTTGGCTAAATAAAATGGCAGAAATTGCCAGGCAGAGTGTTGGCAGTGGCTTAGGAAATTTCATTCGACGGTCTCCAGAAGTCATTAAAATAATAGATAAAAGTACAATATTTCTAATAGTGGAATAGTTATATAAAAGGGTTATTCCTTTATCCCTATGGTATTCAACCTAGCTGTTTACATGTGCTTTTAAATTGACCATCGTCACAGAAAAAGAAACGTCAGGAACTGCGTTTCAATAATTGTGAAGTAGCATTTCATATGAAATAAATTCAAGACAGTGGGAAGTGAATGACATTTTTTTAGGCTATTCAAAAGGTACAACTTGAAGTGGCTAACGTTTTACATCAAATGGCCGGGTTCTGATATTGTGACAATGAGGGTTAACTACTACTATATCCGTCATACTTCAAGTTGCAGGTGCGTTGGTTGCCTTTGTTCAACCCAGTCAATTACTTGCGTAAGCTCTCGGGGATTGTTCAGTTGCTGCCTTTCTGCAATTCGAATTATTTAGGGCATAAAGTGCCATAAATCAACATGATTAGGATAACGTGTGACATCGGTATTTCTCCGTAATTTTACCTTTACCGCATTACCAGCCGCCGGTTTGAATAACCAACCCTTGTTTCACGGGCTTTTGGCTAAATGTGATTTTGATGTGAATGAATATCGGGATGAGTTGTTTGCCGTGTATGGCATTTCGTTTCCGGGCAGTTTGCAAAAAGCTGTTGCTAAACGGCGTGCTGAATATCTGGCCGGGCGCTTCGTTGCCAGACAAGTTCTCAATATGTTGGAAGTTCGCGATTATTCTTTGGTAAATGGTATCGACCGCGCACCAATGTGGCCAACCGGGCTGATTGGTAGTATCAGCCATAATACTCAACGTGCGTTGTGCAGCGCACAAATAATAACACCGGCCAATGAGCTTTCTGATGCCAGCCGCCGCCATGGCATTGGTCTGGATATAGAAAGCTTAATTCCTGTTGAAAGAGCGGTCAACCTATGGCCGGGTATTCTCAGTGAAGAAGAATTTTACTGCTTCCAGGATGGCCCATTACCATTCAACCAATTGCTGACATTGGCTTTCTCCGCCAAAGAGAGTTTATTTAAAGCGGTATACCCACAACTTGGGCGCTATTTTGATTTTCTTGAGGCGAAGTTACTACGCTATTCGCTCGACACCGGACGTTTTGAATTGCAACTGTTACGGGAATTAAGTGAAGACTTCCCAACCGGGCGTTGTTTTACAGGATGTTTCACATTAAATGAACATGACATTCAAACATTTATTGCTTACTAATTATGATGTTATCGTTCAGGGCTAAAACTTTTGATATTTTTATGTTGGAAAGTTTAATAGGAATAGACTAAATATTTAGCTACCGAAAATATTTATTGATAGGACATCATGAAATATATAGTGCTATTAGTTTTCATCTTATGTGTAGCCTATGTGCATTTTCGTGGGAAGGTTCGTTATAAATTCTGGCGTCAACTCTCAGACCACTCAACATTCGTTTCGCCAATTAATGCCTTTATGTATTTATTTTCACGAGTGCCTACTACGCCCTATTTAAAGCAGGACCTTTTCCCGGAACTTACTGTGCTACGAGATAATTGGTTAAAAATCAGGGAGGAAGGAAAAGCGTTAATGGAAATCCAGCAAATAAAAGCATCGGATAAATATAATGATGCCGGTTTTAACTCTTTTTTTAAAACAGGTTGGAAGCGATTTTATTTGAAATGGTATGAAGATAGCCACCCATCGGCAATGACGTTGTGCCCCCACACGACCACATTATTACAGGGACTACCTTCAGTAAAAGCGGCAATGTTTGCCGAGTTACCAGACGGCAGCCGTTTACCTCGTCACCGTGATCCTTATGCGGGTTCTTTGCGCTATCACCTTGGTTTAATTACCCCGAATGATGATCGCTGCTTTATTGATGTAGATGGGACCACCTACAGTTGGCGTGATGGTGAGGGAATATTGTTTGATGAAACTTATATTCACTATGCTGAAAATCAGAGCGGGCAGGACCGGCTTATTTTGTTTTGCGATATTGAACGCCCAATGCGCTATCGCTGGGCACAGTGGGTTAATCATTGGTTAGGGCGCAACCTGATGAGTGCCGCTACTGCACCCAATGACGAGGGGGATCGGACTGGGGGTGTTAATCGAATCTTTAAATATATCTATGCGGTACGTAAGGTGGGAAAACGCCTAAAAGCTTGGAATCGCAGAATATATTATCTTATCAAGTGGCTCTTATTTGGTGGCATTGCCGCCCTGATTTTTTATGCGCTGTAATGCCCTTAAAACAAAATCACCCAATAGCCCACTTAAGCTTCTTTAAGTGGGTTTTTCTCTGTTATTCATGGTATTGCGCCCGTTATTCCCGCCTTACAGGGTGCTATCTACGATATGATTTCCGGCGGTAGGAACTTAGGGAAAGACAAAACGAACTCTTTACCATTTATAGGGAAGGGCAGCATGTGTACTATTGAGTCAATATTTGGGCCAGTTTCTTTATGCCTTCAATGATTTCTAAGGGTGAATGTGCTGCAAAACCTAACAGAATGGCCTGGTTTTTGGGCTTTGTTTGGCAGTATCGTGAAAGGGGTTGTGCGCCCAAACCCGCTTTACGGCATTGCTCAATCATGTAAGATTCCTGAGTTTCTTTCGATAACCAACAGACAATGTGAATACCTGAATCCGAAGGTTCCGCGAAAATAATTTCTGGCAGATATAATTGTATGGCTTCAATCATAACTTGTTGGCGTTCATGGCATGCTTTTCTCACCCGCCTGACGTGACGTGCATAATGTCCCTCAGAAATGAATGTGGCAAGGATAGTTTGTTCTAAATAAGCTGTCCGTGTATCGGCGTAATATTTGGCAATTTTAAACGACTCCACGAGACTTTCTGGAATAACGAGAAAGCCTAAATGAAATCCTGGGAACATCATTTTAGAGAATGAGCCTGCATATATAACTCGCTGTTGTTTATCTAATCCTTGAAGCGCTTGTATCGGTTGGGCTTTATATCTGAATTCACTGTTATAATCATCTTCGAAAATCCACATGTTATTTTCAGATGCCCAGTCAAGTAGCGCAATCCTTCTGGACAAACTTAATGTTCCGCCAAGAGGAAATTGATGGGATGGCGAAGTGAAAATCATTTTTGCATGTGGCCAGTGCTTGATTGCATAGGAAATATCCATGCCATTCTCATCACTGATAACAGGGCAGATTTTGGCTCCCATGGAAGTAAATGCGCCTAAAGCGCCATCATATCCCGGTTCATCTAACCAAACTTCATCCCCTTTTTGCAAAAGAACTTGTGCGGCAAGATTTATTGCTTGTTGGGTTCCATTGACAATAAGTATCTGTTCATCAGTGCAATTCAAGCCGCGTGTGGTGCGAACGTATTCACTAATAGCCAACCTTAATGGTTTAAATCCCAAAGTTTCATTGAGCTTCCAGTCTTGGTGGCGAAACTGACGCCAGGTTCGCCCTAATAGTCGCCCCCAAAGTTCATGTGGGAATAAATCTATACAACCGATCCCAATATTAAATTTCATATTATTTCCGGAATATGGTGAGGTCATATCCCATATTTTTTTCATTATCTTCATATGAGGGTTAATATTGGGGGCGCTATTTTTATTACTCATGTTTTTATGAGGTGATATAGATTTAATTTGAATCACTTCATCAGGAATGGTCGAGGTGACATAAGTTCCGGAGCCTTTTTTTGTGATGAGATAACCTTCATCAATGAGGCGTTCTAAACCAGATAAAATAGAGTTTCTTGAAATTGACATCATTTCAGAAAGTGTTCTGCTGGAGGGGAGTTTTCTCCCTGCTTTAAGCTGGCCATTCAGTATCAGTTCTTTTATCGCCAAATAAAACTGCTCTTTAATTTTTCCTTTTTTAAGCAATAAGCTTGGGAAGCTGGCAGCGTTTTTTTTCATTATTAAAGTGGACCCATGAAAAAGTTAAAAAGCGTACCTTATATGATACCACTATAAGGGTTACTCTTTCGCCTCCAAATTCGTGAAATTCTAATAAGGTGATTGATATGACTGATGAAAACTTGAAAATCTCAGTGGTGCCCGTACAAGAAGAAGATTACTCTAAATGGTTACCTTACTGGTTGAATTATCAACAGTTTTATGAGGTTCAGTTGCCTGAAGAGACGACAATTGAAACATGGAAGCGTTTTTTAGATACAGATAACGACATGTATTGTGCAGTAGCCAAAAAAGGGCAGACAATTCTCGGATTCGTTCACTATGTTTTTCATGGTTCAACATGGTCTGTAAATGATTTCTGTTATTTAGAAGATCTGTTTGTTGCCCAAAACAGCCGGGGTAAGAATATAGGAAAACATCTTATTGAGTATGTTAAACAAAAGGCTAATGAGCGCCAATGTGGACGATTATACTGGCATACACAGGAAAAAAATTTAACAGCGCAGCGGCTTTATGACTGGATAGCAGAGAAGCCGGGTGTCATAGAATATAGATTACCCCTCTAAGCTTCATTTCCTGAGTATTCAATTAACGAGTCATTAATATAAATATGCCAGCGGAGGGACACGATATTTTTGGCCTGTTCCCCGTTGATTATTACACCCCAATGTTAGTAGTGGATGTTCATCGCTCTGGGGCGTAATAATGCAGCGAGATTATCTCACGCGTTTCATTGAATCCTGCTTTCCTGGGTTACATTGCTCTTTTGTACCCGGAAGATAAAATTTCCCCGCGGCATCCGGGTCCGTTCCTCCGGGGCAACCTGGGCGAGCGGGAGCATTATCTGAACTGTCTGCGTTCGAACCATTCCCGCCATCGGCACCGTTTCCTCCATCTCCGCCATTACCTCCGTTACCGCCATTTGCGGCATTCACTGAAAAAGCGAGTAACATGAAAAAACAGACAAAAAAATGCTTAACCATAGTTATATCTCCATTATTTAACAGCATGGTAATATCAATAAAACGATAAACCTTTTCAATCTCTTGCTATATGTTGCTTTGAGTCGTAGTTCAAGAGTTCATCACGGCTTTGAACCGGAAGACAAATGCTGCTGGTTTGCCAGCGTTCCTCTATCGACCACCAGAAGTGGCTTCAAATGGTGAGCGGATGTCGCCCTTAATGCGCCTTTTGGATAGTTATAAATCCCAAAAATCAAGGGTCATTGTTGCATGGCACCCACCAAAAGCTGCCACAGGGCTTTACGACGTCTATCCGCCGCCTCTGGTGTTGCATACAGTAACTCGACATGCACGCTGTCGATGATACCTAGATAAGCATCTGCCAATTCAATCTCATAGCGAGTTGACAAGTGATTTAGCCCGTCATTGAAGCGTGACTTAATTTTCGCGAGAAAAGACTCATATCCCTCAGCAACCTGCTGTTGCAATCCCTCGGGTGGGATGAAAGCTGTGCGTATCAGCAACCGAAGATAGCTGGACTGCTGATAACGCTCGGAAACACGCGCAAGGTAGCGTTCTCCGCAGATTGTATCTGAATCAAAACATTCGTTCACGAAGGCACTTTCACTTGCGATTGCTTCATTGAATGCGTGTATAAAGAGCTCATCTTTATTTTTGAAGTGGGAATAGATTGTTGCCTTTTTAATTCCCACTGATTCAGCCACGGCATTTAATGAACCTGTATCAAACCCTTTATCTGCAAAATACAGTACAGCTGCATCAGAGATTTTTTGCGCAGCAGGTGAAATCGCCATATGAAAGTGCCTCCACGAATTTAGTGACTGGAAACGTATTCTACATCATTTCTGGCCCACCGAATGCTGAGGGCCGTAAGCAGCACAACAACAATTCCGAAGAGAGCAAGGAAGCCAAGCCAGTGCGCGCTACCATGTTCCGATAAATACCCTGCAACAGGTGTTGCCGCAGCGGAGAGAATCAGTTGCAGTGCACCTAAAACGGCAGCCGCCGAACCCAGCGCCGTTTTCTGCGTAGACATAGTCATCGACATCAGCGTAGCCTCCGCAATGCCCAGGCCAAACATCGCCAGGAACATCCCTGCGACAATGCCCGGCAAGCCAATGCCACTTGTTCCCGACAAACCCGCAATTACCGCACCCGCGGCCATCGCCACTACACCGCGCAGTGCAACGGATGGCACACTGAGGTGCGTCACCCAGCGACCCGCGCTGACTGCGCCAATTAACACCGCCATGCCGGTACCGCCAAATACCAGACCAAACTTATCAGGCGAAAGCGCGTAATGCGTCTGGTAAACCAGTGAAGCGCCACCGATATAAATGAACAGAAAAAAGAAAGCAGCAGAGAGCGACATGGCGGGTAGCATAAAGTCGCGGTCAGTTATCAGGCGCAAATACGTTTTGATGATAAGCGCAGGCTTAAGCGGCTGGCGCTGCGCCATTGGTAAGCTTTCTGGGAGCAAAAACCAGCTGTTGATAAAGGCGATAAGGCCCATAAGTGCCAGCACCAGCATTACCGCTTCCCAACCTGCATACGCATCAATATAACCCCCCAGGGCAGGCGCGAGTACGGGTGCCAGACCTTCAATAGTCATCAGAAGTGCGAAAAGTTTTGCCGCTTCGGTGCCGGATGCGAGATCACGCACCATGCTAATTGCCACAACCAGAGTCATTGATGCAGCCAGCCCTTGAAAGAATCGCGCATAAAGCAATGTGTTAAAAGTATCAGCTTGCGACGCCCAAATAGAGCAGACTATAAATAAGAGGATGGCCGACAAAAGCGGTTTACGTCGGCCGATAGCATCAATGATGGGGCCAGATATCAGTTGGCCTAACCCCATAGCCATAAGAAACACGGTAAGAGTGAGCTGGATCTGAGTAGCCGATGCTCCCAGCTCTCTTGCCATATCTGGTAACGAGGCCAGATACATATCAATCGCTGAAGGCCCCAGTACGGTTATCAAGGCAAGCGATGCCGAAAGCCGGAGGAATGAGTTTTGCATGATGATTTCCACAACAATAAAAAGCCACAATACTACGACCGACCGGTTGGTCGCAAATAAAATCATATGCTTTATCGCCGTTAATGCCGCTTAAATACGCACCGAATTGCCACAGTTTTGGTAGACATCTGGCGTTCAACTACATCCGCTGTACTTTGTTGGCCGTGTTTTCGCATATCGGTTTATATGAATTATGATTGTCATGGAACACTCACTCTGGATGGCTGGATATGGCCGGGATTTATTTCTGAAATTAATCTCAACCAACGAGCGGAATACAGTTAACTAGCGCGGATAAACAGATACAGGGTGTCCGTGATGTGCGCGCCATACGGATGGCAATTGAAACACCCGCTAAGACGTAAACAGGAGTTATGATGAACAGAGAGACATTATTCAGGTACGCTCGGGAACATTTTAACTCTGAGCCGGAATATCTGTGGAGTAAGCTGCCGGGTTATGCCGTGCTTCGCCATCACGACGGAAAAAAATGGTTCGCTATCGTGATGAACGTGCCCGGCACAAAGCTCGGCCTGAAGACGGATGATGAGGTGGAGGTGCTCGAAGTTAAAGTCAGGCCTGAATATATCGGCTCATTACGCCAAAAAGACGGCATTTTACCTGCTTATCATATGAACAAAGAGCACTGGGTCAGTGTGCTTCTTTCCGGGCCATTATCTCCAACGGAAATACATGAACTGCTCTCGGACAGCCATGAATTGACGCACTGATAATTTATAAAAAAGAGACACCGCAGGAGGCTTATCCTGCCGAAACGATAAAGCAAAAAGCCCGCTTAGTTTCCTAAGCGGGCTTTTCTAATTTGGCTCCTCTGACTGGGATCGCCTTTGCCATTAAGTGGCTAATAAATAAGCTAGCTCAGAATCCTCCTCCTGTCAAGACCACCAGATTGACCACCTTTTAGTAGCTTAAATGCGAGGTCTGAAGTGTGAGATATGAGTTTGAATCTTTAGACTAAAGAGTATTATGCTCGTTCTATTTGGAGCATTTCTTACCTGAGACTTGCTCCAGTTGTCAAAAAAATAAAGAATGTTACTGCTCTATGCCATCATCCCAAGCTATAATGTTTGCCTATGATTTCTAGAGAGAATTTACTGTCTATATGGGCAGGTAATCTTGAGGTTGATAGTGATTAAGTTAGGATGGCGATGCCCAGTATGATTATATGAACAATATTTTTGAAAGAGAGCATAACAACATCCAAGTTCTTTCACTGTTTTCTGGCGGTGGTGGTATGGATTTTGGTATTGAATCTGCCGGAGGTCAGGTTGTTTTCGCAAATGATATTGTTGAAAACGCTTGTAAGACTTTAGAGAAGTATTTTCCAGAATCAGAAGTCAGGCTTGGCGATATATCAAATATCCAAAATTTTCCACATGTTGATGTCGTTGTTGGCGGCTACCCTTGCCAATCGTTTTCGATGGCTGGTAATAGGAAACCGGAGAGCGATACTCGAACGAATCTTTATAGGCAATTTTTGCGTGTATTAAATATTGTTCGCCCCAAATATTTTGTTGCAGAGAATGTGTCGGGGTTGCAGCAACTTGGTGCAGGTAGCTTTTTAGAACAACAACTTACAGCATACCAGCAAGCTGGATATCAGGTTAGTTATCATCTGGTTAATGCCAGGGAATATGGTGTTCCACAATCACGTAAGCGTTTATTTATTGTCGGTGTTAGAAACGATTTAGGGCAATGTTTTGAATTCCCCCCTGCAACACACGGTAAGCCAAGTCTGAAGAATCCTCACCTAAAGCCTTATGCATCACATGGTGATGCTATCTGTGATTTGCCTTTATGGCCTGAAGGAGAGTTCTATGAACGCCCTCATGATCCTGAAGGCCATTTTTCATGGTATTTCATGTCGAGGAATCGTAAGGCAAAGTGGGATAGCCCAGCTTATACAGTGGTAGCTAACTGGCGACATGTCACATTGCACCCAGCAAGCCCAGTCATGAAATTAACATGGTCAAACCTTGAGGATGGCTGGAAACAGCGCTGGGACTTTTCTGATGAATATGAACATATAGTAGTTGATGATACTCGCCCTAGATTGGAACAGGCCAGACGTTTGTCATGGCGAGAATGTGCCCGCATACAATCGTTTCGTCACGATTATGAACCGGTGGGGGATATTGATGCCAAATTTACCCAAATAGGTAATGCGGTTCCCCCTATGTTAGCTGAGGTTCTGTTTAGCCACCTTTTTTCAGGCTCAGGTTTGAAGAATCTTTCGATAAAAAGCAGGTGATGCGATGGGCGACTTATTTCCGGTTACTCTAGATGAGTGGAATGCAGCCCTGGTCAAAGATATTTTTTTTGATCCTTCTTGTGTCGGGTTAACATTGAGTCGAATTGATGCTACCGGGCGAATTTTTGATAAATTAAAAGGTTCGCGTAGCAAAAGGGAAGCTAAAAATAGTTTTTTGAAAGCATTTGGCAATAGCTCTGATGAGATACAAAATCATTTTAGAGATGAATTAAGGCTTGATATATTAGCAGGGATAAACGGTGTTCCTCCTCATTTTGCTGTCTTATATTTAACGTTACTCGCAGCTAGTGCTGACGATGATACTCATGACGAAGGTGATTTCCGTGTCAGGTTTTCCCTTCTATTGGGTTTCACTAAAGATAAAAAATTTATCTTTAGTGAACTTCCAAAAATGTGGGAGCGTTTAGAAAGATGGAGCCATAATAACAAAGAATGCGCGTGCCTACTTTTGCCTGATCCTCAACGAGAAAGATTAATAGGTTATTCTAAACGACTTTCCTTCCCTTCTTACAAAGATGATTTATTACTAAGGCGTATACTGTCCAATAAAGAATTAGATAGTCATTCAACATTTGAAGAAGTTAGCCAAGCTATTCATCAAAGGATAAATTCTTTTAGCCTAATATTCATTAGTGAATTTAGTCAGTTTAGAGACCTGCTATTAAAATCTTCATCGGTACAGGCTTACAATAGCCCATTTTGGGGAGCTGTTCGAGACATCACAAGACATGATGAAAACCAAAAAATAGCAGAGAATGGTAGATTTTGTATACAACTAGATTCTGCTGATGTGTGGAATCCAGAAATCTATCTACTGATGGATCAGAAAGGTACGGATGTGTTTTCTGAACAAGAGGTATATACATTACCACAGCAGACAAGTATTTATACTAAGGGCTACTATCAATCTAATATTGATAATATGTTGATACACATTTCGACATTATCACAAAAACAAAATAAAGGGCTTTATCAATCGAGAATAGGAATGGCATTGCAGGTGGGATGCCTGCCATTGTTTCAGGATGACTCAGGCTATATTAGCTCTGACGGTCATTATTTTGATAATGGTCCGGTTTGTCTGGTGATAAATAGTCGTTATGTGAAAAGCATTGTTGTGGCGTGTAAGAATATTAATTTAAGATTTAGTTCGTTGGGGATTAATTCAGAACGTGATAAATGGAATATTCTCGTTTTTGACGCAGTAAGCCGGCAAGCACTGTCTACCTTAAGGAATGCACTTCCTAAAAATGCTCAACGTTTTTTGATACACAGTTGGATGCCTGCAAGGCCCCATCTTACTGGTGGAGCCAGATTTGGACAGGCGGTATTACTTAATCCAGCAAGTACTCCGTTTATTCGCATGGAAGGTGCAAACAGCGGAAGGTTCGTAATTAACGATTCTGTAGGTAATGAACTTGCTACAGGCGAACTTTCGGTTAGTGATGAAGGGCTATTTATTTCACCGGAGAAATTGGTTTCCATTCACGGGCAAACACTATGTCGCTATCTATTAGCAGTAGACCAACAAATTACTCCTCTGATTTATGATGTTCATGTATTAGACCACGCTCCTGATGCGCTTTATCGACGGTTAAAAGAACCTGGTAATTGGTTAGTTGATGGTCCTTTGGGTGTTTTAGTGTCACTTGATGATGTTGCTCGTAACGAGTTTAATTCTGAATTTGTGAATAAACAGAAGCTAACTCCTTTGGGGGGAGAGTGGTCATTATGGCAACAACATGAATCACCTCCTGCAGAACGTGAATCTACTGGCTTGCATTCTCTTCCTGTGGCACTTGATTGGTTAACTGAAGCGCTGGCACTACGTTTTCAAAGGCGTAGCACGCTGCCTTTTGATGAACTGAATAAACATCTCATACCCGTTTCCAAAGCTATAGGTATTCCCGCTTGGCGACTACGTCGAATGCTATTTATGTCTGGTTTTCTTTCTGTGGCTGAAAGTCGGTATACACCTTATCCCTTAGTAATACGGACACCCCGTACAATCTCCGTATTTGACGAGAAAGTGGGCACAGTAGCTCGTATTAGTGGAATGATGACAAAAAGTGAACGCAATCAACTACAATGCGTGCTGGCAGATAATGAGAAGATTAAAAGGTGGTCATTAGAAGGCCATGATCTTGCCATAGGCTGTATTGAGCTAAATTTATCGAGCGTTGAGCGTGCAGAGTTGCTGGTTAAACAGTTTGGTTTGCGGTTTATTACCAAAGCAGATTTTTCTGTCAGTCCATTAGGTGGTGTGATTTTACCAATCACTCAGATAGAAAGTATTCCATCGTTACCCGTCAATATAAATGTGTCGACTTGGCTGGAAGAGAAAAAGGATTGGTCTGAAGAGTCAACATTAATTGACCACAGCAGTAATACTTTCATACGTTCTCGGGAGAAACAGCGCAATCGCTATTTTATTACTAGTCAAAATGGCTACTGGCAGACTAATAGTTTTGCCTGGGGATTGATGGCTCAGGCTATTTTTTCAAAGAAAACATTGGGTTCTCAGAGCCATAACGGCGATCTTTTTTGGTCAAAAAACCTAATAACGTTGCCGCTTTCTCTCACACAATGGTGGTTACATTTCGCTGGTGGTTGTCTTTCCATTGGCGATGACGGCCAGATTTTATTTGTTGGCGGCGGAGCTTCGATTTGGGGAAATATAAATCCTTCAGAAGCTACTACGCAAGAGTATGACGACCGGGCGATTGTTCGCCGCTCGCGGGCGCTAAAATTACGTAGAAGCCGATAATACTAACAGCACGAAAAATTTTTACTTGGTTGTTAGATTCACAACGAATTTATTGAGTTGGCATGTAAAGGAGTTCAATCAGGATGGCTAAAAAACAACAATTTACTAAAGTACGCTTGAGCCAAATGTATTGCTATGGTTTAGAATCTCACGAGCGAATCAACTGCCTGAAAGAGTGTAAGCAGAAACTTATTATGGCGGGTGCTAAAGCGGATAACTTACCTAAAACGCTATCTCAACAACTACATTTTTTAACTGAGTTACAACCTAAAGCTCAGATTGTTATCCAGACATGGCTTCGAGCTAACACACAGTTTTCTGAACGAGTTGATCCCAATAAAATTCTTAATGACATCCTGTTAAAAGAAAAAAATGGTAACGACATAGAATCATCAAAGCTATTGTGGCGCGATATTTTAGGATTTTATATTTCTCAGCCATGTCCTGAAATCATTGAGCGATTCCTCAATGACGAGCCGGTATTGTCACCCCATGATGATGTCGAAGAAGACTCAGAGAATCTGCCTGAGCATCAAAGCATCAATGTGACGGAAGATGATCTGGAACAATGCTTACTAATCAGCCAAGGTCTCGATGCATCATCCGATCGTATATTTCCGATGTTTGTAGCTGCTCTTGTTGATACGCTTAATGGTAAGCAAGAGGCAGCCAGCGCATGGAAGGAAAAGCTATCCACACATGCTTTCCCTATGGCGCAGAAATTTGAAAGTATTATCTCGGAATTTGAGTTTGCTCATAACCAGAAAGAAGCTAATGGCGTTGAAGTTTTATCGGCAGAGTTTATTGCAACAGAGGATATGGATGATTATGTCATCGACAGCGTAGCTTTTGTCGGTGCCGTTACCAAATTGCTTCCTAATGATGCTTTCTTCGTTTCACCTATTGCCTTGTTTATTAATGATAAAGTTTGGTCGCTTTCTGAAGAACAAGCGAAAATTATGTATCCCCATCGTGGTGAAGTTGTTGGGTTTATAAACAATTACACCAAAATTTTCACTCAGGGAGAGTTAGGGATATGGCAGGTAGAACATCGGCCGTCTGACAAAAATGCGCAATACGTACTGGCTGACTACCAATCGCGTGTATACCTCGTCGTCAGAGTCCCCCACTTATCCAGTGACCCTGACTCTGTCAGAGAGTGGTTGTTAACTCAGTATCAACCACAGGATGAATCTCCTGCTATTTTTTTGCTGGATGATGGGGTAGCGTTAAGACTTCCCGGCGATTTTTCTGATCCTAAAAAATATAACTTCGATGTACCACTCGATAGCTACAGAAAATTGGCCTATATTGAATTACATTCACAGAAAGCAACCATTGTGACTCGACTTCCTGTAGCCAGCGAAAAATACGATTGTGCGCCCGCTGGTACATGGATAAAACGTCTGATAAAGCGAAATCATTCATCAACGAACTTCCCTGTATTTAATAAATCACATTTACAAAATTTAACTCATTTCATTGCTGAGTATGAGCCAGAGAGTAGTGCCTATCACCGTGCCTTGACTCATCTCGAACAGATTGCTGATTCAAGAGAGCTGTTGGACGATATGGTCCAACAACTGCTGAAATTGCCCGTAATAGATGCTCAAATTAATGTAGAGAAGAACGCGATTCTGGCTGAGTATGAAAGTGAACAGGAACAATTAAAACAGGCTATTTCTTCTCTGGTTGACAAGAAAGCACAGCTTGAAGTGGAAATTGATAAACAGAAAAAACACTTAAAAAATGAAACAGAGAAATCAAAAAAAGCGCTTCGCCAGCAGGAACTTGAACTGGATTCACGTATCAGACAAACTTTCGAAAATGCATCACAAGCCGGTGTCGAAACACTAGCACAAGCGGCCTTATTGCGTGCACTGATCGCTGATGTAACGGTGCCAGTTTCTCAACCCGAGTTAACAGTTAAACCTGAATCCGCCATTGTAGCAGCATTATCTATACCGCAGACAGAACCGTATCTATCGCCAATAGCAACTGAGATAACCAGTAAAAGGCAGCTATTGACAGTGATGGAAAAACAGGCAGCTGCAACAGGGCTAAGTGAAACCTTATTATCAGGCATTGTCGCTGCTGCGAATGTAACACCTATTGTTGGATTATTGGGAAAACACACTAAAAAAGCGCTTTCTGCTATAGCGAATGTTTTTTCGGGCGGAGTTCGAGGGGAAGTTTCTATCCACGGTGATCTGTTTAGCATCGGTGATTTAATGAAATCTCCGGTTTTAATCAGAAGTGCGGAAAACACATGCTCCATGACTCTGGGGGATTTTTTGCTGCACCAGCAAGATAATGGATTGGCTACGGTGGTGGAGTTACGTGGATTTAACCGTACGCCACCAGAGACATTGTTACCTGAGTTGAGTGACTGCCTGCTCAGTGACGAACAAGCATCCGGATTTTGCTGGATGGATCAACATCAGACACTGCGCCATCTTTCAATCAGCCAACCTATACTATTTGTGTTGACGTTTGCTGTTGGTAAAAGCACGTTCCCATTACAGGGACCTACTGCTCACAGATTGCCAATGTTTCTGGCCGAAAGCATCTGGGGTGATGAACAACCCGCCAATAATACTACTGACATCGCACCCACCTATGTAACATCAGTATTATGGCAATCGCTTTATACAAGTATCCGTGAATCTAATACTCATCATTTTAATGAACAGCAAACCCTACAAACGATACTGAAATCTTTCCATTATTCTGATGAAAAATCACAGGCGATTACCAAGCTGGCGTTTGAATCTGGGCGTAGTACATCAGAGAAAATCGTTTCAGATATTAAGCCACTAGCGCCAACACTAACGAATTATGCTCGGGAAATTACGCAGGGCGAGGCTGCTGCGGTACTTGATTGCCTGTTTCAGTCATAAGGAAGGGACATATTATGAACAACCCATTAGAAACGTTTGAATCAATAAGGGATTTTTACATCGCTTATCTTGAGACGGCCTTCCGTATTGGTTCTCCTGCCATTCAGGCGTATCGCCGAGAATTACTTGAAAAGCAAGGGACGTTATGTGCGGATCTATTTCTGGAACCGATGCCAAGATATAAGGATTATAATTTAACCATTAGTGATCTACGGGATGCCTCTAAAGGGGATAAATGGCTGCCGGGGTTTACCGTTCAGCAAAGGGCTGCGTTTATCGATCTATGTCTGGGTGGACTTTTGCCACGCGATCCCAAGGATGCGACCAAAGGGCATTTTAAACTTTATACCCATCAATTAGAAATGTTACAACGAGGTGTGCAACCTGGTATGCCCGGTATTGTTACTTCAGGAACGGGCTCTGGTAAAACAGAATCCTTCTTGCTACCTGTTCTGGCACAAATTGCCAAAGAGGCAAGTCAATGGTCGCAAAGTTCTGCACTTAAAAGTTGGCAACCATGGTGGCGTGAACCAAATGCCCAACCAACCTTTATGCGAGATCGAGAAGCTCCTGCTTCTGGGAGGCCAAAAGCTGTGCGAGCATTAATCCTCTATCCGATGAATGCGCTGGTAGAAGATCAATTAGTGCGTATGCGCAGGGCTCTCGATTCTGATGAAGCTCATGAGGTAATGGATTCCCATTTTGGTGGCAATCGTATTTTCTTTGGTCGTTATACCAGTGCCACCAAAGTGACTGGGTGGTTGGATCATCCTCGACAGGGTAATGAGCCAAAAGAGAAAAAACGTGCCGCAGGTAAAGTTGCTGAATTACGTGAATATATGCAATTTGCTGAAAAGACCCATAAAGAGGCGGTGCATCAAGGGAACCTCGATAAGGATGATAATCTACAGTTCAATTTCCCTAGGCCAGGCGGAGGTGAAGTGCTTAGCCGCTGGGAAATGCAAAAGATGCCACCAGATATCCTCATTACCAACACCAGCATGCTTTCAACTATGCTGGTGCGTGAAATTGACGATCCTATCTTTGATCAGACCCAACTATGGATTAAACGCGATCCGAACGCCTACTTTTACCTTGTGCTCGATGAACTGCATCTCCAGCGCGGCACGGCAGGCACTGAAGTCAGCTATTTGCTTAAACATTTGATCAACCGTCTGGGGTTAGATCAACCACAACATCGACACAAATTACGAATTCTGGCTTCGAGTGCTTCACTCCCAGTGAGTGGTCAGGAAGGTAATCAAAGTATTGACTATCTATGGGGCATGTTTGGGCAACGCGGATTACCAATGAATGCCAGCTCGAAGGACTGGAGGGCTTGCATTGTTGATGGAAAACTCGAGGAACTGGTTGATATATCGTGTTTTTGTGGCGATCTTCCTGCGTTTTGTCAGGCGGTTGAGAAACTAAAGTCACCGGAGGCATCTGTAATATGGTGCGACATAGCGCGTAGTCTGGGATGCTACCGCGATGGTGTTGCTATAGAAGAATTGGCGCAGCATACGGTCTTATTGGCTGCCAGAATGCTGGAAAAAGGATGTATTGATGATAACAAATCTCTACGTGCAACCGCTATCAACGCACTGGCAGGCAATCTATTTGGGGAGCATCCTGATGCGCGTAGGGGTGTCAGTGCGCTAATCTTGATACGGACGACGGTTGATAGTTGGCAGCAGTGGTTTGCACATCCTTTTCCTGATCACATCGTACTACCGCGTTTCCGTGCCCATGCATTTTTACGCGCATTGGAAGGATTATATGTTGCTCCGCTGCCATCACCGCCACAAGCAGATAAAGACGAAAGAAACCAATGGTTATTTGCCGACATGACTGTCGAATCCGGCTTCCGCTATGGTAATCGTCGGTATGGTGATAAGCGATCGCGGTGTGTGGAATTACTCTATTGTGAATGCTGCGCTACGCTATTTCTGGGAGGTAAACCTTCCGCTTTCTCCGCGATAGATAGCCGTCGTATAGAACTATTACCCAACGATCCTGATACCGAAAAACTTCCGGAACATGCTAAATCGGTCATGATTGAGCGGCGCTCAGCAGAAGAGTATGCCTTATTTATGCCAACCATAGATAGATTCTGGCCTTTGGGTAAAGAAAAACTTGCGGATAGTGACTCTTTTGGTCAGTGGCAAGAAGCAAGCTATGATCCGTTCACTGCAACTATTCAACCTATATCGCCCGTAAAACCCTTAGCTGAAACTGATATTCCAGGCTGGTTCTATTATGTAAAACCAGGTGACTTTTCCTCCCCGAAAAGAGATCAATCGTCTAATCAGTCCCCTGGATCCTCGCTACCTTTTCAGTGCCCCGCATGTGAAACCTCGTACAAATATGGTAAAGGAAAACAGTCACCTATTCGTGGATTCCGAGTTGGTTTTGCGAAAACCACACAGTTACTCGCCAGTACATTAATGACGGAGCTACAACGTTCCGGCGATCAGGAACGGTTGGTCACTTTTTCCGACAGTCGACAGGATGCGGCCAAAGCGGCGCTCGATCTTGAATCTGGGCATCATGATGATATCCGGAGGGAGATCCTTGTCTATTCACTACAAGATCTAGCCGTAGGCTCATGCTCGTATGAAAAACTGCAAGAACAATTATCTGGGCTAGTTAAGCGCAGAAAGGAATTAGTCAATAAAGAGGTTGCCGGCGGTTTGACGCCAGAAGAAGATCAGGAGCTTGAGCATTTTTTTCGTGAGAGGCGCATGCTGGAAGAGAAATTGGAGCTGCCACTGGCCGACAGTATTTCACTGGGTGAAATACTGGAACCCTCAGCGCCTGAATCGGGTAAGCGGCTTAACCGACTGCTGGCTAAATTGGTTGAAGCTGGTATTCACCCGACCGATCGGACGGGGATCACTGCTGTTCCTGACCCGGCAAATCACCATGAAGATATCACCACTTTTGTGTGGCAGCAGTTATTTAGTCGAGACCCTCAAGGGGAATGGTGCTGGAAGGCGCATCCTTCTTATGAAGACGATCTGGATGTTGCGCGCAAAGAGATCTCGTGGGATTTGAGAAAACTGGCGGGTGAAAGCGTGTTCAGTAAAACGTATTTCTCGCTGGAAGAGGCCGGATGGGGCTATCCTTGTCTTCCAATTTCTGGCAACTATACACGGCAACAACTGGCAATATTTGACGCTATGCTACGTGTACAGGCCGATGCCTACCGTGTAAAACCATCACAATACACAACCAAAGAAACACTCTGGCATTCCACTGATGATGTTTCTCCAAATAGCCGGTTACACCGTTTTGCCAGCCGGGTTTGCCAACACTCTGGTGGCGACCATACTTCTATAATCGATAAATTTCTTGCGCTGCTTGAGCTAGTGGGTCATCAAGGCGGCATTATTGATATTGGTAAAGTACACTTCCGCTTGACCGATCCTGCCGATAGTTTCTGGCGTTGCGATAAGTGCGGGCGTGTCCACTTACATTTGGGGGCAAAAATTTGTACCCGCTGCCATGCTCCGTTGCCTGAAATACCGTCCGGCGAAGCTGGAATGTTGCAAAAACAAAACTATCTCGGAAAACGCATTTCATACTCATCCGGCATCCGTCGTATGCGTTCTGAAGAACTTACCGGCATGACAGGAAACCCAGCGGCAAGATTACGCCGTTTCAAAGGTATTTTGATTGCAGATGATGATGATATTTTACCAACAGGTCTGAAAGACTTCGAACCTGACCAGGATCTGGACAGATTGGCCCGCGTTGTTGATGTGCTTTCTGTCACAACCACTATGGAAGTTGGCGTTGATATCGGTGATTTACGTGCCGTTTTTCAGGCCAACATGCCACCACAGCGTTTTAACTACCAGCAGCGTGTTGGTCGTGCTGGACGACGTGGGCAGGCTTTTGCTTTCGTTTTGACTGCATGTCGTAGCAAAAGCCATGATCTGTTTTACTTCCGCCATCCAGAAAAAATAACTGGCGACCTTCCACCACCGCCTTTCTTAACCACCAAGCTGGAAATGATCTGCCAGCGACTGGTACGCAAAGTCTGGTTGGTGGCTGCGTTCAAATGGTTAAGACAGAACTCAATTAATTCACACCAGTCATGGCCTGTGGATGAACACAGGCAAAAACCCGATAACCACGGCGAGTTTTTTCAAGTTGACTGGCTAAAAGACTATTGGATCGACTGGCTACCACGTATCCGTCAGGCATTAACAGCAACGATGAGAGATCGTGATGAATTTGCCCATGTCTGCATGCCGGATGATCAATCCTTCTATCAAAACATTGTACGATTACTGACCCCCGACAAGCTGATACAAGATATTGATGCAGCGCTAAACGACGATGCGATGGCAGGTAAAGGGCTGGCAGAGGCATTGGCTGAGCGAGGGCAATTCCCGATGTATGGCATGCCAACTCGCACGCGTCTGTTACATACCAGGGCCATTACTACTAATGAAAATGATATCCAATTTGCTAGCATGGATCGCGATCTGGACATTGCGATACAAGAATTTGCGCCGAGAAAATATTTGGTACAGGACAAACGGCGCTACTTAACGGCAGGCTATGCTGGGATGCTTCGGCAACGCTATCCTAAATCTATAGAATTTGATTCTAACGTGAATGAACTGGGTGAAGGTCGAACGATGACGGCCTGTCCAGTGTGTCATGTCTGGACTCCAATCAATCATACGATCCGCGAATGCACCTCTTGCGGTGCGGTGATAGATGATGTTGAGCAGTACCAATGTTATGTACCTTATGGGTTTCTTACCTCACTGGAGGATAAATCTGTCAAAGAGGACCTCGAGCAAACCCTGACCAATGCCAGCCGAGTTTCTATTGCTGAGGCATACTCATTTTCTTCTGGGGCAGAGTTTGATGCTAATGTTGCTATTCAACTTGAATCTCAAATCTGTCTTCACCGTCTTAATCGCGGCACTTATGCTGATGAACGGTGGAGCGGTTTCAATGCGCTACAGGGAAACTTACGAGTTCCCTTTAGAAAGGAGGGGGTGTATCAGTCATTAACGGCAAATCGCGTTTGGGTTGATAGCCAATTGCTTGAGACTGATCCTTTATTGAAAAGACGGTTCACACCTTTGCAGGAAAGTAGAACTTCTTTTTATCTTGCCGCACCTAAAGTGACGGACTTGTTGGCTCTGATGGTGGTTAACACCCCTGTTGGTCTTCAGTTACAGACGCCAGCATTCCGGGCCGCAGCGCTCTCTGCTGCATTTATTATTGTTAACTATGCTTCAAAAGAGTTGTTTGATATTGATCCTGAAGAAATCGAAATTCTGGAGCCGCGAGTCCAACGATTAGCGGACGGAAGGCTGGCATCGATACTGCAAATGGCCGATCGTCTGGTTAATGGTTCCGGATTATGCGAGCGTCTACAACAGAAAGGAACATCCGGTACGCCTATAATTCTTGAGGTAATGAAAGCTATTGTCAGCAACAAAAATGGCTTCCCGCTAAAAGAGTTTCTGGACAATGATCATCCGAAAAAATGTATTCAGGCGTGTTATCACTGCCTGCACCGATATGGTAATCAGGCTTATCACGGGTTGCTTGATTGGCGACTTGGGCTGGATGTTATTCAACTGCTACTGGATAAAAATTATGATGCTGGATTGAATGGTGATTTCTCAGCTCCAGGTATCGCTGACTGGCGAGAAAATGCCGTGAGTTTAGCCGAAGAGGCGGCATCACTCTTTAATAGTGAAATTAGAGTGGTAGGCCATATTCCGTTGATTAACATTGGCCCACAACGCTGGGTTGCGGTGACCCATCCATTCTGGAGCGTGGATGGAGTTTTTACTGCTAACCCTGAACTTGAAAGGTTATTCCTTGAGTGGCAACTGGAGAAAAAAACGATCAGTACTTTTGATCTATCTCGTCGTATGGGGGCTGTTATGACCAAGCTAAGAAACCCTGACGGTAATAAGGAGGATTGAGAGCGATATGAATGCTATAACACTTACGCGTACTCGTCCGGCGATCCCGTCTAAGCTAGGAGTGTTTATTGCATGCCCAGCGAGATACTTACTGGAGAGTGAACTACATACTACCCACCAGGTATCATTACATCCTCGGACGATTCTCGGAAGTGTTGTACATTGGTTGGCGAATACATCGCAAAAGGATTTAGATGGTACGCCAGCCTCATTTGTTGAGCTGTTAGAGAGTTCCTTCATTAGTGCATTGAGTAATACTAAACGGGCAGGGCCCATTACTGAATGGGTTCTTCAACGTTACGGCATTTCAGGAATAATATCCCGTCAGATGCTGCTTGAACAAGTTCGCTATGCTAAATCGATAACTAAACCTTTTGCTGAGCGAGGAAAATACTCGCCAATCAGGCTCGAAAAGCAAGAAGGCATAATTCCTTTTGGCAGAGAAAAACTACTTACCAGCTCCAAGTTCAATATGATTGGAAGAGCAGATCTGATTTATCAAACAGACTCGGGGTCGATACGGGTCGTAGATTTCAAAACCGGCAACGTATTGGATGAAACAAACCAGCCGAAAGACCATTACTTTCTGCAAATTGCGGCATATGGAATGATGGTGAAAGAACAGATTCCTGATGTTGATATCGAATTAGAGCTGGCAGGTGCTTCTGACCGCTGGTTGGGACATCTGGATACAATCCAGAATGACCGACTTATCCATATTCTTAGTAGATTGAACAATACATTACCGTTGAATAAGACTTTTTATGCCGAAGCTCTTGTACAAACTGGAAAACATTGCGTTACATGTATAAGTCGTTGCTTATGCCCTGTTTATCGTGAAAAGCTACAGCAACACTTGCAGCAACATCAGTTTGGACCTGTGTTTTCTGGCTATGATATTATCGGGCAGTTACTGGACGTTGAGGAGTGGGATGGCTTAATCACTCTTCGAGTTCAGCTTGCTAATGGTTTTACAATAAAGGTATTTCGAATCCCCTCGCAGATTTTTCCTGAGTCAGAAAGGATAGTCGGGCGTCTTTTATCAATGTATGGTTTAAGTCACTTAGGTCGAAGCGTAGAAGGAAGTTTTCCTCGAAATTTTTATGTGATTGATACACAAGATCCAAAAAGATCGGCATTTCAGTTTTACTTGCATTGTGAATAAAGTAGGAATTTAAAATCTATGAAAAGTCAATGTGAATTGGCAAAAATGGAACAGAGTTAGGAGCGGTTGTTTTGAGTGCGGACTAATTATTACCATAATGAAAATTGAAGATGTTGATAATTATTTTAACAAACATGAATTTTTATGGAATTTCAGTTGGATTATACTCTTGAACAAAAAATAAAAATCAAAGAGCTTATATTAAGTAGAATTCCTTCTTCTTTAGAGAAATTCGGTCAGTACATATCCTCTTCAACTAGAAATATCTTCAAATCAACGTTCATTCGTTTTCAAAATGATAGTGGAGTTAGAGGTGAGGATGCTAATGTTGATATCGAGTTTGTCCTTGATACAGATTATATATATGAGGTGCGTTTATCTCTTTATGAAAAACCAAGAGAAATTAACCGATATACTTTAAAGTATTTTGCTCACAGTATAATTCAGGATGTCATCGCTAGCGACCATAATGTGGAGTTAAAAAAATACACAGTCAGAACATATCAAGGTGTTGTTATGCAATTGAAGATGTTATTTTTATTAATTTCGAAAATAAATTTCTTATAAAGCCTCAATCTTGGCCAACTAGAAATGAACCTTTATCTGAACAAATACTGATGTTTGATACAGAAGTCCATGCAGTGAATATTAAACACGCTCGTAATATTGCATATAATAACACTGCCAATGTGAACGCTTATCTCTCAGCACTTCTTGATTGTGGTTTTTATATGGTAAAATCCGAATTTAGAATATTTAATATAAAAGATGGTAACGGCGTACCAAGATCTGTTCGTTTCAGGACTGGCATCGTAAATGAAGAGCTAGAGCTAGAGCTATTGGTAAAGGATAACCACTATGGAATAAAAGACTTATATGATGAAGAACAAGTCGATTCTACCAATGCAGGTTTAATTTCTTTAAGTTTTGCAGGGCCGAAAGAAGATGGAGGATTGGATTTTTTATTCTACATTAATATTAGAAAGTTCTTCAAATAGTGCTTTTCTTGAGAAAAAATTCAGAGAGCATGCTATTAAGTCACCTTTAGGTTCGAAAGATCGAATATCCCCTCCGCCTTTGTCTGATGAGTTGAATTTCCTTACTAATCAAATGAGGTTGCCGAAAGAAACTCGTAAATTTTTTAAGGTGCTAATTTTACATGATTCAAAAAAGAAAGAATCCTTTCTTGCTTGTTGTCGCCTTTACAATCTGGCGTTAACTATGGCAGGTTATCATCCTACGGTGGCGTAGTCATATAAAGTTTGCGCCATTGAGGTATTAGGGATTTGTGAAAATATGAAATTTTCAGAGGTTATGATTAAATATTGTAACAATGATTTTGATAAAGAACTTACAGACTATTTTACAGTGTTCTCTCTAAACATTCCCATGCTGGGAGTTTTCTCTTTGATGAGTGCGAAATTGAATTTCAGCGTGATATAGATTTTTCATTTAACACAAAAAATAGTGACTTTGTAAATCTTAGTAAATATATCAGAATAGTCATCGCCAATTGGATTAAAGTAAACATGCTTAACAAAGATTAGTTATTAATTCTCACTTAAAAATAGAGGTCTGTATAACTGCACCTGTCGGTACACCTATTCTATTTCCACACGCTTTTTGATATTTGCCGTATTTTTATGTTGACCGTAAATTATTGTGGTATTTTTCGCAGTAAGTTCTACTTTTAAATACTTCAAGATCATATTTCGCTAAAAAAATCATTTCACATCTGCGTTGCAAGGGGCGCTACGCACGGCTATGCAGTGTCAGTTTTTTCTCCCGCGTGCTTTCCGTTCCCGTATCAGCTTTCGGTTAATCGTTTCCCAACACAACCCGTCCCACAAGGGTAAATGGCACGCATTCTGCGCCCTTGCTGGCCGGAACGATGCCGGGAAAGCGAACCGTCAGGCGATACGAAGACGAAAATCACACCACTGACGGAGAAAAAACCATGACGATTTCCCTGCATACCCAGACTAGCGCCCCTAACACCGCAGCGGCGACCAGCGTATCCCCGCTGGAGCAGTCAGGCTCCTCAAAAACGAAATTTTCTCAAACCAGAACAGATATTTATCAGACCGTCACCGACAACATCATTGCAGCGCTTGAAGCAGGTGTAAAACCATGGTCTTGCCCGTGGCAACGAGTGCCGGGCATGTCTGGGTTGCCTTCTAACTTCGCAACCGGTATCGCGTATAGTGGAATGAATATCATGCTGCTCTGGTGCAGTGCATCAGAACAGGGCTTCTGTGATTCACGCTGGATGACCTACAAACAAGCACAGGCAGTAGGTGGTCATGTCCGTAAGGGAGAGCGCGGCACAACGGCTATTTTCTACACCACTCTGGAGAAGGAAAACGAAGACGGCGAAATCGACCAGATCCCGATGCTGAAAACTTTCACCGTGTTTAACGTTCAGCAAATTGACGGCCTCCCGCTGACAACTGAAACAGTCAGCCCGGAAGCAACCTTTGACCCATTGCCGAAGGCTGAAAATCTGTTCCAGAAGAGCGGCGCAAACATCATTGAGAAAGGACAAAACGCCTTTTTCAGGCCCTCAACTGATGAAGTCTGGCTGCCAGAGCGCCATCTGTTTTCAGATGCAGCTAATTTCTATGCTACCGGACTGCATGAGTTGGTTCACTGGAGTGGTGGTAAAAAACGACTTAACCGTGAAATGAAAGGGAAATTTGGCAGTGCAGATTATGCGGAGGAGGAATTAGTGGCGGAGCTGGGAAGTGCTTTTCTGATGGCGGATCTGGGGATCATCGGAGAGGTGCAGCATGAAAGCTATATTGCCTCATGGCTCCAGGCGCTGAAAAACGATAAGCGCTATGTTTTCAAAGCGGCCAGCGCCGCCTCAAAAGCGCATCGTTATTTGATGGATAAAGCCTGAGGACGGGAGGAGGAAGCCGCAAAGGAATGTGGCTTTGACCATATATTTCTGTGGGCAGAGTCGTGGTGGTGTTAAAGGTATAACCTCCCTGCGAATTTTTCGTGGCACTGTGTGTAAGGAAAAATTCGCAGGCTGCGGGGGCGGGCGGCAAAGAGCCCGTTCATCGCTTTAGATGTATTGGCTCAGACTTGATCTGGCCGTGTTCTTTGTTAGAACACGATTCAGCATGACAGTCGGCAACGAGCGAGATATAGTCATTCGCACCCTGAGAATTACACTTTGAAGTGATTCAGGGTATGCGCTTACTGGTTACGAATATTGAGCGAGAATCATGCGATGATCGCCGCTTTTCTTTCGAGCCAGTAGGTGCTCCATGTTCGCTAACGAATACTCAGGGCATGCAGATAAACTGCTGGCTATATTTCTTTCGAAGAACGTGGAATGCATACCAATCCCCGATAAAAAGGAGTTGGTGATGACTGTGACTAATCAGTTTGCTGTACACGTTGGTCTGGACTGGGCAGATAAAAAACACGATGTCTGTGTTCAGTTTAAAAACGGTGAACGCGTGTTCCATGTGATTAAACATACAGCAGAAGCGCTTGATATCTGGCTTACCGAGTTACACCAGAAGGTAAAAGGCAGGATCGCTATTGCCGTTGAGCTGAAGAAAGGTCCCGTGGTGTATGCTCTTAAAAAATATCCCTTTATCACCGTTTTCCCCGTCCACGCTTTGTCCCTGGCTCGTTACCGGCAGGCTTTCTCGCCCAGTGGCGCTAAAGATGACCCGCAGGATGCTGAGCTGGCATTAGAGTTAATGCTGCGCTATCCCCAAAAGATAAAAGCTATTGAACCCGACAATGCGGATATTCGCTTACTTCAGCAACTGGTTGAGCAGCGTCGTCAGTTGGTTGAAGATAAACGCCGTTTTGTGAACCGGCTAATCAACACACTTAAACAGTATTATCCTCAGCCCCTGGAGTGGTTCTCACATCGGGGTAGCTTGCTATTGTGTGAACTGATTATGCAATGGCCCAGTCTGCAACAACTAAAACGAGCTAGGCGCGACACGATCCGCAACTTTCTCAATGCCAAAGGTGGCCGCGCAATGGCCCTTACCGAGCAGCGTGTTGCGAGTATTGATAACTCCATCCCGTTGACGACAGATCCGAGTGTTATAGAGGCTAATGCTTTGATGGCAACAGCACTGGCGAGACAAATTAAAGTCGTGAGTGAAATCATCAAAACCTATGATGAACGAATCGAAACGCTGTTTGACACATTGCCAGATGCGGGGCTGTTCAAATCACTTCCGGGCATGGGGCCGTGTATGGGCCCACGAATGCTTGCTACACTTGGTGATAACCGTGATCGGTTTAACAGCGCCGAAGAAATTCAAAACTACGCAGGTATTGCACCGGTGACAGAACGAAGTGGCCAGAAATCCTGGGTTCACTGGCGATGGCAATGTGCCAAGTTCGTCAGGCAGACCTTTGTTGAATGGGCTGCCAAGACGGTTAACTCATCATACTGGGCCAGACTTTATTATCAGGGGCAGCGAGAAAAAGGAAAATCTCATCAGTCAGCGCTCCGGGCTCTGGCGTTTAAATGGATAAGGATCATTTACCGCTGCTGGAAGACCAAAACCCGGTACGACGAAGCGAAATATTTGCTGGCACTGGAAGCGCGAAAGTCGCCCTTACTGAAGTCATAAAAAAGCTTGTCGAATGTCTCAGGGCGTGAAGCGGAAGTCATGCTTGCTGATACCTCTTAGAGTGCATAGCTCGTTTTCCAGGATGCAAACAGTTGCAGCCTGACCGTATGTAGCGGAGCATTAATGCTGGACCGGACAGTATCAAATTATGGATAAGCTACAGCATGTTGCCAGCAACCTATACAAGAGCTTCGACTTAGGAGCGCACCATGCTGTGTTACTTGGTACACAGAGCTGAGCCCGTGTCATGATCCCCAAAGATGCCTTCTCATACGAGCCAAATCTGAATCCGCACGAGTAACTCAAAAAAGAATATGTTTTCATCGTGTTGAAACGCTACGATATAACCATCAGGATTATTCTGGACGCCATCAAACACATTCGGAATTTCCGCTTATCGTAATCGGGTATTGGCAAAATGGAGCCGCTGAATGAGCATGTTGAGCTGGGCAATAGACCTGTGCAGGAAGACGGAGGCATGGCTGGTTAAGCGCCAGGTAAAAGATCAGGTACAACGCGCAGAGCAGGAGCTGAGTCTGACTGAAGGGGAGTCAGGTGACCGCTATGATACTTTAGCGCCGAAAACCATCAATGATGCCAGTATGCGAGAGTATTTCATTGCCCTGAAATACGCCTTGTCTCAGAAAGACGTGAGAAACATTGCCATTACAGGGAGCTACGGCGCAGGGAAAAGTACGGTTATTTCATCATTTATGAAATATCACTGTGATGATAAATACATCAATGTATCTCTTGCGGGATTCGATATGACGGAAAATGAAACAACCGTCAGCCCAACTCACCAGGAGGTTGAACTCAGTATCCTGCAGCAGATTCTTTATAAAGAGAATAGAGAGAAGCTTCCCGACTCAAGGATAGACAGAATAATCGATAGGGGCTCCCACTATGTCAGGGGAACCTATCGAGCCTTACTTAAAGTTGTCGCGCCCATCGCGGTTGCCGCATTTATTCTCTATTTTAAAACCATCGCGGAGTTTCTTCATCTCCCGTCATCCTGGATTGAAGTATTTAATGATCACTATATTTTAAAAGGCATTATATTAGTTTTGTTGGCTTTTACGGCGCTGTACTTTATAACCGCCAGCGCATCTCGAATCGGTATTTTTGATAAGAAACTTAAGCTGAGCAAGATAGCCATCTTAAGCGGGGATGTTGAGGCGAGCGAGCAAGAGACGCCATCCTTACTGAACAACTGCCTTGACGAGATCGTCTATTTTTTCACCAAGCTGGAATATAAGGTGGTTATCTTTGAAGATCTTGATAGGCTAGGGACGCCTGAGATTTTCGTTAAGCTGCGTGAAATTAACAAAATAGTTAATAACAATATTGTCGATGGCAACCCGGTCAGGTTTGTTTATGCGGTAAGAGACGACCTGTTCCTGGGCGCTGATGCCAGAACTAAATTCTTTGATTTCATTCTTCCCGTCATTCCATTTATGGACAGCAGAAACGCGTTTACCTTATTAAAGAGGAAAATGTCGCTCGACACGCATAACGATAAATATCTGAAAGGCATTTCGGCATATATAAATGATATGCGCAGCCTGCAGAATTTGGTCAATGAGTACCATGTGTTCAGCAACATAGTTGATAACGGCAAAGATAAAATCAAACTGTTATCGCTGGTTTTTTATAAAAACATTTATGCTTTAGACTATTTTCTTACCGATAAGAAAATCGGGGTTTTATATTCATTTGTTCGCGACTATCGCACCCGCAAACTTCACCGCAATCATTTCGACTCTCTGGAAACTAAACTGGATGTTTTACAGGCCGAAATAGAACATCTTAATCATGAGCCTATGTATGACCATAGGGGGGTTAGAGAGGAAATAGTTTGCCGATATATTCCGAAAATACTCTGGGATGGCGTTCATTTTGGTACCGGAAATGGATACAGTAATTTTTATCCCCTAACAACTTTGGCTTTAATTGATGATGAAAATGGTTTTTTAGAATTTTTATCGCAAAAGGAAAATTTATATATAGGCTACTTTGTTAGTCATCAGGGAAATTCACTCTCACTTTTTGATAGGGCATTAAGAGAACAACTAAAAGAAGAATACCTGAAACGAAAAACAAAAATGGGTAAAGATAAAAACTCGGCTTTTAGTGAACTGCAAATAAAAATAAAGAAAATTAAAGAGTCAATAAAATTAAAAAATACTCTTTCGCTGCGAGAGCTTACGCTAATAATCGGGCGTGAGAAATTTGCAGAGATTGCGCAGGGGTATCTTGAGGCGATGGAGGATCATGACTTC
Organism: Yersinia canariae; assembly: GCF_009831415.1. Classification (NCBI taxonomy): domain Bacteria; kingdom Pseudomonadati; phylum Pseudomonadota; class Gammaproteobacteria; order Enterobacterales; family Yersiniaceae; genus Yersinia; species Yersinia canariae. The sequence goes on along the minus strand of NZ_CP043727.1, from coordinate 2,885,291 downwards.
GTCTCTGAGCAGCAGCTCCATGCTTTGTGTACCGATATGCGCAATGGCGGATTAGACGCCTTGTATCTGCTGCTGTCCGATGGTCTGGTAATGCAGGACTTTATGGCCTACCGCTCAATTTTCCATGAAGGATCGATGAGCGTAAATGATAACGACTTTCTGAAAGCCGTCGGTCAGGATCTGAGCTACGCAACCTCAAACGGTGAATATTTTATCGATGACGAGAACAGAGTCATCAGCGAATTGGTTGAACATAACCGTATTTATGCCGATGGCGCGCTTCATCATCAATTGGTGACTCATCTGATTGATAACGCGGACGAGCATCTGGCGGGCATGTTCGCTTCGCTATTCAGCCAGTCTGATGAACACATCCTTGCTGTTTTCTCTGAGCTTTATACACGATTTGGCAAACCCGAAACCGTCGATAAGTTAATCGTTACCGCGCTGCAAAAAAATGGTTATCTTGACAGAATGGTTGCCGTTCTCGCGGGCCAGCCGGATGAAAAATTCACCAACGATATTGCTATCAGCGTGATAGCCTGCGTATCGCCTGAACATGCGCTAGATAAACTGCAATACCGCCAGCTTATTCATTCGCTGGGGTGCCGCATCATATCTCAGCTCACCGAAGAAAATCAGGAAGCGTTCATGCGTCATGTACAACAGGCGGATGCATGCTATGACGGGCTGTTCGAACCAATAACGCCAACGGAGCGGAATTGCCTGCAGTTTATTGCGCAAAACAGCCTTTATCAGTTAACTCGACACAATGTTGGCATTGCCGTTTCATGTCTTATTGACAACATAACGCCTGAAGAGGCGGAAAGGAAACCCTGGACGCTCGCCTATGAGCATAAACTCGGTACGGTTTCTGATTACTTCAGTCAAAACATCGATATATTCGTCAGAGATGTGTTTATCTCCTCCGCTGAGGATGCCGACTGTATCCGCTACGTGCTGACCCACACCTCCCTAAGCGACGATTGCAAAGGCGATATCGTCAGAAAAATGAGCTTCTCGTTTGCCGACCTGTGCGGGATATCCACTAAAGCAGAATTTACCGAAGACCTGCTAACGCTCTCCTATCACGACCTGTTTTACCGTTATGACCGCGTCGTGCCGGGATGGGGGGCGCTGATGGACTATATCTGTGAAGGCTGCAACATGGCGATACTGACGGCGTATGTGACCAAGCATGCGGCTACATTGGGTCAATCATCCCCAGAAGTTTATGATGGCGACCGCTATGACCTGCTCTATATGAAAATTATCTGCAACGATGACCTGGAAGAGCAGGCTTATCAGAGTCTGGTTACTCCGCTTGAGATTAACATGTGGGACATTGATGAACGGCTTAGCGCGCGTCATTTCTGCACCTTGGTAGCCATGCAGAAGCTGCCTCTCGACGCGGATGTGTATGAAAAAATTGCGGCTCAATACGCGGATCTGGATGAGAAAATCAGTGATGCCTTTGTCTATTGGTTCAGCCAGTATAAAAGTGAATTTTTGGCGCAGCCCGAGTTCTATCTAAGAAAAGAAAAAGACGCGCGCTTCTTTACAGCCATGCTCACAAAAGTCATGGTCTACGCGCGCTTTACTGTGCAAGAGAGAGCGGATCTGGTGTCGCAATTTATTGATTATTTCATTGCGTCTGATATCGCCGATCTCAATTTCCCTAATGATGTCCTGCTGCGGGTATTTAATAGCACCAGTCATGCAGAATTCAAGGTCATGCTGTTTACGCGATTTATTGTGACAGGCCTGAATAAACATCAACTGGCCGAGCTTTGCCATCAGCTGGGCGAAGATGAATTGAGACATATATTCATCAATAGAACCCAGGCGACAATCTCTGTAGTAAACAGAGAACGCGTGATATCAATTCTCGAGCATCTGCAGGCTGTACGCATCATTAGGAGTTTCGAGGAGCGTGAGGATGGAAAATTCGCCGTCGTTATCGCACCCGACCTAGAGGATGACGATTAGCGATTTAGCCTCTTTCAGGCCGGGACCGGCAGGTCTCTGCTTGTCTTTGTTAATCTGTTAACGATCTTAGATTATCTCTATACATGTTAGATTCTTTCAGCAATATGTTGCTGAACAGTCCGCTTCTGGCACGAAGCGAACTGTTAACCGAGCTGAAGGTCCGCTGTGAGCGAGGAGCGGACATAACTGATGAAGTGTTAACTTATTGAATTTTATCTAATCCCCATTTATTGTTTCAATAGAGATATAGTATCATGATAAGCATTGACTGTATTAGTTTACACCATCACATTAGGATTCAGGATGAGTTATAGCAAAGATATTTCCAGTCGAATTTTTAAATCATGTACATTAAATAAAACCACAGTCGAAAAAAGAATATTTTCTGACGATGGATTTATTGGTAACGTCATTATAATCACTGACAATGAATCTTTTGAAAAAGGATTAGATGATTTATCAAAAACCAATGATGGACAATTTATTTCAAAGATATATTTTAGATATTATATTGAAAGAACCTTATTTGATTGTAGTGATCACCCGGATGATGATGTGGATGTTCGTGTTAAATATTTCAAAAACCTCATTAGTAGTTTAGTTAAGCAAAGAGAACATAGGGTTGTTAAACAAGTATTTGGTGGAAATATAAAAAATGGGTCTCACCCTGTTAATCTAGGGCCATTTTGTTTTTATGAGATTCCTCGCCATGCAAGCCATATCAAACTTCCATTCTCAGATACTTTCTTTAGTAAACAGCAATCTACAAAAACTGTTGTTCAATTATGTGTGAAATCATTAGATTCCTATAAAGCTTCAGAAATTGCAGACACTTTTTTCAACACACTAGAGTTGTCATTTGCTTTCTTGTTGGCGAAGAAAGGTAAAGAGTTTTCTATAGGTGCTTTTATGTATGAGTTTTCTCCTACCGAACCATCGATTATTTATACGGAAGGCTCAATTTTTGGAAGGGCTGGAAATAAGCGTGAACAAGATCAAATAATTGATCTGAGTGATCTGGCTGATTATTTTCCAGAAAAAAAAGAAAGCTTGATGACGAATTTTTTTAATGTCGTTTTATCTCCGGGCACCCAACTTGAAAGGAAACTCTCCAGAGCAGTTGAATGGATTGGCGAAGCTTATCGCGATAAAAACAGATCAAGTGCCTTACTGAAAGTCGTAATTGCGCTTGAAGCACTTTTCAAAGTTAATGAAAATAGTGTTATTACTGCCTCTATAGTAGCTAGCATGGCTGAACAATGTGCTTATATAAGTGGGGAATCAGTAGATGAATGCTTAGAAATTGAAGATTACGTCAAAGAACTATATGGATTAAGATCTAAAGTAGTCCATGCTGGGTCTAATAATCTTGGAGAAAATGAGTTGAAAAAGGCGTTAACATTTAGCCGCTCCATAATTTTCAAATTGATAGACTTGAAAATCAACGAGAAATTCGAATCAATTAATGAATTGCAGCCAAAGATCCGGGAAAGTAAATATAAATCATGTCCACTATGGCAAACTACTAATTAGGACACATTAGTGTAATGGACAATGTCCGCATATGGCTGTGAGTTCAACGGGTCGGTGCAACGCTATCCTTGATCAAGGGGGACGTTGCCATGAAACGAAGAACTCGCATTTACTACACGCCAGAACAAAAGGCGATTATCTGGGACAGATACAAGCAAGGTGATTCTCTGCATGATATCGCCAGAATGTTCGACAGATACCATTCTTCTATTATGCCCACTATCCATCAGACAGGTGGCTACCGTCCTCCCGTGCGAAAGCGGCATCGATTAGCGCTTACGCTTGATGAAAGAGAGGAGATATCCAGAGGACTGGTAGCAAAACTCAGTATCAGGGACATCGCTGCCAAATTATCAAGAGCACCCTCAACAATTAGCCGCGAGGTCAGGAGGCATGGAGGTGCCAGGCAATACCGTGCAGCAAAAGCCGATACTGCTGCGTGGGAAAATGCTCTGAGACCAAAACCTTGCAAGCTAATTGAAAGCCCCACATTGTGTAAAATCATTGCAGAGAAGATGCATCAGGACTGGTCGCCGGAACAGATCGCCGGTTGGCTGAAACGCTGTTATCCGGATAATCAGGAAATGCATGTGTCACACGAAACGATTTATAAAACGCTTTTTATACAAACCCGGGGGGCATTAAAAAAAGAGCTGCAGCAATGCCTCAGAAGCGGAAGAGCGGTTCGTAGATCCCGAACGTCATCACTTAAAGGGAAAGGATTAGGGAAAATCCCGAATGCGATACCTATCAGCGAAAGGCCACCGGAAGCCGCAGACAGAGCCATACCTGGTCACTGGGAAGGTGATCTGATCCAGGGCTCGAAAAACTCCTATATCGTCACCCTTGTAGAACGCCATTCCCGCTTTGTTATGTTGACCAAAATCAGGGACAACAAGACCATAACGGTTATATCTGCACTCATCAGACAAGCCCGGGAATTGCCTGTTGAGCTTTATAAAACATTAACCTGGGATCGGGGAGCTGAAATGACCAGCCACACCCGGTTTACTGTAGCAACAGACATCCAGATTTACTTCTGTGATCCTCAATCTCCCTGGCAACGTGGCTCAAATGAAAATACGAACAGGTTGCTCAGACAATATTTTCCAAAGGGAACTGACTTATCGGTTCACAGTCAGCAGAGACTGAACAGCGTTGCCAGACAGCTCAACGAAAGACCGAGAAAAACGCTAGACTATGAATCACCCGCAGAACGGTTCAATAAGTGTGTTGCGTCCATCAGTTGAACTCACAGCACGAAGCGGACATCAGCGTATGGCCCCCTCCGGCTCCCCGGCGCTGCCGGGTCGTCAGCCCTACTGAGCTAACCGGCTCTGCCGGTAAGCTCCGCCTAATCCCTTCGGAGTTCGGGACTGACGGCTAGGGTCTGATGGCAAAGGGCAGGGCTCCTCTAACAGCTGACTTGAAATTTGTTAGGGCTATTTAAGAAACTAAATGGAGCCATTATATATTTTATAGATTGAGGTTTAATTAGAATTGCTAGGAGGGTTAGTGGCTATCATCGCAGCTGCATAATAACATCCCTGATTGGAAGCGCAGGACATTGATTTCCATGGTTTTGAGTTGCAAATTTCGCTATTGGAAACACGCAAAGATGCACCGCAAACAGTATAAAAAGGGCATCTACTTCTCGACGAGTTTGTTAAGTTTTCTGTTTTTACTATTTCACCAGAGGGTCTATAATGTAGTAAAATAAAATGAAAACAAGCGTGCAATTTTTTTGAGCCAAAAAGAGTTGATTCATCATTTTCTGGCAGTTCAAAATCGTACATAACATCACACTCTGGAATTTCTGGGTCGTTATTTCTTTTTTGGATTATGGTGCAACCGCCAAACTTGCGAATAAAACCATTCATTTCTAATGGTTTTTTTGAGATATTTTTTATTATATTTAGCTCAAGGAATGGATCTTCGATCCTGAAGCTTAAATTATTTTTTATTCGTCTAAGTGTTAGTTTAATAAAGTTCCCCATAGGTTCGTTAATAGGGAAAAGGTTAATGATTTGATTAATAGAAGAATCTGTTGTTTCCGCTAATTCATTTAACTGCTTTTTTACATGCGAAACTAATTTTTCATACCTGCAATCAGCTTCTAAGGATTCCATTTCTATTAAAAGATTCATCAAGACTCGTGGTGAGTCATTTGATTGTAAGGATGCTAACATACAGCAAATTAAATCATCATCCGTTAATGATGATGCAACCTTTTTTGCAAATCCATTTACTGTATGATAAGGATAAAATGGAGATTCTTGTGGGGTAGAATTCATTTCCTGTGCACATTTTGACTCTAGCATGTAAGCTACAGATTCAAGAATCTCAAGCAGGCCTATATGAAGATCATAACTATTGTCATTAAAGGTCACTTTGCATTTAATTAATGAGGTGCAGGTAACCTGACCATCAGCATACTTTAAGGGTTCTATTTCATGCGCATCGAAGAGTATGTCTTTATTTTTAGCATAATCAGGTAACGTACATAGGTTTCTTTTTCTGTTTGAAATGATAAAGCTGAAATGATTTTTGTTATTTTCGATTAGATCTGGATTAATATGACTTGATCCGAGAGAAGTGTCTTTATTTTCCATTGTCCAGCGGAAGTTATTCCATAATATCAATTGTGAACAAAAAACAGAAAAGCCATGTATAGTTGAAATATTATGAAGAAAATGAATCCACTCATGGAAAAAGAAAGCAAATTGAGTAGGGTTTGTAAATCCGATTGGGTTCTGAGGGTCTTCTAGTGCTGGAAAATCCTTTGTTAATGTAATGATTTGCGATTCAGGTAAGTAAGTTGCAATGGCAGCCATTTATAATCCTCATTAGTTCACGTAGCAACGAAATCATCTGCGTTTTTTACTTTTTACACAACATTTTTTCTTAAAGAATGTTAAATAAATTGATGTGAGTTTTATTTTTTGTTAAGACTAAAATAAGTTGACTCATACATTATTGTATCTTTATTAAAAGAGATTTTTCTAGTTTCTCATATATACGCTCAGGGAAAATGAGAAGCATCAGCCTAATAGCCCCCTCCTGCTCCCCGGCGCTGCCGGGTCGTCGAGCCCCACTGCGCTAACCGGCTCTGCCGGTAAGCTCCGCCGAATCCCTCCGGGGTTCGGGCCTGACGGCTAGGGTCTGATGGCTGACGGCAAGATCACCCGTACAGCCAGCCTATTTTCCGCTATGAGCAGAACACCCCACCGGCAGGGAAGACTAACTGCATCATCCACGGCGATGTATTTACTGCGTCCATATATTTTTAGTATTCGTCAACTTAACCACTCCTTCATAAAAATATAGACCTGTCCCATAAATTAACATATCTCAATGTTATCTATGTCTGCTTCTGGCACAAAGCTGCCTGTCAGATTAGGTTATGGCCTTGAGCCATAAAAATGTTAGCTCAAATCTTAGCTAACATTTTTAGAGGCATTTTACCCGACTTCAATTATCAATGTGCTTTCCTGCATCACCTGAATGAGTCGTGGTACTCCGTGCTGCCGCAATACGCCTGCGAGCAATTTCCACATAATCCGCTTCGCGCTCAATGCCGACGAAACTGAATCCTTCCATCGCTGCAGCTTTGCCGGTGCTTCCACTTCCCATAAAGGGATCAAGTACAGTGCCGCCCGGGGGCGTAACCAGGCGGCAGAGGTAACGCATCAGCTCGCTGGGCTTTACACACATATGATTGTTACCCTCATCGCGGTCCTTTTTGCTGGCTTTCGCACAATAAAAGAACCGACTGGCGCTATTAATTTCCACCTGCTGAGGGGTATACGGGAACATCGCAAGTACTGCATCACTGCCATCATGGATGACATTGGCAGGCCAGCGACCATCAGGATTTCCTTGTCTGGCGATACTTCCATCACCTTTACTTCTGCCTCGCCACATATGGTTGGGCTCAGAGCCACCCGGTCCATTTGGATAATCATAGGGTGGTTCTCCTTCTGCCAGAGCGATCCTGCATTCGCTGATGTTCAGAGCGCCGGTACCATATACGCCTACATTGGATGCTAAGGACCCCTTGCATGGCTTACGGGCAAGGGTAATCGGTTCCAGTGCCGGTTTTAACGCGTGGTGAGATTTAGGAAACCCCGATCCGTATACCCAGCCCAGCATTCCATCACGTCCAAATGCTGCGTCCAGCAATTTGAGCTGGTCCGGCGACAAACTTTCAATGAGGGCCTGAGCAGCATTGCTGGTCTCGTAGAGAAATACAATCATGTCACGTATTTCAAAGCCCGCATCCTCAATACGCGCTGCCATTCGGTGTTGAGTGCGAGAGCCCGCGAACGACAGCAACTGACCACCGGGTTTGAGTACGCGCAGACATTCTTTCCAGATGGCCGGTGAAGGAACATCATAGTCCCATGTCTTACCCATGAATTTAATACCATATGGCGGGTCGGTCACAATGCTGTCCACAGAATTGCCCGGCATGTCGCCGAGTACGTCTAGGCAGTCGCCATGAGTCAAAATGTCATGCATGGCGTTCCCTCCCGTCATCGTCAGCAACTGATGAAGAGGGGGACTCCTGCTTATCACTGACACTATTTTCCAGTTCATCAAGGGTGCGGAAGAGAAACATCTCGCGGTTCTTCGCGTCAAACGAAACGGGAACACTGTTTCTCATCACCGTCCTGATGCTGTCAAACAGCCTGACCAGTGATTCTTTGGTTTTATCATCCGGCATAACATACATCGCATAGTGCCAGCGTCCGGCGTCGCTGGCGGCAAGATGGCTGTTAATAATGCTGATGTAGCGGGCGCGGGTTTTCATTGAGCGCTCTGTTTCCACTGCAACGATGGCACCGCTGCTTAAGGTAATAATGCCGTCCGGTCGGTGCCGGATACCTGGGTACCGCGCTATAAACTCTCCCCGGTCGCCATTAAGCCAGCCTGTGCCGCCTTTTTCCTCCAGGGCGATCCTGACCCGCTGATTTAACAGGCGATGTTCCAGCGTCGAGTTTTTGAGTTTGCCCGGCTCAAAATAGGCAGGGAAAACCTTGTCATTAGCACTAACCACCATTGCCAGTCCCTGCATGGTGATCCCCCACAATGATTTTCTCCCAGTCAATACCGGGTATTCATGTTTATTCAGGAAGCCCATCGCAACCGCTTTATTGAGCAGTTTATACATCGCATGGTTATGTTTCCCTTTATAGCCGACAACTCTTTTTAAGGTCTGGAAATCAGAGAACGTTTCCTCCTTGAGAAAATACAGCAATGCCCGCACTCTCCGTTTTGTGGCTTCATTTCTTTCAGCAACGTTATGAATAAGCATTGATAGCCTCACAGGTTAATGGAGGGTTTGTGGCTCTGGCTTTCTTTTTCGGTATTCAGGTTTTGTTTATGTTCAAACGAAAGCAGGTCGATATATTGCTTTTTCGCGGGTATATGGAATAGTTTGGTTGCCTTCGCCAGATCATTCTGGGTGAAAACAAAACCAACAAATTGGGGGAGGTTAAGCAACATGTTGCTGTCTATATAATATCGTTCAGCCTGACGGATCATCCTGTCCGTTTCCATCTTCTCCGTCAGGGAGATATCCGTTTTCACTTTCCTCATTTCATCGTCTACCAGAATAGAACCGGTCATCCTTGCCACCCAGTCAGCAGTGTCCGGATCGCGAAGTCGATAAACCAGCATAAACTTGCAGTTCTCAATCACCGAACCGGCTACGGCATCTCCCTCCAGATCTGCCGGACAGTCATATAAATCTTTTACCGACTGGTGGGCCATGATGATATGCACACCTTTGTCCCTTGCCGCACCAAGCCCCTCAAGTGCAGGGCGGGAAAGGTGATACTTAAGTTCATCAAGGAAAATAGCTATCGGACGAGGTTTGCCTTTTATCCGGTCTCGTGTTTCGGCTATCTGAATCAGACGGGTTAAAATCATGCGCTGAGCCGAGATGATTTTCTGGTTACGCATCGAGCCAATGATGTAGCAGCATCCGCCTTCATCAAAAATGGTCCTTAAGGAAAATCCGTTCCGGGCGTTAATGGAATTGACTAATGCGATTTCCTCAAGCTCTCCATAAAAAGCAGGCACATCTTCACTGAGGGATTTCACAAAGTCAGTATTAAATAAGTCGCGTAACGTCATTCCCTTTTCATAAATAGCTGCCGTATTTCTGGCTGCGCGGCGATCGGCGATACGGTAAAAATCAGCACCTTCGCCTTTTTTACCCAGGCTGAAACCGGCATTAAACAGCTCCTCCAGTTGTTCATGAGAAATATCAGCCAGTAAATCAAGCTGAAAATTAAGGTCATTCAGGTTAATAAGAACAAATTGTTTTCCTGCTTTCTAGCAGGCTTCCCGCAGAACATGTGGTGCCCACTCATCATTTTTGGGATCTTCGACAAATACGCCTTCACCTGAAAGTATTGCCTGATAAAGCAGGACACTGGCACTGACTCCTTTACCAGAGCCTGTGGTGCCGATAAGGTCGGCGTGCTGAGTTTGAAATTCTTCGTGGGTGATATATTGCGGCTGATCATCTTTATCCAGCCCGATAAAAATGCCTTTATTCAGGTCAATATAATCCAGCGGATTATACGCAATGCTGTCAGGTAACATGTCTCTGATTTCGCGAACATCCGTTCTGACATTTCTTTCCAGTTTACTTTTTTTAATCATCCGGTGTTTCAGACTGTCAATTTCTCCGGTCAGCAATCTTCGGGCTGTAATGTGAAAAGCCAGACCGGCAAGCGTAAATCCGACAGTCAATATCCAGAGTGATAATCTGAGCAGAATGTTATTGTCGAGTACTTTGAAGAAAAAACTCAGCCCCTGAATGGTCAGCGGTGACAGGGTGCCGAATATGAAAAAGAAGGTGGATACACCCGCCACCGATTTTAACCAGAAGGGGGCGTTTTTTCTTTCTTCACGTGGCAGATGAAAGATAAATGGCAGCGTCAGCCCGGCCAATATGGACAGTATTACCGGGTTGTGTTGCAGCCACAGCAGAAAAAAAGAAAAGGCATCCGAAAAGGCATTAAGCCTTTGCATCAGATGAGTTCCCATTGCAGTGATCTCCGTTCTGATTTCGGTGTGACGGACGCATCACATGGGCGTCACCGATGGACGTTAAACCCCACGCCCATACGCGACGCCTATTGATGACGCCCATAAAAGGATGAAAAGCACTGAACGTCTCCGACGCTCATGCCCATGATCCGCGCTTTCAGAAAACAGCCGACGCGTGGTCGTCGGTCCCCTGAAACGCCCGAATGACGGGCAACGGCGTGTGACATTACGCTCGGGCTGGACGCTCTCACTGCATGTCACATGGGGGTAATGTCGTGGCTGGACGCCGCGCCAAAACCCCCAGGGTCAACGGCGGCACACCGTCGCACGCTACGCGCGACCAACCCCTTTAAGACGCGCGTTTCGCCTGTTTTTTCTCGCAAGCTCCAAAAAACGGGAACGCTGCTTTAAAGGGGTTGGTCGCGCCTGATCGGTCATATTCCCCGCTGGGGCGGAAAATATGACCTGGCTTGACGGTGTGCGGGGCAAGCCCCCCAAATAAACCGCTGTCGTGGGCGACAGCTTTTCGCTCGCTGGGGCGGCGAAATTTATTCGGCTCCCCCAGCCTGCTCAATTCGCTTTGGGCGAATGTTCGCAGATGGGCGCGGTGCCTGAAAATTAACAATTCCTGCGAAATAGATCCGGTGCTCCTTGTCCAGAATATCGCCAGACAATATTCGTCCGGATATCTGTGTGGGTAACGATGCTGCTTCGAGCAGCATTGACCGGACCGCACTCCATTCAAATTCTGCTTTAAGGCGTACGCTGCCTGTTTCGTCGATAAGCCAGTTAACTATTTCGGAATGTCTTTGCTCCATGACCCTTACCGCACTGCGCATGACCTCTGCGCGTTCCGAAGGTAGCGTTCGTGCCCAATCAGGTTGGGATTTACTTGCCGCCAGGAAAGCAGAGTCGACGTCAACAACTGACGCAAGGGAGATTTCCGTTAGCAGTTTTTGGTCGTAGGGGTTATAGACGCGCAGTAAGTTTGACTGTCCATTACGCCATTGACCATTAATTAATAACTCAGCGAATGAATACTCTGCAGATGAATATTTAGATGTATTAAGGCTCATTTATTTTCTCTCAGTTAAATATGTCTGGGTATTTTGGGTGCTATTTACGCCATTTAATGACCGTCACCAGTAATCCACTGGAAACAATTAAAAGGCCCAGTACCTGCATTACAGTGGGGATATCACCTGTCAAAGGAATACCGATCAATATAGCCGCGCCAGGGGCTAAGGCGGGGAACAGCGCTGCACGGCTGGCACCTAATAAATTAACCGCGCGGGAGAAACAGAACAGAGCAACAACGCCGGAAAGAATACCTTGTACTACGACCTGTTCTATAACCAGCCACAATGGGACATTTTGTAGGCGCTGAACAGAAGCGAATATCAGCCAGAGTGGGGTATATATTAATGCCGACAATACCGAGACTACTGCAGTTGCTGCCAGCGCATTAACCTGCCAACGGCGCATCAATATACTGAACAGTGCCCACATTGCACCCGCGCAAGCGAACAAAATGTCACCACGCCAGGCTGACGATCCGGCCTGAAACAGGGTCGGCCCGGCAGTCACAATCAGACCGCAGACAAGGATCAACACCCCAGCCCCGCGTTGTAAACCTAATGGTTCTTTTAGTAGGCAGGTTGCCAGCACAACCGTCAGTAATGTCAGTGTACCAAGCTGGATTACTGCACCATGGGCCAACGGGGCGAACAGGTAACCACTGGCTCCCACCATGACAAACGCCGGTCCCGCAAGAAAAGACAAGAGCAGGCCCTGTGGCCAGCCGATGCCAGCGAGCGAGGATATCTTCTGACGAAGTAGCCACGGCAACAGGATTAACCCGGCACTCAGATAACGAAGAAATGCCAGGTCGGCCGCCTGCAATCCTGCACCAATCCCCTGACGTGAAACAGCGATAAATGCTCCCCAGATAGCCGCCGTTATAAGCCCGAAGCCGATTCCAGCAAGGCCTTTCCGTGAATGTTCAGACTGGCGAAAAACCGATAACATCGGGTTCATGTGCAGCGCCTTCATTGAAAATCAGTCGACAAGGAAAGCGTTTCCCATTCACTGAATTCACGTTGTAATAACGCCATTTTTTCTTTTACCAGCCGGACTGCGTCACTTCCAAGGAGAAGGTGCATAGGCGGATTATCCGAATCAATTAACGTCAGCATAACCTGTGCAGCTTTAATGGGATTTCCCAATTGCTTGCCACTGACTTCCTGACGACGCTGGCGTAACGGTTCGAATACTGCATCATAATCGCGAATGCTGCGTTCAGCCCGAACCATAGAGCGTCCAGCCCAGTCGGTACGAAAAGCACCGGGTTCGATTGCTGTTACATAGATGCCGAGATCTCTTACTTCTTTCGCCAGACTTTCAGATATACCCTCAAGAGCGAATTTGCTGCCGTGATAGATACCCAGCCCAGGCAGAGTTATCATTCCACCCATCGACGTGATATTAAGAATATGTCCGCGCCCACGCTGACGCATATACGGTAAAGTGGCTTGTATCATAGCGACAGCGCCAAAAACGTTAACATCGAATTGACGACGTACCTGATCCAGTGATGTTTCTTCCAGAATACCTTCCAGCCCGTAACCCGCATTATTGACCAGTACATCAATGTGGCCGATTTCTCGTTCAATTGATGCCACCACTCGCTGTGGCTCTCCATCATGTGTGACATCAAGGATCCTTGCAAAGGCAGAATCTGAATTCAGAGCTTCAAAATCAATTTTATCCTGTTGATTTCGCACGGTTCCAACGACTCGGAAACCTTGCTGTAACGCTTCTTCAGCCAGTGCGCGACCAAATCCGGAAGATACGCCAGTAATTAAAAGTGTTTTAGCGGAGTGATCCATAAATGTTGCCTCGTTTGATATAACTTGGATAAGGCAGGCACTTTAATCTACTCGTCTGGAATTGATAATATGTCTAATACTGTCTGGGCTTTGAAGCAAAACTTACTAATCATAATGAGACTTTGTGGATAATGTGAAGTGCCGGATAATATTCACAGCGTTGAAAACGTTATGATGGAACAAGTCACTAAGCAACCTATGAGTATAAGCCGGGAATACTTTGTGAATATTTATTGTGCGTAAAATAGTCGCTAAATATAACGCAGAGGTTAATATTAGTGAGAAAACCCACACATAACGATATAAATATTTTTTCTGACTATTGCTGCCTGCCAAAATATACGTTAGTCGGCAAAAGAGTTGGGTGTGACACCGTCATCATTAAGCCATTTTTTTGCGTAATACAGTTTGCTTATTTTGATTTCATTTAGGATCTCCTTTCACTGAGAGTTTAGTCTCCAGGAAACACGGTGCGGTTCATTTTTATTAGCGTGTGGACGCGGAGTTAACTTATTCAATGTGTGGGCGATTCCCCCTTTTACTTAAGGGCCTGGTACCCACGTTGAATTATGGCGAGATCTTCTGGTGAGAGATTACAGGTGAGTAAGGACCGAATTCTGATTTAAGCGTGACTTGGGTAATCTGGCGTTAAAATCGTTACTGCCATGATAGCCAATAGCCGCAATGACTACGCTTGTGAGATTCTGATCTTGCAGAAATAGTGCGGAATCCATTTTATCACGATAGAATCCTTCAATCGGCGTGGCGTCAAGCCCCATTCCTGCCGCGCCCAGCAGCAGGAAACCCAGTGATAGATAAGCCTGACGAGCCATCCATGCCCGCTGCTCATCCAGAGAACTGTTGTTCAATCCTACAAAGAAACGACGCCCCTCATCCTGGTTTTTTTCATTTTGTTCAGTTGCAAAGCGACCATCGATTTTCTCCTGGGCAAGGACGGCGTTTAAATGCGTTTCTGTTATTTCCTTGTACGTAGAGAACACGATAACCATTGCCGAGTTCATAATTTTACTGATATTAGGTTCAGTCATTGCAGGAATAATCCGTTGTCTGGCTTCGTCTGAACTGAGCGCAAAAAAGTGCCACGGTTGTGAATTAACTGACGAAGGACTGAATCGCAGCAGATCAAAAATCTGTTGTTCTTGCTCTGCGGTGAGCTTCCTGCTGCTGTCATAAGCTTTGGTGGCATAGCGCGTGTGGATAATCTTATCGATGTTCATTTGAGTTCCTTGCTACCTTTTATGGCATACCATTGAGTTAGAAATTGGTTGCTTTACTTAAAGAATATGTTTCTGGTTGCTGTAAACAGCATGGCGTAATGCAAGTGGAAAATCTCCCGTCATCCCGGATACCGCTGTATTTGTCAGAGCAACGACGGACAGTTTTGCTGTCGGATCTACCCAAAAGTTTGTCCCATATACACCAGCCCAGTTCCAACTGCCTGCATTCATGGGCAGTTTTGCTGCCTGTGGGTCCAACAGTACAGACACGCCGAGTCCCCAGCCAAAACCAGGCCCCGCATTGGTGGCGAGTGTGCCGATGGCATTGGTGGTGAGCGCGTTGACAGATGCTTTTTTCAATAGGGGAGCACCACCCTGTCTTAATGCTTCCAAAAGGCGCAAATAATCTTCGGCATTTCCCACCATCCCTACACCTCCAGAGGGGTAAGTATCAGCATGGAATACCCTGGATGGCGCATAAATTATCTGGTTACCGAAGAATGGCAAGGTAAAGGGATCGCTCATTCGCACTGGCTGGGGATCGCCGTCTCCGTAGGGAATGGCGAGGGGATCTTGTAAGCTGGCCACAAATCTCATACTGCTCAACCCCAGTGGCTGCGTGACGCGCCGGGCAACGGCTTCAGGCAGAGACAGTCCGGTGGCGCGTTCTATTATCGCCCCCAGTACATCGGTTGAAAGAGAGTAGTGCCATGCGGAGCCTGGGGTAAAAAGCAAGGGAGCCATTGACAGGCGACGCAGGTTTTCCTCTAAAGAGATACCGCTGTTGTCCAAACCATCTGAGATCCCCAGACGCCGGTAATCTCCGCCATCCTGGCCGGACAAAAAACCATAACTCAGACCGGAGGTATGCGTCATCAGATGACGTAGCGTAATTTTCGGTCGCTGGCCAGTTGCCAGCGCAGGGCGAAAATAGGGTAACCAGCGGCTGACGGGGTCGTCCAGATGCATCAATCCTTCTTCAATGAGGGAGAGGGCGGCGATGGACACAACAAGCTTGGTCATTGAAGCGATTCTGAAGAGATCTGCAGACTGCACAAAGCGATGCGTTTCCCGGTCAGCGAAGCCCGCAGTGCGTTGATATACAACCTTACCCTCCAGGGCAATTATCAGGGATACGCCCACCAGACGGTTGGCCTGAATGGCATTATCAATGACCCGATCGACTGCGCTGGCAGGCGCCCAGCTCTTTATCTGCGGCATCAGCCCCTGAGTCGCATTTCCTCGTGGGCTGATTGCGCTGGTAAGCGCCGCGCCAGCGACGCCGGTCAGTAGTGTACGTCGGGAAATCGGAAACGCTGTGATGAAGGGGGGATGCTTGGAAGACATGCGACCTCGTTGTTTTGATGTTTATCACAATGGCTCACAGGATATACTTCCTCTTTAAAGGTGATAATCTACAACCTGCTTGAATCAGTTATTCCTCAGAGTGTGAAATAATGTTGGATCGGATCACCAGTATGAACGTGTTTACTCGTGCGGCACGGGTGGGGAGTATTTCCGCTGCGGCGCGGACACTGAATCTCTCGGCCTCAATGGCAACAAAACATCTGGATGCGTTGGAAGCCAAACTGGGCGTACGATTGTTTCAACGTAGCACGCGTAAGTTGAGCCTTACGGAAGCAGGGCAACAATACTTACAAGCGCTTAACCGCCTCTTACCGGAACTGGAAGAGGTGGAAAATAGGCTGGCTTCCCTGCGCGTAGAAGCGACAGGGATACTGCGTCTGAACGCTCCCCTTTCATTTGGCGCACGCTATATTGCTCCATTAATAGGCGAATTCCACCGCCAGCATCCGGATGTCATCGTGGAATTGGGGCTAAATGATCGCGTTGTCGATCTGATTGAGGAGGGGTGGGACTTAACCATCCGAACCGGGCCGCTTGCGGATAGTCGTCTGGTATCCCGACAGTTGGCAGACTGCCGAATGGTGATTTGTGCGGCACCGTCGTACTGGCACCGGGCGGGGACCCCGCAGGTTCCTGCTGATTTGTGCCATCATAATTGCCTGGGATCGATGATTTCCAGCATTGCCGGTATTGATGAATGGCGCTTTGGCAGCAAGCTAAACCATAAGGTCGCGGTGAGCGGCGCATTAAGAGCCAATAATGGGGATGCCTTGCTGGCGGCGGCAGTGGCGGGTCTTGGTGTCATCTATGAGCCAGAGTTTATTGTTGCTGATGCCCTGACTCGGGGGGAACTGGAACGTGTTGAATTAGGCTCGGAACCGGTTTTGCTCGGCGGCATTCATCTGGTGTATTCCACACGGCAGGCGTTTCCCGCCAAAATGCGTGTAATGACCACTTTCCTGGTTGATGCTTTCCGGGAGCATTGTCCGTGGGATACCCGTAAAATTAATTCCCGTCAGCGACCAGACTAGTGAATTTACCTGAACGGGTTACGGCTCAATAACAATTCGTCGAATCAGGTCACCTTCGGTGTAGAACTGAATAAGCCCGTGACCCGTAAACTTATCGCTTTTGACATCCATCATTACGGCCTGTCCAGATAAACCATCGCGCTCAACGGCGATGACCGAGATAATGTGCATCCTGGCATTTACCCCAATATTATCAGTGGCATTCCATGCCAGCAGGCCTTTCTCTCCCTGATAGTAATGCCCCCAGTCAGTGATATCCGCATCAGGAGTAAACTGAGCAAGATAGGCTGTAGTATCATGGCTATTCGTTGCGTTGATAAAGTTTTTCACAGGGATGGCAAGGGGGAGATTCATCGTATTATTATCCGGAAAGTGAGTCCTGGTACTCTGCCCACAGGCACCGAGCAGCAGGGTAGCGAGTAGTATCAAAGAATACCTGATGGAAGCACGGCAATTTTCATTCGTTCTGCGGTAATCTTTCATGATGGGTTATTTGCCCGCGAGCCAAAATGTGACAATGACCGGCGGCAACAATATCAGTAGAAAAATCGGCAGTTCTTCCGTGAAACTATAGCCAGCCCTGGTGATGCCAAAGACCATATTGGCTGATGTCAGGCCGAACCACAGCGCGAAAAACAGGAGAGAAAATGTGCTGGAGGCAGGGGGATAAACCGGTATAAACAATCGAACCAGTAAACGGCATAGACCTGCCAGCACAAAACCGACGACCAGGAATTGCAAGGTACGCATAGTCAGTATTTCCATTGCAGAAGGGTAATTGACCGGAGTTTCCGGCCAACTCGCCAGGTTATGGATATCTACGGGGAGTTAATAAATCGCCTAATCCGATACGCTGTAAAAACTCTTTTCGGATGCGATCGGCCACCGCGCTGACGACGACGGCACCATCATCCGATGGGTCAACATGTAATCTGAACGGGCGTTTTCCATAAGGTGCGTTGACGATATCAACCATGGCTGCCGCAACGTCAGCAACATCCGCATCCTCTGGTTCGCACGCAGCCAGACCCCGCAATGCAGCTTCGCCAAGACCTTCGGTTGGTCCGGTTGCGGTATATTCGTTTTCGCGTTCCGTATCAGCGGGTTTGCCGGAATGCAGGAAGTGATTGGTGCCTTTGGTGAACGCGCCTGGCACGATAATAGAGGTTTCGATCCCCCAACGCGCCAGTTCTGCCGCATAACTGACCGCCACGGCATCCATCGCCGCCTTTGCTGCGAAGTAGGGGGCCAGATACGGCGGAGTGCCACCGCGTGTGCTACTGCTGCCCACCCACAGTAATAGTCCTTTGCCTTGTTTACGCAGTTGCGGCAGCGCGGCGCGGTTCACCCGCTGTGTGCCCAGTACGTTGATGTCATAAAGCTGAGCGAACTGTTCGGGAAGGAAGGCTTCTGTTGGCCCGTATACCATATGCCCTGCATTATGGACGACGACATCCAGGCGACCTTCCTGATCGATAATGTGTGTGACAGCCGAATCGGCAGAATCCTGGGACTGGACATCCAGTTCGACGGTACGCAAATCGACATTATGCCGTGTGGCGTACTCCTGCGCGCTCTGTACCTGCGGTGCATTTCGGCCCGTAATATCGCGCATACTGGCATAGACAATGTGGCCCGCATGCGCAAGGGCACGGGCGGTCAGCGCGCCGAAACCGCTGGAGGCGCCAGTGATCAGAATGACGTGTTGCATGATGTACTCCTGAATGGCGGACTGTGAGGCTATCCGCACATATGTTGAATTACGCGAAGCCGCCGTTAACCCGAATGACCTGAGCGTTGATCCAGCGACCATCCGGCCCGACCAGAGAGGCAACTGCACTGGCAATCTCTTCTGGGGTGCCGATGCGTTCCAGCGGTGCCAGTTTTGCGATGGCGCTGATTTGCTCTTCGCTCTTGCCACTGAAAAACAGCTCGGTACCGGTAGGTCCCGGGGCGACAGCATTGACGGTGATATTGCGGCCGCGCAGTTCGTTCGCCAGCACCGGTACCAGCCCTTCGACACCCGCCTTGGACGCAATATAGGGGCCGTAAGCCGGGAAGGATTTTGCAATCACGCTGGTGGACAGGGCGACAATACGTCCGCCTTCGTCGACAGTTTCCGCCGCGTGAGCCAGTACCAGGAAGGCACCGCGCAGATTGGTGTGGATAACGCGGTCGAAGTCGGCGATCCCGGCCGGGGTGATTTTGGTCATCGGCATAATCCCGGCACTGTGTACCACCACATCCAGGCGACCAGTGACTGCTTTGGCTTCGTTGAACAAACGACTGACATCGGCTTCGCTGGCGACATCAGCCTGTATGGCAACGGCATTACCGCCTTTTGACGCGATATCCTGCACGGCCTGCTGTGCGGCACTGGCGTTACCTGCATAGTTAATGATGACGGTGAAACCATCCTGAGCCAGACGTTCAGCAATGGCGCGGCCGATACCACGGGATGCGCCGGTAACCAGGGCTGTTTTGTTTATTTTGTTCATTGTCGTCTCCGAGGGGATTTATCCGTGTAAGCACGGGGTGTGGTAAATATTAATATTTTCTGGAGAGAGATAAAGGGGGGTATTTTGATATGATAATTCCATTATCATTAATAATTGATTGAACAAAAGGTGTGCAAATGGATAAATTTGACACGTTGCTGCTCTTCACTCGTATCGTGGAACTGGAAAGCTTTAGCCTCGCGGCGGATCAGTTGGGGGTACCCAGAGCGACAGCGAGCAATGCGATAAAAGCGCTGGAAAAAAGCCTGGAGTGCCGGTTACTGGAACGAACCACCCGCCATGTCAGAACGTCTCTGGACGGAAAAGCGTTTTATGAGCGCTGCGTGCATATCCTCTCAGAACTGGACGATGCCGAGTCTTCTCTTCGTCATACATTAGTACGGCCGCGGGGTATTTTGCGTGTTGAACTGCAGGGTGCCCACGCGACGCGAATTGTATTGCCGAGAATTGATGAGTTCCATCACCACTACCCGGATATTGAACTGGTTATCAGTAGTGGAGATCGACTGGTAGACCTGGTTCGTGAAGGCGTTGATTGTGCCGTTCGCGCTGGCAAACTGCATGATTCATCACTGGTCGCACGCCATTTAGCCTCCATGCCACAAGTCATCTGTGCCAGTCCGGAGTATCTGCAGCGACACGGCAGTCCGCTTTCACCAGACGATCTGATGTCGCATCAGTGTGTGAATTTTTTCTCTTCCAGCAGGGGGACAAATTATCCGATTGAACTCATTGTTAATGGCAAAAAGCAGAGTTATCAACCCAAAGGGTGGGTGACGGTGAATGATTCGGAAAACTATGTCATTTGTGCGCTTCGCGGCGGAGGGTTGGTACAACTGCCTCGCTATCACGTTGCGAATGCGCTGGAAGAGGGGCGTCTGGTAGCAGTGCTGAGTGGCTGGCAAAGCCCGGCAATGTCACTTTCGGCTCTCTATCCGCAACACCGGCAGTTATCACCTCGTGTCCGGGTGTTTGTCGACTGGTTGATTTCCCTTTATAAAGGGCATTTTCCTGAAGAGAACCCATAAGAATGTAAAATCCCGGGTACTGATTGATGTTCTCACGAAAAAGATAAAAATTACGGGTTGTCAGTGCGGTCCCAATAGGGGGGGGGAACCAAATCGTTCACTGAGAAAATCCACGAAAGCGCGGACTTTTTTTGATGTCCGGCGATTAGGAAGAAAGACCGCCGAAATTGCCCCATCGGCTCCGCCCGGATTGGCTTCCCACTCCGGTAACAGCACGCGAAGACGGCCGGACTCAATATCTGAACCGACCAGCCAGCTTGGCATCAATGCCAGTCCCATACCACCGATAGCCGCTTCACGAATAACTTCTGAGTTATTCGCACGCAGGTTGCCGCTAACGCATATTGTTTCTGTTGACGGGCCAGCAAAAGACCAGCGATTGATGCCCGATCCATAGGCAAATGTCAGGCAGTTGTGAGAGGCCAATTCTGCCGGGGATTGGGGGACGCCATGCTCGCCAAGGTAATCTGGGGCGGCACAGATCAGTCGCTTATGCGGTGCGAGTTTACGGGCTATCACCCCGGGAGATTCAACAACGCCAAGACGGATCGTCATATCCAGACGCTGTTCAACCAGATCAACAATACTGTCTGTCATCGTGAGATCGAGCTGGATATCGGGATAGCGTCGCGAGAAGGCGGGTAAAATGGGAGCTATATGCAGTCTCGCGAAGGCAACGGGCAGGCTAATCCGCAGCAGGCCACGCGGTGGTCCAGATATTTCGCTTACATCGATATTGGCATTTTCCAGATCGGCAAGGATCCGTGTGGCATGTTCAAAGTAGCTTTCCCCGGAATGGGTCAGGGTCACATTACGAGTAGAGCGATTTAGCAGCAGTGTTCCGAGGCTATTTTCCAGCGCGTCGACCTGCCGGGTAATCGACGATGCTGCGACTCCCATTCTGCGGCTGGCAGATGAGAATCCCCCAGACTCCACGACCATAACAAACGCTTTTAACGCAGCAAACGTATCCATGAAGTATTTTTGCGTTTTATGCAACGCTCCTCCCGAGTTTTATCCGATTATCACATAGCGCATGGAGGACTACAATTCACCCAAGTTAATGTGAGGGTCAGTTATGTCTGTCTTAATCAATATCACGTCAGATTTCACTTGTCCGTGGTGCTATATCGGTACGATGCGATTATTGCGGGTAATTGACAGCTTATCGACCACATGCAATATCACCCTTCGCTGGTCGCCTTATGAAATGAATCCTGCAATTACCTTGGCAGGTGAAGATCGTAAAATTCGGCGCTCGCTTATTTTTGGTAGCTGGCGACGCGCACAGGAACTTGATGCCAGTTCACTTGCCGCAGGTTTACCCGATGGCGTGGTATTTAATTATGAAAAAATTCTTCGTATTCCGAATACTTTTTCAGCTCACCGACTTTCCTGGCTGGCGTGTAAAGAAGGACGTCAGCGCGAGATCGTAAGCTCGCTTTTTCGTCTGTATTTTGTCGGTGGTGAGGATATTGGTCAGTCATCCGTTCTGGCAACTATTGCAGAGAGTGCGGGCATTGGCAGAAAGAGAGCACTGGATTTTTTAGCCAGTGATGTCGGAAGTAATGACGTCAGGCGAGAGGAGCAGGATAGCGGTGTACAAGGTATTCGCGGTATTCCTTATTTTGATATTTCAGGGGTAACCTTTTCAGGGGCTCAGTCGCTGGAGACGCTGCGTCATGCTGTTATTACTGCTAACGATATGTCGGGTATTTATTTAACACCCGGTAAATCGGGTGGCTATATAGTGTAAACATGAATTAATCATCATGTATTTAGGCCAGTTTACTTAAGGAAAAAATATGAAATTTTTATTTGAGGATGAATCATTTTCTTTTGAAACCTTGCGCACTGCTGGTTTTGCTAATTATGGTGGCGCTGAACTTGGTGAGGTGATTGTTACCGCACAGGCTATTCCCGAAGGTGATGAGGACGCCTGGCTTACCCAGTGGGAAGCCACTGCCGAACGCGTTGCCAGAATAGGAGAGACATCACTTGCTGCCGGGCATCGTGTCAGCGCACGTGAAGCCTTTTTCCGGGCATCCAATTACTACAGAACGGCGGAGTTTTTCCGGCGTGAGTTTCCGCAGAGAGACAGTAATGTCGCCAGATTGTCCCAACGTTCGACGCAGACTTTTATTCAGGCTGCGCAGTTGCTTGAGACGCCGTTTGAAAGGGTGGAAATTCCTTATGAAGGGACAATCCTTGAGGGATATCTGTTTCTTGCCGATGCCTCGGGTGGATCCAGACCCACAATTATTTATAACAACGGATTCGATTCAACCCAGGAAGAGTCCTGGTTCGCGATTGGTGCGGCCGCGGTACGCCGCGGTTATAACGTACTGGCGTTTGACGGCCCTGGACAGGGGGCTGCATTGCGGAACAATAACCTTGTTTTTCGCCATGACTGGGAGAATGTGATCAGTCCTGTGATTGACTTTGCACTGACGCGAAAAGAGGTCGCGCCGGATAAGATTTCCCTGTTTGGCTATAGTCTTGGCGGTTATCTTGTCGCGCGTGCTGCTGCGTTCGATCATCGTCCTGCTGCCATCATTCTCAACGATGGCATCCTTGATTTTCATGCCGCATTCGAACGGATGTTGCCGCCGTTTGTTCTGTCATGGATCCATGAGCAGAAGGATGACCAGGCTAATACCGTGTTGCAGCTGCTAATGAATAATAAAACCGATGCCCGATGGGCAATTCGCAACGGTTTATGGACCTTTGGTGCCAGTACCCCAGCCGAGTTTGTTCGTATGACCCGGCAATACACCCTGGAAGGAATTGTTGAGCGGATTAACGCGGCGACACTTGTTCTTGACGCTGAAAATGATCAATTCCTTAAAGGACAACCTAAAGCCGTGCATGCTGTACTGACCTCGCCGAAACAGCTGGTGACGTTAACCTCGGCTGAAGGTGCGGGTGAGCATTGCCATATGGGGGCGATGTATCGTGTTCATCAGGTTATTTTTGACTGGCTCGATGAGTCACTGGCGCATTCCCGCCAGTGAGCCCCATCCGTATATTTTGAACTGTTGGCTACCCATCAATAATGCCGCGAAGTGGTGCGAATTTTAATCCTATTGACTATTAAGAAGGCTATTATATGAAATCGTTATTCGATTCTGTCAGTATCGGGGATATTGACTTGCCCAATCGTATTATTATGGCACCACTCACGCGTTGCAGGGCGGTGGGTGAAGGAAGAGTGCCGAATAAAATGATGGCCGAGTATTATGTGCAACGAGCATCTGCTGGCCTTATTATTTCTGAGGCAACGTCAATATCACCCCAAGGGGTCGGATATCCAAATACACCAGGGATATGGTCTGAAGAGCAAGTCATCGGATGGCAATACATTACTGAAAAGGTACATCAGGCGGGTGGGCGTATTGTATTGCAGTTATGGCACGTAGGGCGGGTTTCCGATCCTATCTATCTGAAGGGGGATTTACCTGTAGGGCCAAGCGCGTTACCTGCGAAAGGGCATGTGAGCCTCGTTCGCCCAATGAGAGAATATATTGCACCGCGGGCACTGGAAACCGCTGAAATTCCAGGCATTGTTGATGATTATGTCAATGCCGCCAAGAACGCGAAACTCGCCGGGTTTGATGGTGTGGAGATTCATGCAGCCAATGGTTATCTGTTAGACCAGTTCTTGCAATTGAGTGCGAATGAAAGAACAGACCAATATGGTGGGAGTTTAGAGAATAGAGCACGGTTATTACTAAACGTAGTGGATGCAGTGATTAGCGTATGGGGGGAAAGACGTGTTGGCGTCCACTTATCGCCAAATGGTGAAGATTATATTGTTCCGGATGAAGATCAGGAGACAATTTTTACTTACGTTGCACAAGAGTTAGACAAACGGAGAGTGGCATTTATCGTTACACGTAATTCTCTTGGGGAAAAAAACATGGGAAGCCTTATCCGCCGGTACTACCATGGCTTTTTTATCTCTAATGAACGCTTCGATTTTGATTCTGCCTCTTCGGCTGTTGCGGCCGAGCAATCTGATGCCGTTGCCTTCGGTAAATTAATGATCGCTAATCCCGATCTTGTTGCACGTTTCAGGTCTAATCATCCTTTGAATATCCCGATGCCCGAAACCTTTATGACATTCGGGTCTGAAGGTTATATTGATTATCAATGCATGAGATGACAATATTAGCATTCCCTATGTTATGAATATTGGCACGTTATGCCTATTTAACATGCCAATATTATCAGAGATAGGTCGAGGTATATTATTAAGTATTCTTCGATTGGCTGGTTAACGAATCCTACTGTAATTATCTGATATCATGATGAGACAAAAAACCATTCAAAAAGCGGTGCAAATGTGCGGTGTTGGTCTACATAGTGGCAGAAAAGTCAATATGAGATTGTTGCCAGCGGATTCAAATACAGGAATAGTTTTTCGTCGGGTGGATCTTTCACCTGTTGTTGATATTCCTTTATGTGCGAAACGAGTAAATGATACCGTTCTGGCGACCAGCATTTTTAATGCTGATGGGATACGTGTTTCAACCGTTGAGCATTTGTTGTCTGCTATTTCGGGGCTAGGGATAGATAATTTAGTTATAGAAATTGATGCACCAGAGATCCCAATCGTTGATGGTAGCGCTAACCCTTTTACTTTTATGCTTCTCAGTTGTGCCGGTTTGGTAAAGCAAAAGGCTGCAAAAAAAATTTTTAAAATTAAAGAGATGGTACGCGTTACTGACGGTGATAAGTGGGCAATGCTGGAGCCTGCTAATTATTTAAGCCTCGATTTCTCAATAGATTTTCAACATCCAATCATAGTATCAAGCGATCAGCGATTTTCAATAACGCTCACCCCAGAGACCTATGTTTCTGAGTTATCCAGAGCCCGAACCTTTGGATTTATAAAGGATATTGAGTATTTACAAAAGAAGGGACTGTGTCTCGGCGCTAGTCTGGATAACGCAATAGGGTTGGATGAGTATCGGGTAGTGAACGAAGAAGGGCTTCGCTATAGAAATGAGTTTGTCCGACATAAAATTCTTGATGCAATAGGTGATTTGTTTGTTTGTGGGCATAGCATTTTGGGAGCATTCACTGCGTATAAATCTGGTCATGCGTTGAATAATAAGTTAATTAATACGGTGCTTGAGCGGTCAACTGCATGGGAGTTAATGACGTTTGAAGATGAGAATCTAAACCCAAATTTTTCTACACCGTTGTTGGTTTGAGGGAGATGTGATTCTTAATTAATGAATATTAAAACAAATGTGTGAGCATTTCAGAACGCTATTCGTATGTGTCTGTTAGGTATCTTTTTTTTGCAATTAGATAATTTTATCAAGAGTAACATTGGCGCTAAATACGCATAATGTTCGTCTATTGCTGAATAAAATGTAAAAGCAGTACCTGGACTGGTAGTCGGTACTGCTTTCGTATCATTGATTCATTGTGTCGATATCAGACTTGGATGGCCTTGTGTCTGATATTTTCACTCAGGATATAAGGTGGCACATACGATCCCTTGCACGTCTCCAGATAATCCGACCACCACTGCATCATCGCTTTTCGGGCATCGAGATATTCCGCTTTATGGATGTAAGCGGCTCTCACGCTATTGCGCTCCTGATGGCTCATTTGACGCTCAACGGCATCCTGTGACCACAGGCCAGATTCCATCAGCGCACTACAGGCCATTGCCCGAAATCCGTGACCACAAATTTCATCTTTCGTGTCATAACCCATCAGCCGCAGTGCCTTGTTGACCGTGTTTTCGCACATCGGCTTATACGGATTATGATCACCGGGAAATATCAGATCCTGATGCCCGGATATTTCCCGTATCTGTTTCAGAATAGTGATGGACTGGCTGGAGAGGGGAACGATATGTGGTGTGCGCATTTTCGCACCACGCCCTGAATAGCGGACTCCGGGGATAGCTTCGCGGGTGGCAGGGATGGTCCAGATCTTGTTTCTGAAATCGATCTCAGACCAACGGGCAAAACGAAGTTCGCTGGAACGGATGAACAGATGAAGGGTGAGTGATACTGCCAGGCGGGTTAATTCTCGTCCTTGCTGATAGTCCTCGATGCGAGTCAACAGCTCCGATAGTCGCTCCAGCGGAAGGGCAGGGTAGTGGCGTTTAACCGGAGGGGCGATGATACCGTCCAGATTTGCCGCCGGATTGTTATCTATCAACTCCTGATGCACGGCATGGCGCATGATGTTGCACATATGCTGCCGGGAACGTGCCGCTACTTCCAGTAGGCCTTTTTTCTCAATCCCTTTCAGCAGGTCGATAAAATGACGGGGTTTTAGTTCAGAGACAGGTAGATGCCCAATGATCGGAAAAATATGGTTATTCATGCTGGCGAGCAGACGGACGGCATGATTCTCAGACCATGCTCTGTTGCTTTTATGCCAGCTCAGTGCAACAGACTTGAAGGTTTCTTCTGGTAACGCAGTGGCTCTTTCAGCGGAGCGTTGTTGTGCTGGGTTGATATTCTGCACCAGTAGCTTACGGATACCGTCACGCTGTTGACGAGCATCAGCCAGAGAGACATCAGGATAGGCTCCTAAGCTGAGGCGGGATTCTTTCCTATTGATACGATATTTGAGATACCAGAGACGTGAACCGCCAGGATTAACTAAAAGGTACAGACCGTGAGAATCGGAAACTTTGAAGGGTTTTACGGATGATTTTAAGTTGCGGATTTTTGAGTCGTTAAAAGACATTTGGGGGTCACTCCGTCATCGAACCAACTTGACCCCAAATCTGACCACCAAATTCTCCCGATGCGGAGGGAAAACTGAAAATGCATCGGGAAGACTTTTCACGCTAACTTATTGAATCTGAATCACATAGGGATTCGCAAAGCGGCATGAAAACAAGAATTTGGCTCCTCTGACTGGACTCGAACCAGTGACATACGGATTAACAGTCCGCCGTTCTACCGACTGAACTACAGAGGAATCGTGTGAACGGGGCGCATGATATCTAGCAAGTCCGACACTGTCAACGCTAAATTGGTGCATTTGGGGTGACTGCTCAGCATCTGAGCAGTCACGGTGTTCATAATGGCTAAATAAAGAGAACTTGCCGTTTTTATTCTTTCTTTAATTCCTTAAAGGGAAAGCCGCTCACTCATTCAGAGGATGTGGGCTTTCGGCGTTTTGATTATCATTTTCCCAACGTTTTAGTCTGGCTAATGGATCTTGGCGATAAAAAGCGCAGAAATTTTGATAAACCGCCGGGAAACGGTTTTCCAACAGTTCCGGCGCGCTGAAAAAATACTCTGATAACACAGCAAAACATTCTGCGGGGTCACTGGCGGCATATGCATCCATACTCGCGGCATCAACACCCACCATGTCTATCTCATCTTGAATATTATCCATCGCCTGATGCAGGTTATACTCCCATGCTGCAACATCACGCATAGCAATTGGTGGCACACCGTTTGAATTACCGCCGTTGCGCATATCCAGCTTGTGGGCCGCCTCATGGATAACCAGATTAAAGCCTGATAAATCAAATGAATCCTGGATATCTTGCCAATTCAAAACAATTGGCCCTTGTTCCCAACTCTGACCGGATTGCACCGTTTGCCCCGAGTGGACTAGGCCCGCATCATCTTGCCAGTCGTCGTCAACCACAAAAGGGGACGGATAAATAAGCACTTCATGAAAACCATCTAACCATTTCGCACCCAACTCCATCACTGGCAGTGCGAACAAGAGTGTCAGGCGGGCCTGCATCAACGGCGTTAATACCAGCCCTTGCAGCGGTACCAGGCGCTTTTGTTGCAACAAATGACTTGCGACAGAAACAAGCCGCTGCTGCTCCTCCTTATTTAAAGGTGCTAATAGGGGAATATTCAGCGCTTCACGCCACTGTGCAAGCATCTCCGCTTGCGGTTGATTTGCTTTCCACAGCCACTTAATCATCAGGTTGCTCACAAAGTGATAATTCGAACGTCTAAAGCAGGGAAGTGTTGTTGTAAACATGCCGTAAAAGCGGGCATGAACGCAACCGTTTCATGGAGAGATACCCAAGCACTTGAGAGGAGCGCCTCGAAAACTCGCGAGAAAACCCGCGTTCTGAGGAGCTAAACGCCTCACGCTCTTTCATTATTCAAGCACTTATAGAAAAAAAATTCAGCGATCCTTATCACAGTAAGTTGGCGAAACAAGGCGATAAATAATCCATCCGGCTTGTTCATTGCTTGTTGATATTCGGCTTATAGTTAATGAAAGGCTCAAGTCATTTGCCCAAACAGGAGAGAGCTATTCGTGGCTTAGCTCGCTCAATTGCCATACTGACGGCAGTTTTCATATAGGAGAGGCTAACTTTACGACAAAGAGAGGTATTTAATGAGTAGATATTAGCAGCCTATTTATTTGTTATTTATGGGTAATGCTAATGAGGGTTAAATATAAATATTAGCCAGAGTCATATCGAATGGGTCAATTTAGTCAATTGATTTCATTTGTATTTTTATATTTTGTTGGATTCTTGTTCGATATATTATTTTGTATTTTCAAGATTAAACGTCGATAAAGGAATTTTTATCACCAAAAACCCGCCATAAAGAATAGGTGTGTAAGACATTTCCTACATTAAGTCAGCCTGCTTTCTTATATACAAGGAATGTCTTAAAACGTCTAATAGCAACATAAATTTTGAATTCATATTTTAATCTTGGTTAGCCAAAAAATAAGTGAATTCAATTCCCAGGCATTAGGCCTATAAATAAATTTTGGGTATCGCAAGGCGATAAACAATATATCAGGATTATTTAAATGAAAAAGCAACTGGCTAAAATTACTGTACTGTCTTCTTTGATTTTTGGCATTAATGCTGCCAATGCAGAAGCCCCTACTGCAGAATTAAAAGTCATCGGTACTTTAACTGTGCCAAGCTGCATTATTTCTCCTCCGGATGAGGGGGTTTATGACTTTGGGAACTTGTCTTCATCTTTAGTTAAATCAGGGACTGCGACAACTGCGCTGTCACCAATGACTAAAACCTGGACAATCAGCTGTGATGCGGAAACTTACTTGAACTTTACACCTGTTGATAACCGCACTGCATCTTCCAGTGTTGCGGGAACAACTAACTTTGGTATGGGTAACGTGAATGGTACCGGCAAAATCGGTTACTACACAGCACAGATGAAGAATGGCACTGTTGATGGTAAAACATCCAGCGTGTTCTCTTCCGCGACCTCAACCTTTGCTGTGGCATCAACTGCTGCTCTGACAACAGGGCTGCGTACTGGTTGGTCATCTGCTGCTAACACCCAGAGCACGGGTAAAGTGTTTACTGCTGATATTACTGTTAGCCCGATTTTGGCTGGCACAACGACGATGGGTGGCCCGATCACTGAAGATGCAGAAATCGACGGTTCAATGACGATGAACTTTGCATTTGGTATCTAATTACTTTGCATGTCACGCTATAAATAAAGGGCAGATTTGTATTTCTGCCCTTTATTTTTGCCTGAAGTCATATTTTTGATAAGTGTTGACGATATTAATATATCTGAGTGACTCTCATTTTATGAAAACACATATTTTTAAATTAACTATCCTTACCTCATTAATTCTATCTGTCGGAGTGCAGGCGGCACCGCCTTCCGCAGAATTAAAAGTTAAAGGAAAAATGGGTGTTCCTAGCTGTACGGTAGTTGCACCAGAGGGTGGTATTTACGATTTAGGCAAGATTTCAGCGATGAATATCAAGTCGGGTACTGCCACAACAGTATTACCCACAGTGACAAAAACCTGGACTATCAATTGTGATGCAACAACGTATTTAAGTTATACCAGTATTGATAACCGCTTGGCATCTGTCAGTGATACGTCAACAACCCGAAATCATGGGCTGGGTAATATTAATGGGGCGGGTAAAATCGGTTTTTATACTGCGACATTAAGTAATTCACGTGTTGATGGTAACAGTACTTCAATGTATTACAGAACAAGCACAGGGACTGCGACAGCAGGTACTAGTCTCTATTTAGTTGATAGTTATTATTATGGTTTTTCTAACGCCTCTGCTGTTGCAACGTCGGGAAAATCGTTTAGTGCAGATATTACCATTACGCCAACATTGGCGGGGACTACTACTATGAATGGCCCAGTCACTGAAGATGCAAATATCGATGGCTCAGTCACTATGAACTTCTCATTTGGTATTTAATCGTTATGAAAAGTTTGATGATAAAATCTGCCATATTGTCTTCTTTGTTATTCGGTGTTGCTGTTCATGCAGCAGCGCCCACTGCTCAATTGAAGGTTAAAGGGAAGATCGGAATTCCAACTTGTACCATCAATGCACCAGATGGCGGTATTTATAATATTGGTGAGATTTCATCAAGCAAGGTAAAAACTGGCACAGCCGTAACCGTGTTGACACCCATCAAGAAAACTTGGACAGTGACTTGTGATAGCTTGACTTACCTGAGTTTAACTGCGACGGATAATCGCAAGGCTTCTGTCAGTGATACTACTGGCATTCATAATTTCGGCTTAGGTTTTGTCAACGGCAGTGGCAAATTGGGTTTTTATAAAACGACGATGAGCAATGCTACCGTCGATGGGGTGAGCAGTTTATTGTATTTCATTGATGCAAATAACGTATTACAAGGTGGGCATACGTTGGAGACATTAACCAATAACTTCCGCTTTGGCTGGTCTGAAAGTGCTACCACGGCGAAAGCAGGTAAAGTATTTAGTGCCGACTTTACGATAACCCCGACATTAGCAGGTTCAACCACGATGGGGGGGGCTATCACTGAAAATATCAATATTGATGGTTCTACAACCATGAATTTTGCTTTTGGTATTTAGTTCATAAAAATCCTATCCACAAGACTATTTTCAATTTTCAGTGGTCTTGTGTACTCTCTATTTTATAAAACAATATTGCCTCTTAATTCACTCGTTTCCCATACTTTTAGGACACCACTGTGTTTGCGCGTTGCGTTTCATTTTCGCTTACAGCATTCTTTTTATCTCTTTTCCCTGTAGCGGTTTTATCCGCAACAAAAGAGGGAGCGGTGGCGTTTGACATAAAAACACTGGAAGGTTTGGGGTACTCGGCGGAATTAGCAAATTTCTTTAGCACTCAGGATAAGTTTTTACCCGGTCAGCACGATGTCGCTATTATTGTTAATGCTAATAAAACCTACCATATTGAAGCAACCTTCGACAGTGAGGGTAATTTATGTGCAGATCGAAAATTACTGATTGCATTGAAATTACGCCATAAAGAGAGTGGCGAGAGTTGTGAGAATCTTGAAGCTCTATGGCCGGGTGTGGCGATAAAGCTATTTCCCGGTCAATTTCGGGTTGAAATGACGTTGCCCCAAGAGGCATTTGATCCTGAAATGGAAAACAGTGATTATCAAAGTGGCGGTCATGCTTTGTTACTAAATTATAATCTGTTCGGCCAGCGAATTGAGAGTAATAGCGATAATCTTAATTTATTTCAGGGGCAATTTCAGCCGGGCATTAATTTTAACAATTGGGTGTTACGTAACCGAGGTTCCTATACTTATAACCAAGGTATTGGTCACTACGATAATCAGGAAACTTACGCCTTACGCGCAGTGGAATCATTGAAATCAGTAGTCCAATTGGGTGAATTTGGTTTAGTCGGAGATACTTATTCCGGATTGCCAATCATTGGTGCCCAACTATATTCCGATAATGCTCAACTGAATAATACGCAGTTGGTCGTGCCCATCGAAGGGATTGCTAATACTAATGCCACCATTGAGGTTCGCCAGCGTGGGCGTGTTATTTACCGTACTGTCGTGCCACCTGGCCCTTTCTCATTGTCCAATATCAGTAACTTTTCCAGTGGAGTCGTAACCGATGTTGACGTTATTGAAGAAGATGGTAGCCAGCAGCATTTTACGGTTTCGAATGCCCTTGACCCTAATTTTGAACAGCAAGCAACCACTTACCAACTCGGGCTGGGCCGCTATCGCGATAACCTGAATGAGAGTGAAAGTAAATCGCCGTTATTAGGGTCGGGCGAAATGTCTTTTAGCCCCACAAATACATTGCGGGTGACTTCTGCCGGGCTATTTTCCGCTGATTATCAAAATATCAATGTGCAAAATCTCTATAGCGGATTAGATAATGCCTGGTTCTCGGCGGCGGCAGGTTTTAGCAATACCAAAGAGGCAGGGCAAGGTTATCAGGTCACCTTACAAAATCAGGTGGCAATTAATGGTAATTTGAGTGCTTCACTATCTACGGTATATGACTCGTCTAAATACTGGTCACCGGATAATGCTTTGAGCAGTGGCAATAATCTGAATGACCTGATGTATGGCAAATTGAAGAACTCGACATCGGCAGCTATGACGTGGGCACATCCTCGTTGGGGCGCATTTTCCTATGTTTTGTCTAATAATATGTATTATCAGGCGGCTGATAGTGTTTCCCACACATTCTCTGCCAGTGAGCAATTTGGTCGGGTAACGACTACGCTCAGTTTTCAATCAACATCGCAGGGGCAAAATGCAGTCTATGTCGGCATCAGTATGCCATTGGGCACAGGGTCACTTAGTGGCCGGATGCAGCGTAACAATGGCAATATGACCTTAGGTAGCACCTATCAAGGCCGCTGGGGTGACAATAAAGGGTACACGGTAGGGATAACCGGCAGTGATAGTCAGCGGCGTATTAATGGGGCACTGAATATGAACACGGCTTATACACAATTGGCTGGTGGGGTTTCTCAGGCAACGAATAATAGCCGGTCAGCTTATGTCTCGGCCAATGGTTCAATGGCGTATGCAAATAGTACGTTTGCCACTTCTTCATCGGCAATTGGCGATACTTTTGCGGTGGTAAATGTACCGAAACAATCAAATTTGCGGGTGTCTTCGCCGAGTAGCGGGACGTCGATTACCGATTATGCCGGGACGGCACTATTGCCATCAGTGATGCCCTATACGGCATCAAAAGCACAGATAAGTACGAAAACATTGCCACTGAATATTCGTCTTAACAGCACCAGTGCTGATTTGAAGATGACCCGGGGCACCGTTGCTACCCGTAATTTTGAGGCAACCGAAACCCGGCAATTATTGCTGAGTATTCGTGACAGTAATGGCGAAATGTTACCGGTGGGGGCCAATGTGCTTGATCAAAAGGGGAATTTCTTGGGAACCATTATTGGTGATGGTAACTTTATGTTGGAAAACAAAGCGATTGGTACAACATTACGGGTTAAAGCCACTAACCTTAATGAATGTGTTGTGAGTTATGTTGAACCGGATAAGTTTGATTCGGATTCATTGTATGAAGTTGCCGACGCGGTATGTCATTGACGTTAGAATTGTCGGGCAAGCAAATACTTAGTAAATATTTTTAGACATAGGATCTATTATGAAAAATACGATGGTTAGTCATAGCAGTGTTAATACAATATCTGCATACTCTCATATCTTCAAACGTTTCAAATCGTTTTTTATATTCAATTTGCTAGTGTTATTAAGCTGTTGGAGTTTGGCATCCTATGCATCTTTCAAATTAGAAAGCACTACCGTCATCTTGAAAGAAAGTGATGGTCGTACCAGCTTCACTATTGAGAACACCTCTGCCAACCCAATACTGTTGGTGACTAAATTAGTCGACTTAGATGGTAAAAATCTTAGTAAGCAAATTTTGATTTCCCCGCCAGTAACACGAATTGATGCAGGACAAAGCCAGCAGGTTAACTTTGTCTTGAAGAAGGGCACTGTACTGGATTCAGAAGTCTTGTTAAAAGCCTCATTTGAAGGTGTTGAACAGGTGCCGGGAAACGCGACAGTAATGCCAATTCGTCAGGAAATTGGTTTTCTTATTCAGCCAAATTCAGTGCCACAGATTAAAACACCTTGGCAAGAACTGGTTTTATCCACATCAGGTAATAACTTAATTATTAAGAACCCTGGTAAGCATGTGGTGCGCCTTGGCCCTCAGGTGATTTTAGTCCCGAGCAATGAAGTTGTCCCATTGGGTAGCCCTTATATTATGCCGGGCACGACCAAGCAATTTGCGATTAAATCATCACCTGCTTCAGTTAAAATCACTCCACTGAGCCGCTATGGTTTTGTGCAACCGGAAGTGAGTGTTCCAGTAACACGTTAATACATTATTAGCTTTGCGCGTCAAAAATGAAAGGCGGCCTGTCATGGCCGCTTTTTTATTAGAACTGACGGGGTTATCCTATCATTAAAAGACTATTTTAAATTTTGGTGTGGCAGTAATTGATAATCATTCTTTTTAAAAATAAGATGAAAGTGATTATTATGTTATCTTTTATAAAAAACACTGTTAAAACTTATATGGTATGAAAAAAACAAAAAATTTTTTACATTTAAAACGTAAATTTTATGTAAATATCATTTTTAGAATATTCACGGCACTCTATTTATTGGTGTAATACGAGAAATACGTGTTATTGCTAGTTATGGGGTTGAGAAAAGTCCTATTGCTATGTTTTATATTAATTTTTTGTTGGTCTTTTTACTTTGCATATAGTGAGTTTTTTCCTTGAGGTGCAATTTTGTATGAAATTTCTTACGTTAATTTGGATGTTTCATACAGGTGAGTTCATTTATTCTTTTACCTGATTATAATTATTCTTAATATTTAACTGAAAGTTGATGGCTTTACATTTTTGGCTGAATTGACAATATTTTAAATGGTGAAATAATAGCCATAATGAAATCGGACTTCACTGATTCAGGATATAAATCCTAATTAAAACTTTTAGTTTAAATCTATTTAAGCACGGGGAAGTAAACATGAAAATCAAAACTAGCAATGTATTAATAGCCGCTATTGCTGGCGTATTTATTGTGCA
Source organism: Yersinia canariae (assembly GCF_009831415.1). Classification (NCBI taxonomy): domain Bacteria; kingdom Pseudomonadati; phylum Pseudomonadota; class Gammaproteobacteria; order Enterobacterales; family Yersiniaceae; genus Yersinia; species Yersinia canariae. Next base: position 2,849,772 of record NZ_CP043727.1, on the reverse strand, counting down.
GTCAGCTATTGCCGCAGACGGCACTATTACGATTAATGGTCAAATTACCGATACGACATGCGGCATAGCAGTCAATAATGGCACCAAAGATGCGACAGTAGTATTACCGACAATCTCGGCCAGTGCATTGAGCACTATCGATTCTGTCGCCGGTACCACACCATTCAATATTGTACTGTCAGGTTGTACCGGGGTGACATTGAACAACGCTTATGCTTACTTTGAGCCCGGTGCTAAAGTAGAAATGACGACTGGCCGCCTGAACAGTGATGGCACTGCAACAGGTGTTCAGGTCCGTCTATTAAACAAAAACATTGCACCGATTATGGTCGGCAGTGCTGGGCAAGGGGGTGTAGTAGGCGATATTTCTAGTGGTGGCACGACACTAAACTACTATGCACAATATTATGCCAATACAGCTTCAGTTGGGCCGGGCACAGTCACGACTCAAGTCGACTATACTATTGTTTATGATTAATGAAAGCCTGTGATTAAGCGCAACTGATAGTGGTGCTTGTTAATAGCGAAGACTAACTGTTGCAACATGGGAGCTTATTGCTCCCAGTTTTATTGGCCCAACGATTGGAAATATCATGCGTAAAACATTAATTACCACATTGACTCTTTTAACACTCCTGTTCGTGACGACAGTTGTTCGCGCTGAAGTGATGATCAGTGGTACTCGTGTTATTTACGATGAGAAACAGCGTGAAGCCATAGTGAAGGTTTCTAATACGGGTAATATGCCTGTTCTTCTGCAAGCCTGGATTGATACTGGTGATGCGAATGCGCGCCCAGAGGCTATTAAGGTGCCGTTTAATGTCACTCCACCCGTTATTCGTTTAGATCCTAAAAGGGATCAAACTATTCGTTTATTTCGAACCGGTAGTGGTTTAGCCGCAGATCGCGAAACACTTTTTTGGTTTAATTTATTAGAAATTCCGCCTAAACCAACCAAAAGTGCGAGTGGTGAAGAGAATAAATTACAATTAGCTTTTCGTACCCGAATTAAAATGTTTTATCGCCCTGAAGGGCTAGCTATGTCGTCAGAGCAAGCGATTAAAAACCTGACGTTCTCTCTGAAAGGTAATCAGTTAGTCATAAAAAATTCATCCCCTTATTATATTACCTTTAGAAAGTTGGAGTTTCGCACAGCAAAAGACAAACCCATCTTAGCCAGCTTAAGTCAGTTGAATAATAAGATGGTCGCGCCTTTTGGTGAGCTTAGTTTATCAGTTTCAGCTAAAGGTTCAATTAACAATATGACACAAGTTTTTTACTCTATTATTAATGATCAAGGTGGTGAGACTCAGGGAACTCAACAGCTGACGAAAATATAAACATAAATATAATTAATAACTTCCTGCGGTATTTTTATTTTATATATCATTTAATGGCCTCGACATAATGCTTAGTTATTTTCTGTATAATAAAAAATGCGAGCGCCCGAAATATCTTTCGGTATTATCCCTTGCCATATATAGTTTGGGCGGCGTGTTTTTTAGTTTATCAACTGCCGCCGAAGAACCTGAACACGTTGAATTCAGTGATTCTTTTCTCCGTTTTTCCGTCGATGCTGCGCGTTACAGTGAGGGTAACCCTGTTGCTCCGGGTGAACGCCGTATTGATATCTATTTAAATGAGCAGTGGATTGGACGCCGAGATATGCGCTTCGAATTGCCATCGCCTGAATCTAACGTCGCTTCTCCCTGCTTTGACTTAACGTTATTTGATGAGTTGGGTATTAATACCGAACAGATTCCTGCTGATATTCTGAAGAAATTAGAAAGCACCGGTGTTTGCTCGCCATTGAGCCATATTCTAGAAGGGGGGAATGCCCTCTTTGATGAGAATACTCAACGGTTGGATATTCAGGTTCCTCAGATTTATTTAGTTCGTCAGGCTCGTGGTTATGTAAATCCTAAATATTGGGATGATGGTGTGACGGCGGCGACCTTAAAATATGACTATGCGGGTTATCGCAGTAATCAGGCCGATAACAGTAGCCAGACTTATCAGTATCTTGGGTTATTGGGCGGCTTTAACTGGCAAAGTTGGCGCTTATATTATCGCAGTGCCTTGAATCGCAGTGACAGTCAGGGTTTTGATTATCAAAATCTAGCAACTTATTTGCAGCGTGCCGTGCCGTCCCTCTACAGTAAAATGACCTTGGGCGACTCAAATACTGATGGCCAAGTGTTTGATAGCATTAGCTATCGTGGCATCGAGCTTACTTCGGATGACCGCATGTATGCTGACTCTCAGCGCGGTTATGCGCCGGTGGTACGGGGTACTGCGCGAACCAATGCGCGGGTTGTTATCAGCCAGCAGGGCCGTTCTATTTACGAGACCACTGTGCCTCCCGGGCCTTTTACTATTGACGATCTTTACCCAACAGGTCAGGGGGGTAACCTTAATGTCACTATTACCGAAGCGGATGGCAGTGAGCAATCTTTCATCGTGCCTTTTGCTTCAATTGCAGAATTGTTACGGCCGGGAACGACACGTTATTCATTGATGGCTGGTGAATATCGCGATAATTCAATGGTGGAAAAACCTGCTTTATTTATGGGAACGGTGCGCCATGGATTATCCAACTTAATTACCGGAAATGGTGGGGTAGTTGCAGCCGAAGGTTATTTGTCGGCATCTGCGGGACTGGCGTTTAATACGTCACTGGGTGCTTTGGCATTCAATGTGACTCAGGCGCAGACCAAATTACCTGGCGAAAGTGATCAGAACGGCCAAAGTGTCGGGGTGACTTACGCGAAATCATTACCGGAAACCAATACCAGCCTAACTATCGCCAGTTACCATTATTCCAGTGACGGATTTTATAGCCCGGCGGAGGCCATGCGGATGCGTGACTATTTGCAACATGGTGAAGTTAACCGACCGGTCTTCAATTCAAGCCTGCCGGCTGATAGCACTAATTATGATGACAGTTTTAAGTATCGCCGCCGTAATCAGGCACAAATTAGTATCACTCAAGGCCTGCCAGACGGTTATGGTTCATTTTACGCTAACGCGAATGCACAGGACTATTGGGGGGGTTATCGGCGCGATATGAATTTCCAACTCGGCTATAATAATAATTATAAGTCACTGAGTTATAACGTCGCGTTAAATCGCCTGCGCAATATGTCGACGGGAGATTGGGATAACCAACTGAGTGTCTCACTTTCTATTCCACTGGGGGCCCAAAGTGGTTCGCCGCGCTTAAGCTCTAGCTATGCCAACGCACGTGGCAGCAGTTCAATACAAACGGGCATTTCAGGTTCTGCGGGTGAAGATAATCAATTTAACTATGGTGTTTCAGCGGCGAATAATCGCACTGATGATAATGGGAGCTATAACACCCTCGGTGTGAATGGCAATTGGTTGGCACCTAAAGCGACTATTGGCGGCAGTTATTCAAAAAGTAATAATTACGATCAGGCGAGTGCCAGCGTGTCTGGTGGTGTTGTCGCCTACAGCGGCGGTGTGATATTTGCCTCCTCGTTGGGAGATACCGTCGGGATTGTTGAAGCGCCAGATGCCGCAGGTGCGCGGGTGGCCAATTATTCTGCTATGTATCTTGATAGCCGGGGCCGCGCGGTTGTCCCTTACTTAAGCCCATACCGGCAGAATGATGTTGAACTTGACCCCAAAGGTTTATCGTCGGATGTAGAGTTTAAAACGACCAGTCAGCGTGTGGCTCCCACCGCCGGGGCGGTTGCATTAATGAAGTTTGATACCTCCAGCGGTTATTCAATGCTATTGACCGGTCGCCTTGCCGATAATACGCCGCTGCCATTTGGTGCAGAGGTAAAAGATACTAATGGTGCCAGCGTGGGCTATATCGCTCAGGGTGGGCAAGCTATGGTGCGGGTGAATCAGCCAACTGGTCATCTGCGGGTGATTTGGGGGGAAGGCGTGAGTGAGAGTTGTGGTTTTGATTACACCTTGCCCGGTGGCGCTGTGGCGAAAGGTGAGTTCCGCCAGTTAGAGGTGATATGCAGATGAGAGTCTATCGCCATCGCGCGCTCCAGAGCGCTACGCGACTGTTAATCAAAAGGGGCACGGTGATGAAATTATTCAGAAAATCAAATCGTTGCCTTGTGATTTTGACGTTGTATCTGTTGGCTCACGCGGGTACGGCCAGCGCGGAAGGCATTTATGTGAACTGCGCGCGAAATAGTGGTTATTATCAGTATTTTGATTCAGCCACGATTCAGATGGGCAGGGACAGTAAAGTTGGGGATGTTCTGGGGGGCTGGTTTAGTTCTCCGAATGCTACCGCCTGGAGTTGTGCCCCTAACAGCAATTATCAGCAGCCGGTACAATTCAGTGTTCAGGGATATCCGCCGTATTCCGCACTCAGTTCGGTAAATATCGATGGGAAAACCTACACAGTTTACAATACCGTAGTAAAAACCGGCCTTGGCTATGTGGCTCGCTGGCGCTACACCATCAATGGTAAAACAACCGATTGGCAACCATTGACCATCAACGCGGGGGGGCAGCAAACGCACCCTGAATCCATAACGGTGAATTATACTGGCACCCGATTTTATATCGGTGTGGATGTACAGATACGTTTTATTAAAACCACCACCGGATTGACTGCCGGCGCTATCCCGCTCTTCGACCCCATGTATATGCGCCATCTGCAAACTTATAATGGCGCTTCGGCACCGGGGGATCTCACTTACATGATTGCCCAGTTTAAAGCCGGTAATTCCAGTATTATTTCTGGCGGAACTTGTATCACTCCGAATGTGAACGTTAACTTACCAGAAAGCAGTGTTAGTCAGTTCAACGGACCCGGCTCCGTGGCAGGAAGAAAAGCCTTCAATCTGGCGTTTAACCAGTGTCCTGCGGGGTTGAGTAGCATTGGTTACAGTTTTGCTGCGACAACACCGGTGCTGGATGCCACCAATGGGGTCGTCGCAACCAATGCAACATCCACAGCAACCGGGATTGGCATCCAACTGCTACGCGGCAACACTGTTCCAGTGACCTTTGGCACGGTGTATCAGTTAGATGATTATGATTCATCGATAGCATTGGGAAATTATAAAGTACCAATGATTGCCGGTTTATATCAAACGGGCAATCAGGTGACGGCGGGCAGTGTGAGTAGTGCTATCACGTTTACGCTCATTTATAAGTAACGGTATTCGACGATGTACGGAGCGGTTTCGTTATCAAGGGAACTTATACACTGACGCAGGCCCATAAATGAAAAGTTTATCGTCATTTTTCCTACATGTGATTCACCGGGTGACTGTCCGGCGTAGCATTGTCTATGGTTTGGTTTTTAATGCGCTGCTGATGAGCAGTTTCTCTCAAGCGGGCGTGGCGATGGGCCTTACACGTGTGATTGTGACGGGTGACAAAAATTCTGGCAGTGTGCAGATTCTGAATAAAGGAGATCAACCCGCCTTAATCCAAATGTGGGTCGATAATAAAACGGCCGAGATGGATCAATCGCCTGACAAGATTAAGGTGCCGTTCGTGATTGAGACACCTGTTTTTCGCCTCAATGCAAATACTAATCAATGGGTTCGTATTTTTTACTCCGGCAAGGCCGGTCATGTTTTGCCCGATCGTGAATCCATGTTCTGGCTCAATGTGTTAGAGGTTCCACCCAAAGTGGAGGGCGACAGAGGAAAACAGAATAAACTGCAAATTGCATTTCGCTCACGTCTCAAACTTTTTTACCGGCCTGCGGGTATTCCTGCCAGCGCACAAGGTGTTGAGCAAAAACTGGCTTTTCAATTAGTGCCGAAAGGGAACAGTTATGTGTTACGTGTGACAAACCCGACCCCCTTTCATGTAACTTTCTTGTCATTGGCGCTGGGTGGAGAGAATAGCAAGCCAAAAGAGGACATTGCCCTAAATGTCGACGCGGTAGTCCCGCCCAAAGAAAGTGTTGATATCCCATTGAAAAATAATGAAAAACTCTCAGGTGTCAATAAAACGGTGTTCTTCTCTATTATTGATGATTTCGGTACCACAGTTGAGGGGCAGCAGGCACTGTGATGGCAGTCTAGTGTCAGAGCTGATTGCTGCGGTGAACTACACTATTGCCGGGCGAAAGAAACCTTACTGTTCATCAGAAAATTCCTACAAATCAATCGTGTGCATTTTTCCTTGCTTGCTTTTCCTGTTGGTCTCTCGGGCCACAAGTGATACCTTTCCAGAATCATTTTCGGTGGAATCATTTAAATAACCACCTATTAAGCAACTGCTGACATTTTCAGGGTCAATACACAGGTGTATTTATGACGCTTTATGATATTAAACCGCGATTCCAGGCGCTGCTGCGCCCGTGTTTGACTAGGTTGTATCAGCGAGGAGTGACCGCGAATCAGGTCACTTTGTTTACAATGGTCGCTTCACTGGTCGTCGGTTTTGCATTGGCGATATATCCCACACGAATGATGTTTCTCCTGCTCCCTTTGTTCCTGTTTTTCCGCATGGCACTGAATGCTATTGATGGCATGCTGGCCCGGGAATTTAACCAGCAGTCGCGTTTAGGGGCTTTACTCAATGAGATTGGCGATGTCGTGTCGGATATTGCGCTTTATCTGCCATTTGCTCTGCTTCCCTATGCGCATCCTGAATGGGTGATATTGGCCGTGTTTTTGGCCTTACTGACCGAGTTTTGTGGGGTAATGGCGCAAACATTGGGCCGACCACGGGGATATCAGGGGCCATTAGGGAAAAGTGACCGAGCACTATTGTTTGGCGCTTATGGGCTGGCGATTGCCGTGTGGCCAACGGCCTTGGTTTATTCCGGATGGTTGTTCGGTTTTGCCTCCGTGTTATTGCTGTGGACATGCATCAATCGCTGCCGAGCGGCGCTAAGGTCAGAGGCATAATATGAACTCAACATTGGCTATCAGTTTGGCGGTTATTTTTGGTCTATTGGTGATTGCCAGCATCATTATTACTGTTTTGATCCTGCGATATCCGGAAAAAGACTGGTTGGAGTTACGCCAGCGCATCACCAGTTGGTGGCTGATTATTATTGTCTTTGCCGTGGCGATGGTTAGCCCCAAATGGCTGTCGTTGGTTATTTTCGGTTTTATCAGTTTTCTGGCATTAAAAGAATTTTTAACACTGATTTCCACTCGTCGCTCTGACAACATTCCTTTGCTGTGGATGTATCTGGCTATTCCTGTTCACTATCTGTGGATTGGCATGGGCTGGTACGGCATGTTCGTTATTTTTATCCCGATTTATGCATTCTTGTTCTTGCCGGTGCGCATGGTGCTGATTGGTGATACCAAAGGCTTCTTACATGCGGCATCGAATATGCATTGGGGCTTGATGACCACGGTGTTTGCCCTAAGTCATGTGGCATTTTTGATGGTGTTACCCGGCGGTATTGGTGGGCAGGGGGCTTTGCTGGTGGTGTTCCTGGTGGCGCTGACGGAACTGAATGATATAGCTCAATATTTATGGGGGAAATCATTAGGCCGCATTAAAGTGACACCGACAGTCAGCCCTAATAAAACACTGGCGGGATTACTGGGGGGCGCGGCCACAACCATGGTCTTAGCGGGTATTTTGGGGCCGATATTAACACCCATGAATCTCACTTTTTCACTGCTCGCTGGATTGCTGATCGGGCTGACGGGTTTTTGTGGCGATGTAGTGATGTCGGCTGTTAAACGTGATCTTGGGGTGAAAGATTCAGGTAAGTTATTGCCCGGTCACGGCGGTATTCTTGACCGCCTGGACTCCCTCATCTATACCGCGCCGCTGTTCTTCCATTTTATCCGCTATTTTTACTATTAAGGGCTGGCCGTGAACCGACTATTGCGCTGGATTTTTACGTTGTGTGTGGCGTATCCGATAGTTTTGGTATGGCTGGGGGTTTGTGTCTGGCAGCGAAAACAGTTACCTCTCAAAGGGCCGGCAATTGTGGTGGCAAATCATAATAGCCATTTGGATATATTGACGCTGTTTACCTTATTTCCTCTCTCGACCTTATCGCAGGTTCATCCGGTGGCTGCTGCTGACTACTTTCTACGTAATCGCGCCATTGCCTGGTTTGCGATTAAAGTGATTGGCATTATTCCGGTGACGCGCGGTGGAGCAGGCAAGGGCAGTGACCCGCTGGCGGGGTGTATTGAGGCGTTATCAAATAACAAAATTGTGATTTTGTTCCCCGAAGGGACGCGCGGTGAACCGGAAAAATTCTCCGAATTTAAATCGGGTCTGTGGTATCTGAGCCGACAGTTTCCGACCACGCCAATAACGCCGGTGTATATGCATGGTTTGGGGCGGGCGATGGGCAAAGGCCAGCGTATTCCTGTGCCATTCTTCATTGATATTTATGTTGATAAACCTATCTATTTTCATGATGACAAACAGATATTCCGCACTGAATTACAGCAACGGTTTATCACTTTGCAACAGCTCGCTACAAGGAAAATGCCGTGACTCAAGGAAACCGTGTTGCTCAGGAACTGACATTTATCACCAGTGACAAGACATCATTATTCTACCGTTGCTGGCCAGCTCAGCATGGGCCGGCAAAACGAGTGATAGTGTTGTTTCATCGTGGTCATGAACATTCGGGGCGTTTGCAGCGCATTGTTGATGAGTTGATGCTACCCGATGTCACATTTTATGCCTGGGATGCGCGTGGCCATGGTCAATCACCTGGCCCCAGAGGTTATAGCCCAAGTTTGGCGCGTTCGGTGCAAGATGTTGACGAGTTTGTCCGTTTTGCTAGTGCTGATAGCCAAGTGCCACTGCGGGATATTATGGTGGTAGCCCAAAGTGTTGGGGCGGTGCTGGTTGCTACTTGGGTACATGATTATGCTCCAAAAATTCGCGGCATGATTTTGGCCTCACCGGCGTTTAAGGTGAAACTGTATGTGCCGTTTGCTCGCCCAGGATTAATGCTCATGCAGCGGTTTCGCGGGCTGTTTTACGTTAAATCTTATGTAAAAGGTAAGTTCCTGACTCATGACACCGCGCGGGTTGCCAGTTTCGATACTGACCCGCTGGTGAGTCGCCCGATTGCGGTCAATATCTTACTGGACCTTTATCGGGCTGCCGACCGAATTGTGCAAGATGCCGCAGCGATTACATTACCGACACAATTACTGATTTCCGGTGATGATTTTGTGGTGCATCGCGCGCCGCAGCAGAAATTCTATCAACGGCTGAGTAGCCCGGTGAAGGAACAGCATGTCTTGCCCGGTTTTTATCATGACACGTTAGGTGAGAAAGACCGCCAATTGGCTTTTGATAAGATGCGAGTTTTTATTGAGCGGCTGTATACCGAGCAATTACCTGCTCACAATTACAGCTATGAGGATTGCTGGAGTGCCAGTGCGGACTGCTATCGGGCGCTGCAAGTGCCGCTGAAACCCTATTCGCCTGAAGGTTTGTACTACAGCGCATTGCGTTACGGTATGAAAACGCTGGGCAGCAGTGCCACCGGCGTGCGATTAGGGTTCGAAACCGGTTTTGACTCCGGCAGTACGCTGGATTACGTCTATCGCAATCAGCCAGAGGGCAAGAACAAACTGGGGCGGTATATTGACCAGCAATACCTCAATAGTATTGGCTGGCGCGGTATTCGCATGCGCAAAGTGCATTTGCAGCAAACCATCCAAATGGCTCTTCAGCAATTGCGTGATAAAAACATGCCGCTGCGCATTGTTGATATCGCGGCAGGCCACGGCCGCTATGTATTGGATGCGCTGACTGACCAGTATGATGTTGAGCAAATTCTACTGCGTGATTACAGCGATCTGAATGTGGAGAAAGGGCAAGCCATGATAGCAGAGCGCAATTTGGCACAGGTTGCGCGGTTCGAAAAAGGTGATGCGTTTGACCGGGACTCACTGGCGAACTTGGCCCCGAACCCCACACTGGCTATTGTTTCCGGGTTATATGAGCTATTCCCACAAAACAACCTGATTCAGTCCTCATTGGCGGGATTGGCCACAGCAATTCCTGCGGGGGGAATGCTGGTTTACACCGGCCAGCCGTGGCACCCACAACTTAAAATGATTGCTCGTGCATTGACCAGTCATCAAGGTGGGCAGCCGTGGGTAATGCGGGTACGTAGCCAGGGGGAAATGGATGCCTTGGTTGAGCAGGCCGGATTTGATAAATGCCATCAACTGATTGATGAATGGGGGATTTTCACCGTATCTCTGGCGGTGCGTCGTGCTGATGACTGAGGGGGATAATAGGGTAACTCGCAAGCAACTCTGGCGGCGTGCCGTGCTGTGGTTGTTGCTGCTAGCCCCACTGTTTTTTATCAGTTACGGCCAGACCAATCACTTCACTGCCAGCCGCGCGGGGGTGGGCAGTGTGGTATATAGCTGGGAACATCATATTCCTTTTCTGCCTTGGACGATTGTGCCCTATTGGAGTATTGACCTGCTTTATGGCTTGTCGTTATTTATCTGTACTTCATTGCGAGAACAAACGCGTCATGCGCTTCGATTGATCATGGCATCACTGGTGGCGTGTCTTGGTTTTTTGCTGTTTCCACTCAAATTCAGCTTTGTTCGCCCGGTCACTGACGGGCCATTTGGCTGGCTATTTCAGCAACTTGAAATGTTTGATTTGCCTTATAACCAGGCACCGTCATTACACATTATGCTCGCTTGGTTACTGTGGCTGCGTTTTTGGCCACATTGCCAGGGAATATTGCGCTGGCTAATGACAGGTTGGTTTGCATTAATTGCAGTATCTGTTCTGGCCACCTGGCAACATCATGTGATTGATATTGCTACGGGCCTGGCTGCGGGAGTGATTGTCAGTTATCTCATCCCCATCAATAGCGGTTGGCACTGGCAGCGCCCTCATCGCTCATCTTTGAAATTGGCGCTTTGGTACGGCAGTGGGGCGTTACTGACGGGTGGATTGGCGTGGTGGCTGGGAGGCGGCGGCTATGTATTGGTGTGGCCGGCAATTTCTCTACTTGCCGTAGCCGCGGGTTATAGTGGCTACGGCCCGAGTGTATTCCAAAAAGGGCGTGATGGCCGAATGTCGCCTTCAGCCCGGCTGCTATTGTGGCCATATCGATGCGGAGCTTGGCTATCGATGTATGGGTTTACCCGCCAATTACCGCAAGCAATACAGGTAATTGATGGTGTATTTATCGGCAGTTACCCGCGACAGCCGCTATCACAAGCTAGCGCGTTGGATGTCACTGCAGAATTTTGCCGCAGCCGCTATAGCCGCAATAAACCCTATCAATGCTGCCCGTTAATGGATTTGGTGGTGCCTAATCAACAACAATTGGCGCTGGCTGTCGCAGCGCTTAATCAATTGCATCAACAACAGGGGACGGTTCTGGTTCATTGTGCGCTGGGAATGTCACGTAGCGCGTTGGTGATTGCGGCATGGTTACTTGATCAAGGGCGCGTTGCGACACCACAGGCAGCGGCTGAATTATTACGACAGGTTCGCCCGCAAGTGGTATTGCAGCCCCAGCATTTACAGGCTCTTGCGCAAAAGAGGAAAAAACTATGCTAAACAACCCAATAGCCGGGCAGGTGCTGACGATTCATCTTGCCAGTTGGCGTTATCTGGCTGCATTGACCTTGCCGCCGATAGTCTTTGCGCTATGGGGCGCTGATAGTATTGTCGCGGGATTATTATTACTGCTGGCGGGTGTGACACATTATTATTGCTGGCGCTTATGGCTTGATGAGCGGCTATTTGCATTGCTCTATACCCACGAACCACAAACAGCAGATTTTGATGCGGCATTAGCGCAGTTGTGGGGGAAAAAAACGGCGAGTGGGCGCACTCTCAATTCGCGGTGGCTGGGGGCGGCTAAACTATTGCGGCGCGCGATGATCAGCAGTTTATTATTATGGCTGCTGATGGTGGCCGGGCCATTGACTGATTTGATAGTTGTGCACTAAGCGGCATCAGCTCAGGGTATAATGAAACGGCACTGTATCAGTGCCGTTTTAATCAATGGGGGGGAACTGAAAGGGCTAACTATCTTTTTTCTTGCCAAAAATCTTCAGTAAGGCGCCAATGGCACAACCAATCACTACACCCAAAATGACCCATTCAGTAAATGACATATTCAGACCTTTTCATTTGTTTGGCCTGATTATATAAACTATTCCCTACTTGTCCATGTCTGGCCGATTTAGCCTTGATAACATTCCAGTGCTTACAGCTTCGCCAGCATCTCTCGCGTAACCAGCACAATACCACTGTCCGAACGATAAAAACGGCGGGCATCTTCATCTGCATTTTCACCAATGACCATTCCCTCTGGAATTGTACTGGCGCGATCTATTACGCAACGATGTAACCGGCAGGAGCGGCCCACATTGACGTCGGGTAGTAATACGCAAGAGTCTATATTGCAGAATGAATTGATTCGTACTCTAGAAAATAACACCGAGTTGACCACCACTGAACCGGAGATAAAACAGCCGCCGGAAACCAAGGTATTCATTGTCATGCCATGACTGCCGGAGCGGTCCTGAACAAATTTAGCGGGAGGCAATGGCTCGGCATAGGTGCGTATTGGCCAATGTGAGTCATACATATCCAGCTCTGGGGTAATCGCGGCTTGGTCGAGGTTTGCTTGCCAATAGGCATCCAATGTTCCGACATCACGCCAATAGTCAGGAGCATCTGGTGAGGAGGAAACACAAGACAGTGAGAACGGATGCGCCCAAACATGGCCCTGTTCAGTAATTTTCGGCAGAATGTCTTTGCCAAAATCATGGCTGCTGTTTTCGTCTGCATGGTCACTCTCAAGTAGACCAAACAGGAATTCTGCATTAAACACATAAATTCCCATACTGGCCAGACTGCTATCTGGTTTGCCCGGCAATGTGGGGGGATCATCAGGTTTTTCCCAAAACATTTTGACTTGCAGCTCTTCGGATACCTCCATCACACCGAAAGCCGTTGCTTCCTCCTTGGGCACTTCAATGCAAGCCACAGTACAGGCCGCGCCACTTTCAACGTGATCCAGCAGCATGCGCGAGTAATCCATCTTATAAATATGATCTCCCGCCAGAATCACTACATATTCAGCACGATAGCGACGAATAATATCCAGATTCTGGAAAACTGCATCTGCGGTGCCGGTGTACCAATGTTCCCGCCCCTGGCGCTGTTGTGCTGGCAATAAATCAACAAACTCATTCATCTCTTCACTGAGAAATGACCAACCATGTTGTATATGCTGAACCAAGGTATGAGACTGATATTGAGTTATCACGCCGATACGGCGAATGCCTGAATTAAGGCAATTTGAGAGTGCGAAGTCGATAATGCGGTATTTTCCGCCGAAGTGCACAGCGGGTTTTGCTCGGACAGACGTAAGATCTTTAAGGCGAGAGCCACGGCCACCTGCAAGAATCAAGGCTACGGCTTTATTGGGAAGTTGTCTGGCCGACATGACTCTGTCGATATCGCCTGCTTTCCGCATGTCAGACTCCTTATAATTTGTATGTATAGCCGCCGGATTATGGGCTATATCCATCAACCCTAATGCACTAAATATTGTCCGGATAATGACCGGATCGATAGAGCGGGTTTGTACCTCCTTTAAGTATTAATGTCGTCTATAACATAATCGGCTAATTATCGTTCTAACAATGAGAAGCGAATCAAGTTTAGCGCGTTCGGCGTTAAAATTTTTGCTGCCAAGTCTTATGCAAAGGGGATATTTGTTGCTTTTCCCACATTGTGAGGCCGGTGATCGTCAACCATACTCGGTAGGGCAAAAATATTCGTAGTTTTAATAAGGATATAAAATTATGACAGTAGCAAAAAAATGTTTGCGGCTATCCGCACTCACCTTGGTGCTGAGTAGTTTTACGGTCAGTGCTGCACCGGTTATTTCATCATCTAATGGTTACACGTTGGAGCGAGTGGTTATTTTGAGCCGTCATGGTGTCCGCTCCCCGACGAAACAAACACAGCTAATGAATGATGTTACTCCCGACAAATGGCCCCAATGGCCAGTAAAAGCGGGGTATTTAACCCCTCGTGGGGCCGAATTGGTTACATTGATGGGGGGATTTTATGGTGACTATTTCCGTCACCAAGGGCTGTTACCGGCGGAGTGTCCGGCTGATGGGGCCGTCTATGCTCAGGCTGATATTGACCAGCGTACCCGCTTAACGGGACAGGCATTTCTGGATGGTGTCGCACCGGGGTGTGGCCTGAAAGTACATTATCAGACTGATTTAAAAAAAGTTGACCCACTATTTCATCCTGTTGACGCCGGAGTGTGCAAATTAGATTCGGCGCAAACCCAGCAGGCTGTTGAAGAAAGGTTGGGTGGGCCGCTGAGTGAGCTGAGCCAGCGCTATGCCAAACCCTTTGCTCAGATGGGGGAAGTGCTAAACTTTGCGGCTTCGCCTTATTGTCACTCGTTGCAACAAAAAGGGAAAACTTGCGACTTTGCTACTTTTGCGGCAAATGAAATCAAGGTCAGTGAAGGGGGGACAAAAGTCTCATTGAGTGGGCCATTGGCGCTTTCATCGACGTTAGGTGAAATTTTCCTGTTACAGAACTCGCAAGCTATGCCTGATGTTGCCTGGCACCGCCTTAGTGGTGAAAATAATTGGGTCTCGTTATTGTCGCTGCATAATGCGCAATTTGATTTAATGGCTAAGACTCCTTACATTGCCCGTCATAAAGGAACGCCATTATTACAACAAATTGATACGGCATTAGTGTTACAGCGCGATGCCCAAGGGCAAACATTGCCACTGTCCCCACAAACTAAATTGTTGTTCCTCGGTGGGCATGATACCAATATTGCTAATATCGCCGGTATGTTAGGTGCGAATTGGCAATTACCGCAGCAACCGGATAATACACCGCCTGGTGGGGGGCTGGTATTTGAGTTATGGCAGAACCCGAATAGCCAACAGCGCTTTGTTGCAGTGAAAATGTTCTATCAAACAATGGATCAACTGCGAAATGCGGAGAAGTTAGATCTAAAAAACAACCCGGCAAGAGTTGTCCCAATTGCTATTGAGGGGTGTGAAAATGAGGGTGATAACAAACTTTGCCGACTTGATACTTTCCAAAAGAAAGTCGCTCAAGTGACTGAACCGGCGTGCCATATTTAAACTGAGGCAATCCGGGGTTGATTAATATCTGCCGGGTGAGTGAAAATCCCATGTTGCAATATAATGTTACAGCATGAGATTATTACCCACAGTCATTAACCCGAGTTTAATAATCGTCAGTGTAATATAGATAAAAACCGGGGCAACCTATTTGAAGCCGGCACGCCCCGGAAATAAGTGACGATTTTAATGATAGAGTGTTTCAATCAGCGGAGTAACTACAGTTTAAATACGTTAACCTAGTCTGACTAAATCAAAAGGCACATAGCGCTCACCGGTATGTTGTAACTCGACAACCCGCTCCCGCTCTGCCTGTACTGGTGCCATACCTTCGGCATGAATAGCTTTTGCTACGTCAATTTCCCCCGTTTGCGCGACCATAACACGTTTGCCAGGGATAATTTGGTTTCTGTTTCTGTCATAGACCTTAACCATATTAACCTCCAATAGTTATCTGATAAGATTCAATAACTGTCGGGTGCAAAATTCACATCTAAAATCAAACTAATATCTAAGATACAATCCTATTGCCAACACAAGAATGAACCACGTAAATAATTCCCATGCGCAAGCTACGCTCGATGAGGTCAATTTATTTCCCTCAGGTCAAACTATTATAGAGTTGATTTTCACTGTGCAAAAATGATATTTATTTTTTTACCGAGGATCAAGTCAAAAAAGTGTTTTTTTTGTCAGATACTGACAACAGATATAATGCCACATTGCAAAGAGGCGCTAACAACAGAAAGCTCGCTTTGTCAGCAGGCTTTCTGTTGTTAGCCATCGTCAGCAAGCTATAACGCTATATTAGCGATTTCTTCATTAACGATTCCAATATTTTTAGTGGAGATTGCTGAGGGTTCTTCATCCCTTCAACAGGTAGCAGAAACGTTTGTTCCAACATAAATTGGCCTCCCATCGCCGCATGGGGGGTTTGATCTGAAAAACAGATCCAACTACTACCCGGTGGGAAATCAATAGCCTCTTGTACACCATTTTTTTGATAATCAGCATCAGACTTCATTTTGTCATGTAGTTGCAGCATCAAATGATCGTAATGGCTACGGCGGCGCTTAGTTATCCCAATTTTATGCTGCAACCAACTGCTGACAGGGGAGTAGTTATCAAGTTGCTGTAAATAGCGGCTAGCCAATTGTGTAAAATCTTCACCAACACGCCATGAGCGAGGCTCATTATGAGGATTGATATTGGTAAAGATGCGGATGATTCGCTCACCATAATTAGGTCGGGAAGGGAAAGCATCAACATGCAAACGGCTATCATCCTTACGCCAGGATGTTTTATCGCGCCAGGCGGTAACTGGATGCAAACGTAGGCTGTTGGTCGGGCTGTGCAGTGCCGAAGTATATTCTGGCAATAACTGGCTCACCAGACTGAGGCAGCTTTGATAGTAGCGCTCAAGTAACTGGTGAGTTAATGCCACTTTGCTTTCATCAGTGACACCCGTTAGTGTGCCGTCCAGTGGTTTGAAGCTGATATTTTTACGTTTAATATCAACCAGATCAGGATAAAGCAATTGCTTTTCCTGTTCACTCAGTTCAAACGCCAGATGAGGTAGGAAAAGCACTTTACCTTGCTCCAGAGCCTCAATGGCACTGGAGTTTTGCGTATTGTTTTGCCCCCAATGGGTATAGGGGAGCGTAAGAATCGATGAATCTGACGCATGACTTTGATTATTACTCATCAACTATTCACTTCTAGATATTAATTATGTAAAGCATAACTCTTTATTATAGATAAAGTGAGGGATAGGGTGCAGATTTCAGATTTTACTTTCTTTAGACAACTGCACTAAAGGCGGCAACCGTCGCATAATTGGAGACGATTTTACAATTGATGTCTGGATTTCGGCGTGTTCTGACCAGCGATCAATAATTGTATCCAATTGCTCCATTGAATGAATATATAAACGGCTAACAAAACAATCGTCACCTGTCACTTTGTCACACTCGATACATTCAGGTGTTGACTGAATCATTTCCTCAGTTATATGCAACCTTCCTGCTAGAGGTTTGACTCGCACAATGGCTCGCAAGTTATAACCGAAGGCTTGTTGATCCAAATCTAGTGTGTAACTGCGGATGATATTACGTTCTTCAAGACGCCGTAGGCGTTCAGAGGTGCTGGGGGAGGAAAGGCTTACTTGCTGTGAGAGATCTTTAAGAGAGACCCGAGCATTCTTTGCTAAAATAGCTATCAATTGTTTATCAATCTTGTCCATGCCTGCCAGCCTTTTGTTATTAGAAACAATAAGTTCATTATAGATCTCATTTTAATATGTTAACGATATTATTCATAAATAATATAATGGTTTTGATAAATAAAAGGTGGCTTTGTTAGCGTCAGTTACATAGAGAAAAGCTTGGGATAACCGTCAGCATGTCATCACAGTTCATTCTGGACAAAGGAGATTTTGAAGCGCAGAGGTATCATACCCTACCGGGGATTTGGCAGGGCAGGGTAATGTTGGAGTCTCGGATTAATGTCTGATTGCAGAGGTACTCGCCAACGATGCAGTTTGGTTGGGCTCATTGGCGCGCAGAGACTTTTTTTGCAAATAGGCTAAATCATAGACATCGTAGAAATCTATTTCACCCTTATTACTAATAATATGTTTAAAGCGAATCTTAAAGTCATCACTGATATTTTTACTATTTAATATTTCATCAATTGCTTGTGTCGATAACGCACGGCTGAAGAACCACTCACCGTTATAGCAAACGCGTAAATCAAGAATGCCAATATCTTCAAATTTAAATACAGGCTTGATTTCCATCATCAGAATGGCGGACATCAAAACAAAGAAGATGGTAAAGGTAATCATATAACCCGTACCGAAATAGGGTGTTAAGTACATTAAAACTAATACAAAAAAGTATGATATCAGCATTGCGAGGCAAAGGTAGGGGTGTTTGTAGACAAAATCGCTGTTAAATTTTAACCGACCATCTCTTTTTTCTTTCAGATTTATTCTCGCGATGTCGTCGATTAATATTTTTTTAATTATGTCCATAATTATGACCTTGTGATTAATAACTCATAAAAGTTAAACAATAATGGTTTGTTATAGATTAGCATGAAAAGTTAATTTTAAGGTATATCAGTTTGATAAATTAGTTAGCAAAACTGTTATAGTTGGCTAGAGGGTAATGCCGATATATTATTTATTCATCAGGTGAAAACAATAGCTTGCATTGCTATTTCACCTGATGAGTTTTTATAGTCCGGGTAATTATCGTTCTGAACAACCTCAAGATGTCAGGACAATTTTACCAATATGTGTGCTACTTTCCATCAACTCATGGGCTTTAGCGGCGTCTTCCAGTGGGAACGTTTGAAATATTTGTGGTTTCATTTCTCCACCACTCAGCAATGGCCAAACCTGCTGTTCCAGTTCTTTGGCAATAAGCGCTTTTTCTGCCACAGTACGCGAGCGTAATGTAGATCCTGTGTGCGTCAGGCGTTTTAGTAGCATTAACATCAAATTCAGGTCTTTAGCATTCCCATTCTGAGTACCAATCTGGACAATTCGACCATTCATTGCTGCAGCTTCATAGTTACGTGCGACATAATCGCCAGCAATTAAATCAACGATAACATCAGCTCCTTTCCCTGCAGTGGCTCGTTTAGTCTCAGCAACAAAGTCTTCAGTGTGATAGTTAATGGCAATGTCAGCCCCTAATGTCAGGCAGGCTTGACGCTTTTCTTCTGAACCCACAGTAACAATGACTATTTTTGCACCGAATGCTTTGCTCAGCATTATTGCTGTAGTCCCTATACCTGAAGACCCTCCATGAATTAATACCGTCTCACCCGCTTCAAAATGACCGCGTTGGAATAGGTTGGTCCATACAGTAAAAAAGGTTTCCGGTAGCGCTGCTGCCTCGATTTCTGTCAGGCCCGGTGGGATCAACAAGGCATTGGTTTCATGTATGACGCAATATTGAGCATAGCCACCGCCCGCTATTAACCCACACACTTTGTCCCCAATTTTAAATCGTGTGACATCTGCAGCAACCGCGACCACGACACCTGCAATTTCTAATCCCGGAATATCTGAAGCCCCCGGCGGTGGCGCATATTGACCACGGCGTTGCATTACATCAGGGCGGTTAACTCCCGCGGCTGAAACCTTAACCAGTATTTCACCCGCAGCCGGCATAGGTGTTGGGCGCTTAACGGGGGCTAAGACTTCAGGGCCACCAGGCTGCGTAATTTCTATCGCGACCATGTTCGCAGGGAGATGAGTTAACGATGTCATAATATTCCTCTTGTAACATGAAGATACCGAATCAGAAGCTATGCGATGACTGAGTGATTATCTTAGCCCTGTAACGCAAATAATTCATGGAGTGAATGTGCTTAGCCAGTGACAAAGTTGCAAAGGGATATTTCATCCAATGAGAGCACAAGACAAAAAAACGCCCAACAGGGTGGGCGCGTAAATTTGCAAAGGAGTAGTACATGTATGACTTATTGCATGACAATAAGCGAGACTAAGAGATGTTTGGAACACATTGATACTAAGAATATTCCTCTTGATTCGATATAGGGATAAATCTGAAACTGCGCGCTAGTGCAAATGACACAATTTACCTCTTGCTTTGCCGTCAGACCTCACTTTTGTACTGCCAGCAGACCCGATACTGATAAGTTTCATTTGTCAGTAAATTATCGACATGCACACTGGGACTCCATGAGTCATCACCACCAACCCCCATATGAAAACCATCAATATTTAGCCAGGTCCCTGAATCCGGCTTAAGTAAGTGCTGATGGCTAGTTTCCATGAGTTGCTGCGTGCTGTAACGGCCGATACCAAAATGAAATTGTCCTGTTAATTGCCAATTTCCGTAATTTAACGTATTGGTTTTACAGCGCAGCCCATTTTCACTCGGGAATATGTAGGGGGTGTGCATCTGTTCGAGAGATCGGGCCCAATAACCATATTGTGCTGAGAGTTGACGATCAGGATAGTTTTCGTGTGGCCCTAGCCCTAACCAGCCAACATTTTCTGAAACATCCGATAATTGGCAGCACATACCGATTCTTGCGGGAGAAGGGAGCGAAGTGGCAATTTGAACCCGGACATCAATGGTCATTCGTCCTTGTTGATCAAAACGGTATAGCCAAGAGGTCCGTAATAATTGTTCTTCGGCAAACTCATAAATATATTCAGCACTGATTTGTATTGAATTGGATAACATATCTGCCTGTAATGACAAGCACTGCTGTTCCAACTGATACATTCCTGCCTTTTTCCAACGTTCAACCCAAGCATTAGGGTCAATTCGAGTGGCTTCACTGATACCAATATCATTATCCAGCGGCGCACGAACAAATTGATCGCGCAGCGGGGTAAGTAATCTATTTTTTCCACCCGCCCACCATTGCTCTAGCAAGCCGGTTTGGCGACTAAATAACCAGCGCTGGTCCTGATGAACCACAGTAATATGATGTGCATCCTGTTGCAGTTGGAGGGGATTGGGCGTAGTGGCGATCGTCAAGGAATTGCGGAAGACGGGTAACGAGTGTGGTAAATGCCACTGGTGCCAGGCACTGCGATGATTGCTTGGTGACCAAGGCGTCTGTTTTATCTGCCTTATCTCAACATTTAGCCATAAATCAGCCAGATTATTGATGGTTGGTAATGTCTCGGTTAAGGTGTAATGCTGTGTGCTTTCAGGTAATAGATCTAGCGGAAAGCCACCTTCCTGAACTAATTCACCTGCTGATTCGATACGCCAGTATAGATGCTCATTGTCACTATTCCTGAACAGATACTCACTGGAAACAGTGATGACCAGTGGTGTGGCGCTCACTAATGAAAATTGGAAGAACTGCTGTGCGCATTGCGCTTCATACAAACTTGGGTGAGGGCTTCTATCAGGAAAAACCAACCCATTCATACAAAATTGGCGATCGTTGGGGCTGTCTCCAAAGTCGCCACCATAAGCCCAATAAGACTGACTATTTTCATCACTACGGGTGAGACTTTGGTCGACCCAATCCCAAACAAACCCGCCTTGTAGCCGAGGATATTGGCGAAATGCTTGCCAATAGCGGGCAAACCCACCGAAACTGTTGCCCATGGCATGGGCATATTCACACAAAATTAACGGACGAGACTCATCCGGCAAACCAATCCATTTCTTTATCGCCCACTTAGGTACCGCAGGGAAGGGCTGATCTTCATCTACACGAGCATACATTGGGCAAATAATATCAGTTGCTTGGGTATTCGCTCCACCTCCTTCATACTGCACTGGCCGTGTAGAGTCATTGGTTTTTATCCAGCGATAGAGAGCATCATGGGTGGCTCCGTGACCTGATTCGTTTCCCAATGACCAAATAATAATACAAGGGTGGTTGCGGTCCCGCTGAACCATTCGCGTAACCCGTTCACTAAAAGCAGAAAACCACTGTGGATCGTCAGCAAGCCGGCCCATAGGCTGCATTCCATGTGTCTCTATATTGGCTTCATCAACAACATATAAACCGTAGTGATCGCACAGACGATACCACTGCGGATGATTGGGGTAGTGAGAGCAGCGCACGGCATTAAAGTTATACTGTTTCATGAGAATGATATCTTGCAGCATACTTTTTTCATCTATGGCCTGCCCAGTTAGTGGGTGATGCTCATGACGATTGACTCCACGAATCAGCACTGCTTTGCCATTGATTTTGAGTAGACCTTTATCAATGGTCACTTGCCGGAAACCGACATCATAGGCTTCTGCTTCTATCAGTTCTTGCTGACTATCAAGTAGTGAGACGACGGCTCGATACAGCGTAGGTTGTTCCGCACTCCATAAAAAAGGGTGCTCTATCCGCATTCTCAGGAGGGCACGATCGGTATAATTCCCTTTTTCATCAATAGGTTGAGTACCAAGATGATGTTGTAAAGTAGTGATTAGCTCATCTGCCAGCCAAAGCTGCACTCGGATTTGATAGGTCCCAGTCACTTGTGAATCATTGATATCAAGCGGTGAAATGTTAACGGCCGCCATCACATCTAAATGGGCAGAGGTAAATTCTGGCGATAAATGCGTCGAAATATGAATATCTCGTAAATGAATATCTGGTTTATGCAGTAGGCTGACATCACGGAAGATTCCGCTCATGCGCCACATATCTTGATCTTCCAGATAGCTACCATCACTCCAACGCAACACGAGAACGGCAATCCGGTTATCACCAGCCTTTAAGTAAGATGTAAGATCGAATTCAGCAGGTAGGCGACTGTCTTGGGAATATCCGACCCAGTTACCGTTACACCACAGGTGAAATGCTGAACTGACACCATCAAAAATAATGCGGGTTTGACCCGATGAGAGCCAATCGGACTCTAATGTGAAATTATACGAGTAGCAGCCTGTTGGGTTGTTCTGCGGTACCCGTGGCGGATTAACAGGAATAGGGTATTGCACATTAGTATAAATCGGGGTGTCATAGCCATGGAGTTGCCAATTGGAAGGCACTGGCATCGAGACAGCCTCGGGCAAATCTTGGTCGACCCACTCGTCGGGTACTAATTCTGGCCGTGTAAAATAACTGAATGACCACTGCCCATTGAGCAATTGCTGCTGTGGGGAAAATGCATCACTTTGAGCGGCATCGACTTCACGCCAACTGCGAAATGGAGGATGAGCTTCAAGGCGATTGTACTGTGTTACCTGCGAATTTTCCCAATCTCTGCGCAGCAAAATATGTGATAGGGCTGGTTTAATATGTTGTTGAACTGTTTGCTGTACTGTCATGTTTTCAGCCTTATCGTTTGCGAGAATGGGAGTATTTTCTATCTGCGCGGTTAGTTAATTGGAAAATGTTATGCGCTCACAATTTTATTGCTATAAAGATGAATTCCGTTGTAAGCAAAGTAAATAGCGGTTGATTAAATAGTCGAGAGTGATCGCATTTATTTATTTTTGTGCCGGGCAGGATTAAAAGGCGCTGTCGTCTGGCGTATTGTTAGCTCAGTCGTTAATGACAACGATTGAGAGGGTGGCTCAATTGTATGGTGTAATCTAACTATCAGACGGGAAACACTTTCTTCCCCTAATAACCTGAAATTTTGCCTGATAGTAGTCAGTGGCGGCTGAAAATAAGCGCTGTCTGCGGTGTCATCGTAACCAATAACAGAAACGTCGTTCGGTACATTGACATTGTATTCATGTAAAGCGCGCAGTACGCCCAGGGCCATTTGGTCGTTAGCAACTAAAATAGCGCTAAAAAGAGTATCACTGGCAATCAGCTTCCGCGTTGCCTGATAGCCACTTTGTGCATTCCATTCTCCATAGTAGACCGCTTGTGGCATCAGTGAGGCATTATTCAATGCCTCTAACCAGCCTTGGTGGCGTAATTGGGCTGAAATAGCGTCTTTTGGCCCAGATATCAGCACAATTTGCTGGTGGCCTAATGCTATAAGATGCTCGGCACCCTGAGCAGCACCTACTTTGGGATCAAATAAAACACTAAACGCACCATATTGTGGGTCTACATCGAGAAAAAGGACTGGAGTATCTGCACATTGTTCGGTGATTTTCTGGCTGCGCTTTGGC